>JAJXUF010000276.1 GCA_021783175.1 Pseudomonadota bacterium
GCTATAAAATCAGCCATCGCGGGTGCAGAGGTGTTGCAGCTGGAAAAATTTTCGCCGGAATCCGTTGCAGAATGCCGCAGCACACTGGATCGGGCCGGGCTTAAGCCGGTACTTGCGGTGGCCGGCGGCATCCGGGCAGACAATGCTGCGGCCTATGTGCAGGCTGGCGCAGACTTGCTGGTGACCTCATCACCTTACACTGCCCCGCCCAAAGATGTGCAGGTGTGCTTTTTCAAAATGACGCCATGATTGCGATCGACTTTGCGAAAGAGGACGACCTGCCGCAACTCGCCGACCTGCTCGCCGAGTTGTTCACACTGGAAAGCGATTTTCAGCCAGACCGCGACAAGCAGTTGCGCGCCCTGCGCCTGATACTCGGCGAACCATTATTGGGCAGGCTGTTCGTGCTGCGCATCGACGGCAAGGTGGCGGGCATGGCGAATGCTTTGATCACCGTCAGCACCGCGGAAGGGGCGCGCGTCCTGTTGCTGGAAGATGTGATCGTGCGCAGCGAACATCGCAGCGGCGGACTGGGACGCCAGCTGGTCGAACATGTGATGGCTTGGGCTCAGGAGCAAGGCATGACGCGCGTCACCCTGCTGGCTGACCGCGATAATCACGACGCACTGGATTTTTATCACAAGCTGGATTTCGAATATTCGAACATGCTGGTGTTGCGCAAATCGCTGGCCTGAAACACCTCGTTTTGTAGCAATCGCTACAAAAATTTCGGATATCCCTTTTCTTGAAGCTGAGGCTATCCCGCGTCCTGTCTGGGTTTGCGACCTATTTCACCTGCTGGCACAATGGTTGCTCATCTCCACCACAGGTTTATTGCGGAGCGACAATTGAAGGTCTTGAACATGCCGGAACGTCATTCTGAGGTGTCGCCGTTGATCGATGTCATGTGCGCGGACTGCTCGGTATGTCCTCATCGGGCGTTATTGGTTGAAGGTAAATGTGTCCCCGGGGATATCTGCCTGACTGCACAGAGCGGCCGGCAGATCGACCGCTTCCTGCGGCGCAATCCGCAGATTGCACAGGATTATCTGGGTGATGGATTTTGGGAACGCCGTGCCATCGCGGCACGCTATGCGCCGCTGGAGCTGATGCGGCAGATGCCGCGCGATGTGGATGAGGTGGTGCGTCGCGTGGTGGCGAGCCGATTGCCGATTGATGAGCTGGACGGCTACCTGCACGACACGGACCGCGAGGTGCGCATGACGGTGGCTGAACGCATCGCGCCGGAACGCCTGACCGCCTTTATCGGAGATGAGGACTATCTGGTACGCCTGCAGGCGGCGAAGCGCCTGCCGCACGGGCAGTTGCGGCGTATGGTGGGTGACGAGGACAGGGAAGTGCGCAAGGAAGTGGCGCGTCGCCTGCCGTCGTTTGCGCTGGGCATGATGGCCACGGACGAGGATGCCGAAGTGCGCCGTATCGCCGTCTCGCGCATGTTGCCCGCTGATGCGGAGAAAATGTTGGCTGACAGCGATTGGGTCGTGCGCCTGGAAGCGGCGCAGCTCGCACCGCTTGAAAACATTGCCGGACTGGTGGACGATGACGAGCCGGACGTGCGTGCCGTCGTGCGGCAGCGATTGAACGATTATTTGCCTGGGGATGACAAATGAGTATCTATGCACTTGACGAAGCGGCCTTGCGCAACCTTGCAGAAGAGATCGAAGCCATCCCGCCGCGACCGCACCACAGCGCACTGCTGGAGATCGCCAATCGAATCCGCCCCGGCTGTATTTTTCGCTACGCGTTGAATCGCGGTGGCTGGTATCGCCCCGGCGGTGTCATCGCTGCCGACGGCGCCCGCATCGCCGAAAGCCTGGGAACCTGGGCGAAGATCGAACTGGCCGCTTGCGGCGGAGATATGGGCGAACTGGTCAAACGTCATTCGGGCAAGGGGCTGCTGGCGACGCGCCATACAGGTCGCACGCATTACTTTGTTGCGGCCTATGGTCCGGCTCCGGCGGATTTTTTGCAGCTTGAGGTGGAAGAGTTGCAGGAGGTGCTGGATCGCAAATTGATCGATGTCGGCAAGCCGCCCGAAGACCTGCAGGAACTCACCGAGCCTATCGCTCCCGATGTGCTTGCTGGTGAAGCCGTTGCTGCGCCGCGTTACCGGTTCAGGCGGCTGATCGATATGCAGCAGACCGTTGCCAGAACATCGCTCGCAGGATCGCACCATGCCGGATTGCCGCGCTTGCTTACGGAATGGGCGCACAGCAGTGCCGCCGCACGCGGGCATTTCAGCGACCACTGGATCGTCGCACTGCGCGAACACCAGGACCGCTATCGCAATCCGGTGATCACGGCCTCGCTGGTATCGCGCCATGCGCGCGAACTCAAGCCGTTCCAGTGGAACATCGATCTTTCCGGAGTGGAGATGAACGCGCAGTTGCAGGCCTTCGACCGTGCGGCCGGATACACGTCGGCCTGGTACGCGCACCTGATCGCCGGAACCATCACGCCGCCCAAGATCGCCTATGCCGTGGCGCGCGATCTGGATGCCGGGTTCAGCTACCTGCCGGATACCGAAGCGGCGCTGATACGGAGCTGGGTGGCGGAGCCGTACTCGGTCTAGGGCGAGGCGCCAGGTTATCGTGCGCGCCGAGGCAAGCGACGTTCACACGGGATTCATTCTCCTGTTCTGATCGAATGCCAGCTCAAGTTGAAAAAAGCTGCCACCAGCGCCTGCGATTGTTGGGTGTGGGCGTATGAGTCTCGATCAGTGCGGGTGGAGTCGTGCTGAGTATCCAGCCCGGTGGCGAGGGCGCCGCATTGCGGCTGCAGGACGAACCCATGTGGTTCGGGTCGTAGACCTTGACCAGCGTCGGATGCTCCGCATCGTCGGCGTAGACGATCCCGCAATAGTTGTAGTCGTGATCCCTGCGCAGCAACGCATCCAGCGCATCGATGCGACGCGCCAGTTCGTCTCCGCTCAGCGCTATCGACGGCAACTCTTCGCCAAGCTGGTAGAAATACCATGTGCCGGATTTGACACGCCCCCACAATGCGTCGAGCTGTTGCCATTGCAGCATGCCCGTGAACGATCCCTTCAATCGCGCATGGAATGCGGCGGAGTCGGTGTTGTGCATGGTATTCACAACCAGCCCGCGATTTTGTCGCGGCTCGGTACGCCGCCGGTATGCACCACCTTGCCATCCACCACCACGCCCGGCGTGGACATCACGCCCCAGGACATGATGGATTGGATGTCTTCGACTTTCTCCAGTTCGATAGTCACGCCTTTTGCTTTGGCGGCTTCTTCGATCAGTTTCAGCGTGGTCTTGCAGTTGGCACAGCCCGTGCCGAGGACCTTTATGCTTTTCACGTTGCTACCCCTTTTGCTTGAAACGCGCCGCCGGATACCGGGCTGCGCAGTCGGATATTCAAATTTGTTTCTTTAGCCACGCTTCGATTTCCTCCGTACGCGGCAATCCGCAGAAGATCACTTTCCCCTCATACAATACCAGCGGTGTT
>JAJXUF010000277.1 GCA_021783175.1 Pseudomonadota bacterium
GCAACTACTATGCAATGTCGGTGTTCCAGCTGTCCGATGAGATCCGTCGCGCGCGTTACTGAAAACTGCGGCGGATGCGCCGCGCACCGTCGTACCGTGATTTCCAATAATGCATCTGCATCTGTTCCGTGCGCACGCTCTCGCCGGTTCTGGGCGAGTGCACGAACTTGCCGTCGCCGACGTAGATGCCCACATGCGAGTAGGCCGCATGCTGGGTATTGTAGAACACCAGATCGCCCGGACTCAGTTCATCCACGCTGATCGGTGTGCCGACCCGGCTGATTCCCCGGCTGGTCCGCGGCAGCTTGATGCCGAGCGAATGGCGGTAGACATGGTCGACAAAGCCGCTGCAATCAAAGCCGCCATTGGCCGAGTTGCCGCCGTAGCGATAGGGCGTGTCGGCCAGGCTTACGGTATACATGACCAGATCGTTCATCTGGTCATCCGAGGCGGCATATTCCCGGTTTGGGGGCGTGCTGCAGGCACCCAGCAGTAGCAAGACGGAAAGAATCAGCGGAATTTTCATGGGCGCAATGTAAGTCAGCGCGGGGCGTGCTGTAAAGCGCGGTAACCGGACGCCCGCGCGGTTTAGCCAGGTGAGCGCACGCCGGCCTCTAACGGGTGATTGACCGCATCCCAAGTCGGGGCTATGGTAAGCCACTCTGGTATAGAATTATCCACTCGAATATTCGCAGGAGCAGACAATGAGTTTTACTGAAGCCGACGTACAGAATGCACTGAAGGGGCTGACAGATCCCAACACCAAAAAGGATTTCGTCAGCAGCAAATCCGTGAAGAATATCAAGATCAACGGCTCCGATGTCTCGCTGGATATCTTGCTCGGTTATCCTGCCAAGAGTGTGTGGGACGAGATCAGGACGCTGGTTGAAGCGCACCTGAAATCCGCATTGCCGGGAAGCGGCAGGGTCAGCGTCAGCGTCAGCAGCAAAGTCGTGCCGCACGCCGTGCAGCGCGGCGTGAAACTGGTCGACGGCGTGAAGAACATTATTGCCGTGGCAAGCGGAAAAGGCGGTGTCGGGAAAAGCACCACCGCGGTGAACCTGGCGCTGGCCTTGGCTGCCGAAGGCGCCCGCGTTGGCATCCTGGATGCAGACATCTACGGACCCTCGCAGCCCACCATGCTGGGCATCACGGGGCGGCCGGTTTCGAAGGACGGCAAGTCGATGGAACCCATGGCGGGACATGGCTTGCAAGCGATGTCCATCGGCTTCATGATCGAAGGCGAGGATGCGCCGATGGTATGGCGCGGCCCCATGGTGACGCAGGCGCTGGAGCAATTGCTGCGCCAGACGAATTGGGACAATCTGGATTACCTGGTGATCGACTTGCCTCCGGGCACGGGCGATATTCAGCTCACGTTGGCGCAGAAAGTGCCGGTCACCGGTGCCGTGATCGTCACCACCCCGCAGGATATCGCATTGCTGGACGCGAAAAAGGGCCTGAAGATGTTCGAGAAGGTCGACGTGAAGATCATCGGCATCGTTGAGAACATGAGCACGCATATCTGCTCCAAGTGCGGACACGAAGAGCATATCTTCGGCGCGGGCGGCGGGGAGAAGATGTGCGCGGACTACAAGGTGGAATTCCTGGGCGGACTGCCGCTGGATATCCGCATCCGCGAGCAGGCGGATTCCGGTAAACCGACGGTAGTGGCCGATCCCGATGGCAAGCTTGCCAAGGTCTACAAGCAGATCGCACGGCGCGTCGCGGTCAAGGTCGCCGACATGGCACAAGACCACAGTGCGGCCTTCCCCAAGATCGTGGTGCAGAACACCTGATCTGGCGAAAGTGACTGGCGTAGCGAACGGGCCGGGAAACCGGCCTGTTCTTCATGGCGTGAATGGTCAGATAGGGTTTTCCGACAAATGAACGATCAACAACTACTGCGCTATAGCCGCCACATCCTGCTGGAAGAGATGGGCATCGAAGGCCAGCAGCGTCTGCTAGGCAGCCATGCACTCATCATCGGCGTCGGCGGGCTGGGTTCGCCCGCCGCGCTGTATCTGGCTGCAAGCGGCGTCGGACGGCTCACCTTGTGCGACCACGACACGGTGGACTTCAGCAACCTGCAACGCCAGATCATCCACCGCACCGCGATGGTCGGCCAACCCAAAGTCGTTTCGGCGCAGACTGCGCTCAACGAGATCAATCCCGAAGTGGAATGCGTCGCCTTGCCGATCCGCGCCGACGAAGCGCGATTGAACGAACTGGTCGCGCAGGCCGATATCGTGCTGGATTGCAGCGACAACTTCGACACGCGCTATGCGGTCAACCGGGCCTGCCTGGCGCAGCGCAAACCGCTGGTATCCGGTGCTGCTATCCAGTTTCACGGCCAGGTCGTCGTGTTCGATTACCGCCGGGACGACACGCCCTGCTACAACTGCCTGTTCCCGGAAGACAGCGAAGCGGAAGAATTGCGCTGTGCGACGACCGGCGTCTTTGCGCCGCTGGTGGGCATCATCGGCACATTGCAGGCCGCGGAAGCGCTCAAGCTGTTGATCGGAATAGACCGCGGTCTGAGCGGCAAACTGCTTTCCGTCAACGCTCTGGACATGAATATACTGCGCAGTACCCTGAGCAAGGATCCTTCCTGTCGTGTGTGCGGTGAGAAGGCGACGCGTGCATTCGAAAAAAGGTGACTCAATAAATGGACAAGCTGACCCATTTCTCCGACGCGGGCCGCGCGCGCATGGTGGATGTTTCAGAAAAATCCAGCACCCAGCGCGTCGCGATCGCCAGCGGCGTGCTGCGCATGCAGATCGCCACGCTGGAACGCATACGCACCGGGCAGATCGCCAAGGGTGACGTGCTGACGGTGGCGGACGTCGGCGCCGTGATGGCAGCCAAGCGCACACCGGACATCATCCCGATGTGTCATTCCATCGCACTGACCGGCGTGGAAGTCGAGTTCAGCGAAGTTCTTGAACCGGACGCAGAAGGCTGTGTGGGTATCAGGGTGGTGACCACCGCAAGTTGCGTCGGCCAGACCGGCGTCGAGATGGAAGCGCTATGCGCGGCCAACGTCGCGCTGCTCACCATCTACGACATGTGCAAGGCAATCGACCGCGGCATGCGCATCGAGCGCGTGCAACTCGAAGAGAAGCGGGGCGGCAAGAGTGGCGTGTGGAAACGCGGTGTAGCGAAATGATAAAGATACTGTTCTTCGGCCCTGTCGCAGACCGGGTACAGATGCGCGAGACGCAAATCGAATTCACGTCCGGGATGACCCTGCACGATGTCATCGTGCACCTCGGCGCCCAGCATCCGAGCGCTTTCGGCATCGTCAGCTTCATTGCCGTCAATCAGACACAGGTTCACGACAAGCAGATGGAATTGCACGATAACGACGAAATCGCCTTTATGGCGAAGTTTTCGGGGGGGTGAGATGTGTCCGTTAACTTCTTCAACTTTTTGTACGTTCGCCCTGAGCTTGTTGAAGGGTGCGCGGACAACTCATCGGTGC
>JAJXUF010000278.1 GCA_021783175.1 Pseudomonadota bacterium
AGCCCTCCCCCTGCAAGGGGGAGGGAACCTGCTCCATGTTTATGACACAGCAAGATTAGGGAAACGCTGATTAAGTCGTCACACCGGCGAAGGCCGGTGTCCAGTTAATTGAAAGCACTGGATTCCGGCTTTCGCCGGAATGACGAATAAGGACTTGATCAGCGCTTGCTTAGATGCCCACCCGCACCACAGCCCTCTCCCGAAGGGAAAGGGAGAATGACAGATTTAATCTTTAGTTTGCAGATACTTTCGACAAGGAGAATGACATGGACCTGAATTTGAGTTTCGGCGTTGTTGTGTTGCTGCTCGCGTTATTGGCATTCTCAAGCCTGAAGATCTTTCGCGAATATGAGCGCGGCGTCGTCTTTACCTTGGGACGTTTCTGGAAGGTAAAGGGACCGGGGCTGATCGTCCTCATCCCCGGTATTCAACAAGTGGTCAGGGTCGACCTCCGGACGATCGTGCTCGAGGTGCCGACCCAGGATGTGATCTCGCGCGACAACGTTTCGGTCAAGGTCAGTGCGGTGGTCTACATGCGCGTCATCGACCCGCAAAGGGCGATCATCCAGGTCGAGAACTACTTCAACGCCACCAGCCAACTGGCACAGACCATGTTGCGTTCGGTACTGGGCAAGCATCAGCTGGACGATATGCTGGCGGAGCGGGAGAAGCTGAACAAGGACATTCAGGAAGCACTGGATGCACAGACCGATTCGTGGGGCATCAAGGTCGCCAACGTCGAGATCAAGCAAGTCGACCTGACCGAATCCATGATACGGGCCATCGCCAGGCAGGCCGAGGCGGAACGCGAACGGCGCGCAAAAGTCATTCATGCGGAGGGCGAATTGCAGGCTTCGGAAAAACTGTTCCAGGCGGCCAAGATACTGGCACAGGAGCCGCAGGCGATCCAGTTGCGTTACCTGGAAACACTGACGGTGATCGGCGCGGACAAGAATACGACGATCATATTTCCGCTGCCCATGGATCTCCTCACGCCCTTCCTGAACAAGGAAAAACTGAAATAGGGCGGGTCATCCACTGGGCGTCATGCCGATCTACTGCCGGAACAACTTCTCCTTGGGTAACCAGAGTTTGTTTTCCTGATCGTCCTCCGCGGCGACGTAGATGCTGTTGCTGTCGGCAGGGCTGTACAGCACAACCAGTTTCATGTCCCGTCTGCCTTTGTAGCATTTCGATATGGCTTCTTCAAATGACGAGACGCCCGCTTTCGCCCTGTATTTATCCAGCAGCAATTTATCGTCACCCTCGGCTGCGGGCTCGCCGGACTTGCTGGATATTGCCGGAGCGACCTCTGCATAGCGTGCCTGTTTGATCATCACGCCCAGGACAAAATTCGCGTACTCGGAAAGCTCGCTGCTTTTGCACAGATAGAACGGTTCCTGTTGCGTCGAGTAGGTGACCGCTTTCGTTCCTGCCGGACATTCGGAAGCCTGACAACTTGACGAAACGGGTGAGACTGCCGCGCTGGAACCGGAAGCCTGGTCCGGGTTTGCCCCGTCATGCACATCATTTTTTGACGACCACAGGTACACGAGAACCAGCAGCACAAGCAGCGCGAGGAATCCGATTCCCGCGTACTGGATATGCCCCCGCCCCGGACTGGTATCTTCCTGCGGTGCACGGGGATCTGGCTCGCCGCAATACGGGCAGGACCCGGCATTCGAGTCGATGATCTTCTTGCATCTCTTGCAGGTTATCAATGCCATCACATTCACCCGGGCGAACGGATCCGAAATCCATCAGCGAAGTCTGTACACGGCTTTATAGCAAAACTTAAAGTTCCCGGTTTGATTAAATGCTCGGGCGGCATCGTGCAAATTTTCGAATCGGACAGAGAGCCCGATCACCGCATACAGAAAAAAAAGTCCTGTCCCGGCCAATGTCAAAGCACCGTCAAAGCGGATAATAAATGCCGGTTTGTTGCATAACATTTTGGCAAATGTGTCAACATTACTTCCCCTGAATGCGTTTGTAATTTGTCCTCAAGGGGAAAGTTGGCAGCGGGGCGCGGAAATTACCGAATGTGTTACATCCTGCATCGCGTGAGTTTGAAATTAGATAAAATCAATTACGGACTATGGAGGAACAATGAAATCTATCATCGCAAGCCTGGCAGCAATCGCAGCACTCATGGTCGCGGGCAATACCCTCGCTGTGGATATGCCGCCGCTGGCAAAAGAACTCAATTGCGTAGCCTGCCACGCAATCGATCACAAGGTAGTCGGCCCCGCATGGCGCGACGTGGCGAACCGGTACGCGGGCAAGGGCGTCACTACCTATACCTACAGGGGCAAGGAATATCCCCTGATCGAAGGCCTGGTGATGAAGGTATCCAAGGGCGGTTCCGGCAACTGGGGTTCCATGCCCATGCCCGCCAATGACCTGTCCGGGGCAAAGCGTGAAAAAATTCTGGAGTTGGTCAAATTCGAACAAAGTCTGGCCACCAAACCCTAAGTTTCGATGCGCGATGTCTAGAGGAAAGCCGGCTCAATGCCGGCTTTCTTGCTTTCGATGCGCACTAAATACAATCGCGTCTGGAGGGTCAGTCCGGCGACGGATTATTCCGACAATCTCGAACGGGGCTCGTCTCTCTGTTACTCTGTCCGGTAAAATAGGCCGCCAAAAGGCCCCCCGTTACGGAAATACCAGTTAGCAATCAATCAGATAATGGCTACTTATAACGAAGCAAGTTTTAAAGTCCTGCGCGGTCTCGATCCGGTGCGCCAGCGCCCGGGCATGTACACCAACCTGGAATCCCCCAATCACATCATCGCCGAAGTCGTGGATAACGCCTGCGACGAGGCGTTGGCGGGCTTTGCCAAGAACGTCATCGTTACCGCGCACAGCGACGGTTCGGTCTCCGTATCGGACGACGGCCGCGGCATTCCGGTCGGCATTCACAAGGAAGAAGGCCGCTCGGTGGTCGAGGTTGCGTTCACCGTACTGCACTCCGGCGGCAAGTTCGACAAAGAAAAAGACGGCGGCGCCTACAAGTTCGCGGGCGGTCTGCACGGCGTGGGCGTGGCGGTGACCAATGCGCTGTCGAAGAAAGTCGAAGTCACGGTATTCCGCGACGGCGGCCGGCACGATGTACGCTTCCTCGACGGCGTCGTTGAAGCGCCGCTGAAAAGGACCGCCTCCTGCCCCAAGACCCAGACTGGCACCATGGTGCGCGCCTGGCCCAACCCCAAATATTTCGATGCACCCAACGTCAACCTCGCCCAGTTCGAGCACTCGCTGCGCTCGAAGGCGGTGCTGCTGCCCGGCGTCACCATCACGCTCAATCTGGAAAAGACCGGCGAAACCAAGTCGTGGACCTATGCGGACGGCCTGCGCGGCTATCTGGCCGAATCGCTGTCCGAATTCGAACTGACCACGCCCATCCTGTTGCAGGAAAAATTCGCACGCAAGGACGACAACAGCGGCTTTGCCGAAGGCGAAGGCGCCACCTGGGCGCTCAC
>JAJXUF010000279.1 GCA_021783175.1 Pseudomonadota bacterium
GTGACCCAGGGCGATGCCTACGTCACCTCCGACGTCGGCCAGCACCAGATGTGGGCAGCGCAGTATTACAAGTTCGACAAGCCGCGCCGCTGGATCAATTCCGGTGGCCTCGGCACCATGGGCGTCGGCCTGCCGTATGCGATGGGCGTGCAGCTCGCCTTCCCCGATGCGCAGGTGGCTTGCATCACTGGCGAATCCAGCATCCAGATGTGCATTCAGGAACTGTCGACCTGCAAGCAGTACCGCATTCCGGTAAAGGTCATCACGCTCAACAACCGCTACATGGGCATGGTGCGGCAGTGGCAGGAGTTCTTCTACGGCAGCCGCTACGCAGAGTCCTACATGGAATCGCTGCCTGATTTCGTGAAGCTGGCCGAGGCTTACGGCCACGTCGGCATGCGCATCGACAAACCGGAAGACGTCGAGGCTGCGTTGAAGGAAGCCTTCTCGCCCGCACTGAAAGAACGCCTGGTGTTCATGGACTTCCAGACCGACCAGACCGAGAACGTCTTCCCGATGGTGGAAGGCGGCAAAGGGCTGTCTGAAATGATTCTGGCGGAGGAGTTGTGATGGTGCGCCGCCATATTATTTCGCTGTTGATGGAGAACGAAGCGGGTGCGCTGTCGCGCGTGGCCGGCCTGTTTTCAGCGCGTGCCTACAATATCGAATCCCTGACGGTCGCGCCGACCGAAGATGCGACACTGTCGCGCATGACCATTGTTACGGTGGGTTCGGAAGAAATCATCGAACAGATCACCAAACAGCTGAACAAGCTGGTGGACGTGATCAAGGTCATGGACCTGACCGAAGGCAGCCACATCGAGCGTGAGCTGATGCTGGTCAAGGTCAAGGCGGTGGGGCTGGGGCGCGAGGAAATGAAGCGCACTGCCGACATTTTCCGTGGCCGCATTATCGACGTCACCGACGCCACTTATACCATCGAGCTGACCGGTACCGGTTCCAAGCTCGATGCGTTCCTAGAGGCGATCGACCCCATCTTCATCATCGAAACGGTGCGCACCGGCGCGTCTGGCATCGGACGTGGCGAGCGCAGTCTCAAAGCCTGATTTCAAAACGCCTGGTTTTCAAATCGCCTGGTTCTCTAATCGAAGCATCCATTTATTTTTTGCACGGGAATTCACTATGAAAGTTTTTTACGACAAGGACGCAGACCTCTCCCTCATCAAGAAGCGCAAGGTCGCGATCATCGGCTACGGCTCGCAGGGACATGCGCATGCCAACAACCTGAAGGATTCCGGCGTCAAGGTCACCGTCGGCCTGCGTAAAGGCGGCGCATCGTGGGACAAGGCCAAGAAGGCCGGCCTCGACGTCAAGGAAATCGGCGATGCGGTCAAAGCAGCCGACTTCGTGATGATCCTGATCCCTGACGAACTGATGGCGGGCACCTACTACAGCGACATCGAGCCCAACCTGAAAAAAGGCGCCACCTTGGCCTTCGCTCACGGCTTCAACGTGCACTACAACCAGATCACCCCGCGCGCCGACCTCGACGTCGTGATGATCGCTCCCAAAGGCCCCGGCCATCTGGTGCGCTCGACCTACACCCAGGGCGGCGGCGTTCCCTCGCTGATCGCGGTGTATCAGGATAAATCCGGCAAGGCGCGTGATCTGGCGCTGTCGTATTCCTGCGCCAACGGTGGTACCAAGGGCGGCGTGATCGAAACCTCGTTCCGCGAAGAAACCGAAACCGACCTGTTCGGCGAGCAGGCCGTGCTGTGCGGCGGCTGCGTCGATCTGGTGAAAGCCGGCTTCGAGACGCTGACCGAAGCGGGCTACGCGCCCGAAATGGCCTACTTCGAGTGCCTGCATGAACTGAAGCTGATCGTAGACCTGATGTACGAAGGCGGCATCGCCAACATGAACTACTCGATTTCCAACAACGCGGAATACGGCGAATACGTGACCGGCCCCAAGGTCATCAACGCACAATCCAAAGCCGCGATGAAGGAATGCCTGGACAACATCCAGAACGGCAACTACGCCAAGCAGTTCATCCTTGAAGGCCGCACCAATTACCCCGAGATGACTGCGCGTCGCCGCCTCAACGCCGAGCATCAAATTGAAGTCGTCGGCGCCAAGCTGCGCGCGATGATGCCGTGGATCAGCAAGAACAAGCTGGTCGACCAATCGAAAAATTGATGCGTGACAGGCCTTGGGGGTGAGGCGCTCGGGCAACTGCCCTTGCGCCTCACCCCTTTCGTTTTTCACCTTCATCCTCATAACCGAGCGAACTTATGACACATCCTCTGATTGCCCGCGAGGGCTGGCTGGTACTGCTGGCGGCATTCGCCGCAGCGGTTCTGGCAACCATATTCCTTGGCGCGTGGTCGATCCCTTTCTGGATCTGGGCGGTCTTTGCGCTGCAGTTTTTCCGAGATCCGGCCCGCATCCCGCCGGACGACGCCGATGCGGTCATTTCACCCGCCGACGGCCGTATCGTTGCGGTAGAAAAAGTGCGCGATGCCTATCTTGATCGCGATGCGCTGAAAATCAGCGTGTTCATGAACGTGTTCAACGTGCACTCGAACAAGAGCCCGGTGGATGGCGAGATCAAGGGTGTCTGGTATACGTCGGGCAGTTTTGTCAACGCCGATCTCGACAAGGCCTCGACCGAAAACGAGCGCAATGCGCTGTGGATCCAGACCCCGCACGGCGATGTCACGTCGGTACAGATCGCCGGCCTGATTGCGCGGCGCATCCTGTGTTACGTACGTGTCGGCGACAAGTTGGCGCGCGGCCAGCGTTACGGCTTTATCCGCTTCGGTTCGCGGGTGGACGTCTATCTGCCGACAAGCGCGCGTGCCGAAGTTTCGATTGGCCAGAAAGTGACCGGCGGGCGTACCATACTGGCACGCTGGTAAACCGTTCCGCCCATGCCTGAATACCCACACCGTAAAGCCGAATTGCCGCGCACGCGCATGCGTGATCGCGGCATCTATCTGTTGCCCAACCTGTTCACCACGGGAGCCTTGTTCGCCGGGTTTTACGCGGTGGTGCAGGCGATGAACGGACGCTTCGAGCATGCTGCCGTGGCCATTTTTATCGCCATGGTGCTCGATGGACTGGATGGGCGGGTGGCCCGCATGACGCATACGCAAAGCGCGTTTGGCGCGGAGTACGACAGCCTGTCCGACATGGTTTCGTTCGGCGTTGCACCGGCGCTGGTGATTTATGTGTTTGCCCTGCAGAGCCTTGGCAAGATCGGCTGGATTGCGGCTTTTGTCTATTGCGCGGGGGCCGCCTTGCGGCTGGCGCGTTTCAATACCCAGCTCGATGTCGTGACGGACAAGCGTTTTTTCCAGGGGATGCCCAGCCCCTCGGCGGCGGCCCTGATCGCCGGCTTTGTCTGGGTGATGGTCGAGTACGGCGTGGACGGGCATGACGTGCGCTGGCTGGCTGCCGTGATCGCCCTGTTTGGCGGCCTG
>JAJXUF010000280.1 GCA_021783175.1 Pseudomonadota bacterium
TATGTTTCCTCCGCGAAATCTATCTGGCCACTCAAAACCTGGAAATGCGAGATAAGATTTGAAAATCCGGTTTGATGCCGGTTTTGCATAAAACCGGCCAACTTCAACTGACCTTCATACCGGATTGTCCTGATCAAAAAACTGGTGCTCCAAACCAAACTGCGCCGCAAGATGTTCGCCCAGCGCCTGCACGCCGTAACGCTCTGTGGCATGGTGCCCGGCGGCGATAAAGGCGATGCCCGTCTCTTGTGCGACATGCACGTTCTGTTCTGAAATCTCGCCTGTCAGGAACGCATCCACGCCCAGTGCCACCGCCTGCTCGAAGTAGCCTTGCGCCCCGCCGCTGCACCACGCGATGCGGGTAATGTTGGGGTTGGCATGAGCGATGACTTGCGGCACACGCAGCAAAGTATGCTGAATATGCTGGGTGAGTTGTTGCAGGGTCTGCGGGCGCGCCAGAACGCCATGCATGGCGATGTCCTGCTCGCCGAACCGGCCCTGCTCGACGAAGCCGAGCACCTCGCCCAGCCGCGCGTTGTTGCCGAATTCCGGGTGGGCATCCAGCGGCAGATGATAGGCCAGCAGACTGATATCGTGCTGCAGCAGATGGGCAATGCGGCGCTTCTTGATACCGGCGATCGCGGCGTCTTCGCTGCGCCAGAAATAGCCGTGATGGACGAGAATGGCATCCGCCCCCCATGCCGTCGCGGCTTCCAGCAGGGCTTGCGAAGCAGTGACGCCGGTTGCGATACGCCTCACTTCGGCCCGCCCCTCGACCTGCAAACCGTTCGGGCAATAGTCGCGAAAACGGCTGACGGCAAGCTCGCTTCCGATATAATCGCGCAATTCATTCAATCGCATCGGGTTCGTCCCAATAATTAGCGGCTCAAATCATATCATGCGCAAATTCTGGCTCCTGTTCGCCCAAGCTACCACCATCGGCCTCGCGATGCTGTTCGTGATCCACACGCTCAGGCCGTCGCTGCTGCCCAATGCGGCCCGCAGCGGTGTGGTGACCTTATATGAGAACAACGTCAAGGACGGCGGCGAACTGCCATCCGTGGGCTTCAGCAAGGCGGCCCAGAAAGTGATGCCGGCGGTGGTCAACGTCTTCACCAGCAGCGAGGTGAAACCGCAAGCCCATCCGTTCATGGACGATCCGCGCTTCCGTTTCTTCTTCGGCGACCAGTTCGAGGATAACGTTCCGCAACAGACCTCCAGCCTGGGTTCCGGCGTCATCGTCAGCCATGACGGCTACATCCTCACCAACCACCACGTCATCGAGAGTGCGGATCAGATCGAAGTCGCCCTCTCGGACGGCCGCACCGCCAAGGGCCACATCGTCGGTTCCGACCCGGACACCGACCTTGCGGTCATCAAGGTCGATATCGGCAACAACCTGCCCGCAATCACTTTCGCCCAGTCCGACCAGGCGCACGTCGGGGATATCGTTCTCGCCGTCGGCAATCCGTTTGGCGTGGGCCAGACCGTCACGATGGGTATTGTCAGCGCGCTGAAGCGCAACCACCTCGGACTCAGCACTTTCGAGAACTTCATCCAGACCGATGCAGCCATCAACCCTGGCAATTCGGGCGGCGCGCTGGTGGATGTGGAAGGCAACCTGGTCGGCATCAACAGCGCAATCTATTCGCCCAACGGCGGATCGCTCGGGATCGGTTTTGCCATCCCGGTGAGCACGGCCAAGAAGATCATGGAACAGATCATCCAGAACGGCGCTGTTACGCGCGGATGGATCGGCGTGGCGGTACAGGATCTCACACCCGAATTGCTGGAATCGTTCAAGCTTGGCGACGTGCAGGGCGTGCTGATCGCCGAAGTGGTGCGCGGCAGCCCCGCAGACAAGTCCGGCGTGAAACCTGGCGACATCCTGCTCAGCATCGCGGACAAACCGCTGACGGATTCCACCATCATGCTGGAAACCATTTCATCGCTGCCGCCGGGAAAGGTCACTTCGCTCAAGTTGCTGCGCAACCAGGCTGAAGTGGAAGTTCAGGTCAAGGTCGGTAAACGGCCGAAACCCAAGGCTCAGGAATAAACCGGAAAGGCGGGAATCAAGCGGGTTTCCCCCCCGTCCATCCCGCCACCAGGATGCCCGCTTCATAAAGCAGCCACAGCGGCATCGCCAGCATGAACTGGGAAACCACGTCCGGCGGAGTGAAGATCGCCCCAACGACAAATGCACCGACGACGACGTAGGGACGAACCTCGCGCAATTTGGCTGTAGTCACCATGCCGGTCTTCACCAGCAACACCACCGCGATGGGCACCTGAAATGCCAGTCCGAACGCCACGAACATGCTCAACACGAAGCTGAGGTATTTGTCGATGTCGGTCATGACGGCCACACCTTTGGGCGCGGCAGCGGTAATGAAACCGAACACCACCGGGAAGACCGCAAAGTAGGCAAAGGCCATGCCGCAGAAAAACAGCACCACGCTGGAAACCAGCAAAGGCAGTATCCAGCGCTTTTCGTTCAGATACAGGCCCGGCGCGATAAAACGCCATATCTGATAAAGAATATAGGGGAGCGCGATCAGGAAAGCCGCCATCATCGCCACTTTGAGCGGCACGAAGAACGGCGTCGTGACATCTGTCGCGATCATCTGCCCGCCCTTGGGCAACTTGGCGAGCAGCGGGCGCGCCAACAAGCTGTACAGATCGGACGCCCACGGGAACAGACAGATGAATACCAGCAACAGCGCGACGGCAGAATTGAGCAGCCGCGTACGCAACTCGATCAGGTGGGAGATTAGACTTTCGCTGGTGCTCACGATAAAGAGAAGAAATTAATCAATCGGAAACTGCCTCTGTTCGGGAGTGGGCGGCTCTTTCGGGGTGTTGCCGACTGCCGCCGGAATGCTGCGCGGCGCGGGTCGTTCGACTGATGCCGCTTCCTGCTGGAGCGATTTCAGATGATCATCCACTGCCTGACCAGCCTGGCTTGCAGCCTGCATCGCCGTTGCCGCTTCCTGTTCGACTTTCTGCTTGAGCTGCTTCAACTCGTCCATTTGCATATCGCGCTCGATATCGGCGCGCACGCCGTTGATATAGCGTTGCGCCCTGCCCCACAGCAAGCCCATGGTGCGGGCCACTTTAGGCAGGCGCTCTGGGCCGATGACGATCAGCGCCACCACCATGATCACCACCAGTTCGGAGAAGCTGAAATCAAACATAGGA
Source organism: Pseudomonadota bacterium (assembly GCA_021783175.1). The sequence goes on from JAJXUF010000280.1 coordinate 3,199, forward strand.
AACCTTCAGCCTCAAACCTTGGTTTGCGTCTTCTCTTTCGCCTCGCCTTCGATCGTCTTGGCGTCTTGCAAGGCTTGGGTTTGCTTGTGTGCGTCTTCCTCGCCCTTCATGCCATCCTTGAAGCCTTTCACCGCGCCGCCCAGATCCTCGCCAATGTTGCGCAATTTCTTGGTGCCGAAAATCAGCACCACAACCAGCAATACGATCAACCAATGCCAAATGCTCATCGAGCCCATTTCATTCTCCT
>JAJXUF010000281.1 GCA_021783175.1 Pseudomonadota bacterium
AAGGCGCGCGAACGCGGACATATTCTGGAAGGCCTGGCAGTCGCGCTGTCCAACGTGGACGAGATCATCGCGCTGATCAAGGCGGCACCGACCCCGCCGGACGCCAAGCGCGAATTGATGGCACGCAGCTGGCGCTCGTCGCTGGTGGAAGACATGCTTTCCCGCGTCAGCGACGCATCGCGCCCCGAAGGGCTGGCGCCCGAGTTCGGGCTGGTGAAGGGTAACGGGTATTTTCTCTCCGATGCGCAGGCACAGGCCATTCTCGAACTGCGCCTGCAACGCCTGACTGGATTGGAACAGGACAAGATCGTCGGCGAATACCGCGAAGTGATGGACAAGGTCACCGATCTGCTCGATATCCTGGCCAAGCCGACGCGGGTGACTCAGATCATCGGCGACGAACTGGTGACGATCCGCTCGCAGTTTGGCGACAAGCGCCGCAGTGAGATCATTACGCATACGCAAGACATGAGTATGGAAGACCTGATCGCGCCGGAAGATGTGGTGGTCACCATGTCGCACGGCGGCTACATGAAGGCGCAGAAGCTGGACGAATACCGCGCGCAGAAACGCGGCGGACGCGGCAAGCAGGCCACGGCGACCAAGGAAGACGATTTTGTCGACAACCTGTTTATCGCCAACACCCACGATTACATCCTGTGCTTCTCCAACCGTGGTCGTGTGTACTGGCTGAAGGTATATGACGTACCGCAGGGTACGCGCATCAGTCGCGGCAAACCGATCGTCAACCTGTTGCCGCTGGAAACGGGCGAGAAGATTAACGCCATTCTGCCGGTGAAGGAATTCACCGAAGATCAATTCATATTCTTCGCCACCACCGACGGCACCGTGAAGAAGACACCGCTGTCCGACTTCGCCAATCCACGCAAGGCCGGCATCATCGCCATCAACCTGGATGAGGGTGACTTCCTCATCGGTGTGGCGGTCACCGACGGCAAACATGACGTGATGCTGTTCTCGGACGAAGGCAAGGCGGTGCGTTTTGACGAGAACGACGTGCGCTCGATGGGCCGTGTGACGCGCGGAGTGCGCGGCATGAACCTGAGCAAGGGCGGCAAGGTCATCGCCCTGCTGGTGGCGGAGAATGAAGAGCAGAGCGTGCTGACCGCGACCGAGAACGGTTTCGGCAAGCGCACGCCGATCACCGAATACACCCGTCATGGCCGCGGCACGCAGGGCATGATCGCGATCCAGACCTCCGAACGTAATGGCAAGGTGGTGGCAGCGACGCTGGTGCATCCGGACGACGAGATCATGCTGATCGGAACAAGCGGCGTGCTGATTCGCACGCGCGTCAACGAGATTCGCGAGATGAGTCGCGCTACACAGGGCGTGACGCTGATGAATATGGGCAAGGGCGAGAAGCTGGCGGGTCTGAGTCGCATCGCCGAGACGGAAGAAGAGGCAGAGGAGCAGTAATATTTGAGAAGGGGGAAGTGGGAAGGGTCAAGGCAGGGCGGCGTTCCGCATCGGTTTTTACCTTTTTACCCATCTCACTTAACCCTTCCCCGTACAAATATTCTTTCAAGAGGGAATGAAATGACGATCTACAACTTCAGCGCAGGCCCGGCAGTGTTGCCGAAAGAAGTGTTGCAGCAGGCACGGTCGGAACTCATCGACTGGCATGGCAGCGGCATGTCGGTGATGGAAATGTCGCATCGCGGCAAGGAATACATGGGCATCCATGCCCAGGCTGAAGCCGATCTGCGCGAGTTGATGGGCATTCCCGCCAATTATAAAGTGCTGTTCCTGCAAGGTGGCGCGCACCAGCAGTTCTCCATGATCCCGTTGAACCTGCTGCGCGGCAAACTTTCCGCCGACTATGTGAACACCGGCGAATGGTCGAAGAAGGCCATCGCCGAAGCGAAGAAGTTCAGCTACGTGAATGTGGCGGCGGATAATAACGACAAGAAATGCACTTATGTGCCGGCATTCGATACCTGGAAGCTGGACAAGGACGCGGCCTACGTGCACTACACGCCGAACGAAACCATAGGCGGCGTCGAGTTCAACTGGATTCCCAATGTGGGCGACGTACCGCTGGTGGCGGACATGTCCTCCAACATATTGTCGCGTCCCGTGGACGTCTGGAAGTTCGGCCTGATCTATGCCGGTGCACAGAAGAACATCGGCCCGGCTGGGCTCACCATCGTGATCGTGCGCGAAGACCTGGTAGGACATGCTCCGTCAGGATTGCCGACCATGTTGGATTACAAGACGCACGCCGATAATGATTCCATGTACAACACACCGCCTACTTTCGCCATCTACATGGCCGGGCTGGTGTTCCAGTGGCTGAAAAAGAACGGCGGCATCGGCGCCATGGAGCGTGCCAACATCGCAAAAGCTGAGCTGTTGTACTCGGCGATCGATGCCAGCAACGGTTTCTACAATTGCCCGGTGCACAAGGCTGACCGCTCGCGCATGAACGTGCCGTTCACGCTGAAGGATGCCAACATGGACGGCGATTTCCTCAAGCAGGCGGATGCGCGCGGCTTGCTGCAACTGAAGGGACACCGTTCCGTCGGCGGCATGCGTGCGTCGATCTATAACGCGATGCCGCTGGAAGGTGTGCAGGCGCTGGTGGACTTCATGAACGAGTTTGCCAGCAAGCATGGCTAAGGCTTTCCAGGTCCTTACCTTGAACAAGATTTCGCCGGCAGGCCTGAAGCGCCTGCCGGCGGGTCGCTATCAAGTGGGGGACAAGGTCGCACACCCGGATGCGATGCTGGTGCGTTCGCACAACATGCTGGAGATGGATATTCCGTCCAGCGTGCTGGCCATCGCGCGCGCCGGAGCGGGGACCAACAATGTGCCGGTGGCGAAAATGAGCGAGCGCGGAGTGCCGGTCTTCATTGCCCCGGGTGCGAATGCAAACGCCGTGAAGGAACTGGTCATCACCGGCATGCTGCTGGCCTCGCGCAACATCGTGTCGGCGTTGCACTTCACGGCAGGATTGAAGGGCGACGATGCGACCCTGCACAAGCTGGTCGAGGACGGCAAGAAAGACTATGCGGGGACCGAATTGCTCGGGCGTACCCTGGGTATCGTCGGACTGGGTGCAATCGGTCGTTTGGTGGCTAACGCGGCCATCGGCCTGGGCATGAAGGTGATCGGCTACGATCCGGAGATTACGGTGGATGCGGCATGGAGCCTGTCTTCACAGGTAAAGAAGGCATCCGGCATCGAAGACCTGCTCAAGCACAGCGATTTCGTGACACTGCATGTGCCGTTACTGGACGCGACTCGCAACCTGATCGACGACAAGCGCGTGGCGGCAATGAAGTCCGGCGCGGTGCTGCTGAACTTCTCGCGCGATGCCATTGTCAACGAGGATGCGGTGATTGCCGGGCTGGCGAGCAAGCATCTGCGCGGTTATGTGTGCGATTTTCCAAGTAACAAGTCGCTGTCGAACGAC
>JAJXUF010000075.1 GCA_021783175.1 Pseudomonadota bacterium
ATCGTCGCTGCGCGGATGTGCTGCAATTCGGCGAGAATGCCATCAGCCACAGTCACGGCGTTCGTTCCCTTGCGCTTGGCGATCGCTATCGTAACGGCGGGTTCCTCGAAATCCGGACTGCGAACCCCGGTGTAGGCTGGACCATATCCAATGCGATTCAGATGCTCTATGTCACCCGCCCCGTCGGTGATCGTTGCAACGTCTTTGAGGTAGACCGGGCGATGAGCATGAAGCGCCACGACGAGATTGCGCACATCGTGGGCATTACGCAGCATACCCCCTGAAATTACCGTACTTACCCGGTTATGGCTGACCAGGGACCCCGCAGGGATGTCGATGTTGGTAGCTTCGAGAACGCGCCTGATGTCCAGCAGCGTCACGTTGTATTGGCGCATCCGGTCTAGGTCGAAGTTGACCGTAATCTGGCGCGGACGGCCACCATGAATAAAGGACAGCGATGCGCCCTGTACGCGCCGAAGGTGCTCGAGCACGTCGTCGGCGATGTGACGCAAATCGCGATCATTTCTGCTGGCCGATGAAAGGGTGATCGTGACGATCGGCACATCGTCCACATCTACCGGCTTTACGAGCGGCATACGGGTACCGGGCGGCATGCGATCGAGGTTGCTCATGATCCGGTCATAAAGCTTGACCAGCGAGTCCTCCTTGTTCTGTCCAACGTAAAACTGGACATTCACCACACCCATGGATTCCATCGCCGTACCATATGTGTGATCAACGCCGCTCATGCCCTGGAGGATCGCTTCCAGCGGTTTAACGATGAGCTGCTCCACTTCCTTGGGAGATGCACCGGGTTTGGAAATGATAATGTTCGCCGCCGGCACGACGATCTGCGGATTTTCCTCGCGCGGAGTGACCTTCAGGGCCAATAGTCCGGCGAGCAGCGCCACCAGGATAATGAGGATTGTTACTTTGCTGTCAACGAAGTATTGCGTAATGCGACCCGCAATATTGAGCCCGTCGGTATCCCCATCTTGCTTGGGCGTATCTGCCATGATTTTACCTCTGTTACTTCACAGTTATCGGACTGCCGTCGTGGACATCGGTCAGGTTTCCGAGAATCAGCGTTTCGTTGCCGGAAAGACCGCTCAATATCTCGAGATCTTCCCCCTGGGTCTTGCCGACTCTGACCATGCGGAAACGCGCTAGACCATTGCGCAAAACAAATACCCCCGGAATTCCGCCACGCTTGATGAACGCGGCGCGTGGTATCAACACATTCACCGTGGGCCCTATTGCGTGCAATACGAGCACCTGGCGTTGGAGTTGCGGCAGCGCCAGCGGGGGCGACGGAGGTTTCCCGCTACTGCAGGCGCCTAGGGAAAATGCAGCCAGCAGCGGACTCGCAATGAGTAGGCGATCCCAGTGGGTCTTGATCCGCATGAACACGTTTCCTAATGAGATGGTCAATTGGGGGCGGTGAGCGTGCCTTCAGCCAGTTCAAGCTGCGCCTCGCTCGTCGCAAGCTCAAGCGACGAGGCAAGCTTTTCATTCCGAGCCTCGACCAGCAGCCGCTCGGACATCAGCACATCCAGCAGAATAGTGCGACCCTCGCCGTAGCGCTGCTTGACGAGATCCACGGTCGCGCGGGCCTTGGACACATTTTTCGCAGCAATCGCGCGCCGCGCCTCAGCCTCCTGCACGTTGAAGTAAGCCGTCCGTACCTCGTCGCGAATTTCCTGTTCCAGACTGCTTGCTTGTAATTGCGCCTCATTCGCTTGATAGCGGGCGGCCGCCAGTTCGCTGCTGTCGTGACCGCCGCGATACAGGTTCATGCTTACGATCCCCATGATGCTCTGAGAATTGTTGGCGAACCCGAAATGGTCGTCATACCAATCGCTCTTGGCGACGACGCTGAACTGTGGTTTTAGCGCGGCCCGAGCTTCCCGAACCCCGGCTTGCCCCGCCGATGTCAGCGAGCGCGCAGCCTGGAGGTCTTGGCGATTAGTCAGTGCGCGCTGTTCAATCACTGGCAGTGGATCAATCGGCGCGGCAACCGCTTCCTGCCAGGATGCAATTTGTACGTCTTGGTCCATGGGCATACCCATGGCGAGCTTGAGCTGGTCAAGCGACCGCTGCTCCCGGTTTATGGCCTTTTCGCGGGCGCTCTGGGTGGCCGCAAGGTTGAGTTCCGCTGTCATGCGGTCTGACACGACGATACGTCCTTCGCGCACTAGTCGGGCAGTCGTGTCCGCGTGCTCCTGCGCGGCGCTAACGGCGTCATTGGCGATTTGCTCGCCATAAATCGCAGCCTGGGCGGCGAGGTAAGCACGGATTATGCCGAATATCGTCTGTTGGCGGGCGTAGTCGACGCCAAAATCTGCCGCATGCTCGTCGTCGCGCGCGCGGCGGATCGCCGCACTTAGTCTTCCGCCGGTGTAAATCGGTAGTTGCAACGCAAGCTCGCTCGCATGCAGGGTGCTGGCGCTCGGGTGGTTCAGGGCGTCCGCGGTGAAATCGGTGGCCGGATTGACTGAGCGGGTATTGAGCTTGTCGGCAAAAGCGTCCAGGGGATTGTTGCTGCGACGCACAAGGTAGCTGGCATCCAGCTGCGGTAGACGCCCGGACTTGGCCATCCCAACGCGAGCATGCGCGGCACGCGCCCGCTCGCTTGTCGTTTGCAGTGCGAAATTATGATCGAGACCGTAACGTACAGCCTGATCCAGCGTGATCAGGTCTGCGGCTTGCACGCTAGACAATGCAAAAACGGCAAGCCCGACGGACAGAATTAGTCTGGTTCCCATGGCCCTCTCCTGGCTCAACAGTCCCCTCCGTCCGTTTTTGTTCTTATGTAGCCCCGGTCAATGGTGCCGAGGCACGCAAAAATCAATCCTGAATCAACCTGGCTTGACCACAACCAGGATCACGACAGCAACCAAAATCAGCGCCGGCAGTTCGTTGAGCCACCGGTAAAACACATGCGCGTGCCGGTTGCGGTCGTTGCGGAAGTCGAGCAGAAGCTTTCCGCAATAAATATGGTAGACGATGAGTACGCAAACAAGTGCGAGCTTCAGGTCAAGCCACAGACCGTGGAAACCGTACCCAAGCCAGAGCCACAGACCGAATGCGATGGTCAGGACCGCTCCGGGGGTCATAATACCAAAGTAGAGTTTGCGCTCCATAATCTTGAACCTCTCCCGACTTACGCGGTCCTCCGCCATGGCGTGATAGACGAACAGACGAGGGAGATAAAAGAGACCGGCAAACCACGTTACCATAAATATGATGTGTAGGGATTTGACCCAAAGCATGACGGTCTCCGTGGATGTGGGGTTAGCCGGCTGGATCGTGCGCAGTGGAGCTTTTACTTCTGGCGACGGCACCAACCGATCCATTAGGCAGCATTGCTACAACGCGCGCACGCAACCCGGCCCAGTCAACCGGTCCAATGTGATTTGCGATTATCCGCCCGTTAGAAGTAATTAATATGTCGCGCGGTATGGCCAAAACGCCGCCAAACGCCCGCGCCGCCGCCCCATTCGTGTCCAACGCGACCGGATAGGGAACCTTAAATCTTCGCGCAAAGTCCGCAACCAGGACAGGGGGATCCGTCGGCGATGCCACTGCAATGAGGTCCAGTCCGTGAGGATGCAGGTCCTGATAAAGTGCCGCCAGACGCGGAATTTCGCGGACACAGGGGGTGCAAGTAACAGACCAGAAAACCACAAGCAGCGGCTTGCCGCGCAATGCCGACATCGAAACTTGGCTGCCATCAAGCAGCGTGAAGGTCAGCACCGGGGCCCGCTGCATGGATGCCAGATGCGACCATTGCCAGATAGTTGCAGCGATGACCATTCCCGCGAAGATTAGCGCAAAAAGACGCAAGGTTTGATTCACGGACATTTCCGGTTAAAGTCTTGGCTGGTTATTGTAACCGGGTTCGCTCACCGCTGCAGCGCTGCCGCAGCTGCGCGCAGCATGCCCTTTATGTAGCAGATTTTGGGTCTCGGTGCGCAATAGTGAGCCGGGCCCTGCGTAATGCAGCGACTCGCCACATCCTGAATCCAGCAACGACCTGCGCTCAAGTGCCCTCGGTCTCGTCGACCGGGGGCAGAAACATTGCGATCAGATCGTTTAGAAAGCGCCTGCCCAGCGCTGTCGGCAAGATCATGCCGCCCTCCCGCCGAACAAGACCCCGATCAGCGGCGGCCTGCAACGGCCCCTCGATCAAAGAGACCGGTAAGCCGGTGCGCTGCGTGAACAGTTTGTCCGTAATTCCGCGTTGCAGCCGCAGGCCATTCAACATGAATTCGAACGCGGCTTCCGCGGGTGAAAGCTGCCGCTCGCCACCGAGGACCGCAGGAGTCGGAGATTTGCGCATGTATTCTTCGGGTTGTTTCACCTTCCACAGTCGCGTGATCCCGTCAGCCTGGCTAATCTTGGCATGAGCACCGGCACCGATGCCTAGGTAGTCCCCGAATTGCCAGTAGTTCAGATTGTGCCGACATTCTCTTTCCGGCCTGGCGTAGGCAGATACTTCGTAATGCAGATAACCGGCAGCGGTGACGCGCGCCAGAATCGCATCCTGCATCGTCGCTACGATATCCTCGTCAGGCAGGTGCAACGGAGGCGCCGAATGAAATAGTGTGTTGGGCTCTATCGTAAGTTGGTAAATTGACAGATGGGCAGGTTGCATCGCGATCGCAATGTCAACATCATCAAGAGCCGATTCGATTGATTGCTGCGGTAAAGCGTACATCAGATCCAGATTCAAGTTGTCGAAGCCAGCTGCGCGTGCTGCATGTGCTGCGCGTAAGGCCTCTTCAGCGTTGTGGATCCGCCCCAACGACATTAGCATGCTGGTCTCGAAGCTTTGGATGCCCAACGAAAGCCGATTGATGCCCGCTTCGCGATAACCGTCAAAGTGTTCCGCTTCCACAGTGCCCGGATTTGCCTCCAGGGTAATTTCGGTCGTCGGTAGCAGTGGCAGTCGTGCGTGAACTTCAGATAGAAGCCGGGCAATGGCTTGCGGGGAGAACAGGCTGGGTGTACCGCCACCTATGAAAACGCTGTGAATTTTGCGACCCCATATGCGCGGCAAATCCTGTTCGAGGTCAGCGAGGAGTGCGTCGATGTAGCGCGCTTCTGGCGGGTATGCTTGCGCACCTGCCTTGTTGCCTAGGGCGTGGGAATTGAAGTCGCAGTAAGGACATTTCTGCACACACCATGGCAGGTGTATGTAAAGCGTCAGCGGTGGAGGAGCAGAAAAACTGAACATCGCAGGGTACGATCTGGCGGAGAGCGTGATTCTATCACCGGTGCATCGGCTTGACGATTGTTTGATGGCAGCGCCTGCTATTGGCAGGGGGGGCGCAACGAATCTGGCAGGTAGATGCCGTTCTTGGCTCTGTTTACTAGGCCGCCCGCCGCTTACAAGTGCTGACCAGAATCACTGCGCCGACGATGATCAGCATGCCGGTAATTTGGCGTGGGCCGAGCGATTCATCCAGTACCCACCAGCCGAGAACCACCGCCACCATGGGGTTGACGTAGGCATAGGTGCTCAAGGCGGCAGGACTAACCGAATGTAGCAACCACACGTACGCCGCGTACGCCAGGCCCGAGCCAAAGACGGCGAGGTATGCCAGGGCGACGACGGCTTTCGGCGTCCACTGCCAGCCATGCCCTTCACCGATAAGCAGGCCGACCAAGCAAAGAATTAAGCCGGCGAACAGGGATTGCATGGCAGCCGACATCAATGCGGGCGTTGCCGGACGTTTGTTCTTGACGTAAATGGAGCCGCCTGCCCAGGACAGCGCCGCTAACAGAATGGCCAATTGCCCGAGAAGGTGATCGAGAGCCAGCCCGCCCCGCGGTGCAAGCAGAAATGCCACTCCGCCAAAACCAAATACAAGTCCCCAGGTGGCACGCAACCCCAACCGCTGGCCATGAGTGCCAAGACGGCCCAGGCCAGTTAGCCACAAGGCTGTGGTGGCGGCAATAAGCGCTGCCTGGTTGGAAGGAACCGACTTTTCGCCCCACACGACAAGGCCATTGGCTACCACCAACAGCAACAAACCGACGATAAATATGCTACGCCATTCAGCGGAATCGCTAGGGAATTTCTGGCCTGTCAGGCGCGCGTAGATGGACAGGACAAGACCGGCCGAAAGAAAGCGAATACCTGCAAATAGCAACGGCGGGACTGTTGCCACCCCTATGCGTATGGCGAGATAAGTTGATCCCCAGACAAGGTAGACAACTGAAAAGGCCAGGAAGACTTTTAAGCGCCAGCGCAGTTCCGGGGAAGCGACCGCAGTTGAACCGTGTACCCTTGCTTCTGGCGCACCCCGATTATGCGCGTTCTTCACGAAGGCCATTGCATTGCTCGCAAAACCAATGCGGCTAAGGCTGGGCGCGACGTAAGGCCTCCAGTAACTGGCGCAAAGCCTGGCCTCGATGGCTCAGTGAATTCTTGACCTGCGGGGCAAGCTCTGCAGCCGAGCAGTGGTGTGTCGGAACAAAAAACAACGGATCGTAGCCGAAGCCACTGCTACCGCGAGCCTCTGAGAGAATGCGGCCTTCCCAAGTTCCATGGCATATAAGCGGCGTCGGATCAAACTCGTGTCGAAGGTAGACCAACACGCACTGAAAGCGCGCCGTACGTTGGCGTTCGGGTACATCGGTCAACTCTGCCAGGAGCTTTTCTAGATTCTGCCGATCATTCGCCCCGCGCCCCGCGTATCGTGCCGAATAGATGCCGGGCGCCCCGTCCAGCGCGTCCACTTCCAGGCCCGAATCATCGGCGATCGCGGGCAACCCGCTGTAATGTGCCGCATTGCGCGCTTTGATAATCGCATTCTCGACGAAAGTCAGGCCGGTCTCCTCCGCCTCCGGTACCTGGAACTCCGCTTGCGGCCGTACCTCGTAGTGCAGGTCCGCGAGCAGTTGGGCAAACTCCCGCACTTTGCCCGGATTATTGCTGGCAAGTACGATGCGGTGCGTCATGTTCTTTGTTACGCGGGCAAGGTAAGGGTTTCGCGCTGCAGGCTGATCAAGCGGCGGATTCCCTGTCCGGCCAGTTCGGTCATGGCCACAAGCTCGTTGTGACTAAAGGTTTCACCCTCGGCAGTGCCTTGCACCTCGATAAACTCACCGGCGTCGTTCATTACGATATTCATATCGGTAGCTGCTGAGGAATCTTCAGCGTAATCGAGATCCAGAACAACCTGGCCGCCATGAATTCCAACTGACACTGAGGCAACCAGGTGGCGAATTGGGTTTGTCTGCAGCAGGCCTTTGCTGCGCAGACGTGTCACGGCATCATGAAGGGCAACGCAGGCCCCGGTAATAGATGCCGTGCGCGTGCCGCCGTCCGCTTGAATAACGTCGCAGTCAACCGTGAGGGTCCGCTCACCAAGCTGCTTGAGGTCCACCGCAGAACGCAGCGACCGTCCGATGAGGCGCTGGATTTCCTGGGTGCGCCCGCCTTGACGACCCTGCGCGGCTTCGCGCGCCATACGGTTGCCGGTGGATCGCGGCAGCATGCCGTACTCGGCAGTCACCCAGCCCTGGCCTTTTCCCTTGAGAAAAGCCGGAACGCGTTCGTCCACACTAACGTTGCAGACAACCCGTGTTTCGCCAAACTCTACCAACACCGAGCCTTCGGCATGTTTGGTGTAGTGGCGTGTGAATCGAATGTTGCGCAGCTCATCGGGTGCGCGCCCGCTGGGTCTCGTCATTGCTTCGGTTCGCTCATGGAATGGCGATGCATTGTACAGGAATCACACAGATGCGCGGGAGATGCTGCGCGCAGCCGGTCCACTGCCGTGGCCAGTGTCAGCGGTCCCGTCTGGCTTTGGGCTCAAACTGTTTTACAAAGTCCTCCAGCTCCTGGATAGTCGCTTCAAGAGACTTTTTCTTGTCAGTGTCATCAGCCGGGTTTTTCCGTGCTTGCAGCTGGCGCTGCGCCGACATCTTGTGCGCACCGCTCCACAGGGCGTCTTGACTCGTTTCCGTCAACTTGCCCGGCTGGAGCGGAGATTCCTTGGTCATGGCTTCCTCCCAGCGCAGCGCGATGGCGCTGAGGTTGTCGCACGCCTTGCGCATCTTTTTCTCTGCCGCCAGCAACATTTCCTCGACGCCTTCATCGAGAGACTTGAACGCCAGGAACTGAGCCAGTTCCTCCGGGCTGAATGCCTGCCACAGGCCGTCTGAACACAACAGCAAGGTGTCACCGCGGGCGAGCGCGGTTTCCTCTCCCAAGCTGATGGTCGGCTTGCGCGGACCGCCGACGCATTTCAGCAGATGGCCCTTTTCAGGGTGCATTTGCATCTCTTCCTCGCTTAACAGGCCATCTAAATGCATCTGCTCGGTTGTACTATGGTCAAGAGTGCGCTGCACCAGCTGGCCGCCGCGGAAGTGATAAAGACGACTGTCGCCGACGTGCGCCCAGTAAGCATAACCACGTTGAACTAGGCATACGACACAGGTGGTGCGCGGTGAAATCGGAGGAATGTGGGCCCTGCCATTGGTAAGTATCGCCTTGTGCGCCTTCATGATCGCCAGTGCGAGAAATGCGGACGGTTTCGTGATCACCGGCTGCTTGACGGACTCGAAGGCTCGTACTATCGACTGGGTGAGTGTTTCCGCCGCAAGCGCGCCGCCGTCGTGACCACCGAGACCGTCTCCAAGGACCATCAGAATTCCATTATCGCGTTCGCCGTAGGCAATACGGTCCTGATTGGTTGGGCGAGAACCTTTTAGAGTGTACTGTGCAATCTGAAAGCGCATGGCAGTCAGCTCTTTTTCCACGGCAGACGGAAGGTCCAGAAGTTCTCCACCACCTCTGGCTCTTGGTCGACGACCCTCATGGGATTAAGGAAGTCGAGCAACTCTTGGGCATTTTGCGGGCGTTGCAGCTGATTCAATTCGAGGCACCAATCGATGGCTTCGAGCAGCTGCTGGCTGTAGTCACGCGAATACGCGCGCGCTGCCGGTTTGTACGTATCTTTGAGGGCGCGTTGCGTGGATGCCGGCGGCGGCCTGCCGGTAATGCAGGCCCACATGGACGCGCCGATGGCGTACATGTCCGTCCATGGTCCCATATGGCCGCCCATGTGCTGCTCTATTGGGGCAAAGCCGACCGTAAGAGTCTGCGGTCCACTTGGCTTGTTTTCCGTCACCGATGCGCGCGCCGCTCCAAAATCAAGAAGCAACGGCTTGCCGCCGGGACGCAGGAAAATGTTTGCCGGTTTGATGTCGAGATGCAGCAACCTGTTATCGTGCAGCTCGCGCAGGCCAAGCAACAGCTGGGGGAAAACCGTACGAATAAAGCGCTCACTGAGCTTTCCCGCCTTGTGTTTAATGTACCAGCGCAGATCCTTGCCGACCTCGTAGCGCATGACCATGTACACGGTGTTATTGGCGCGGAAGAAGTTTTCCACCCGCACGATGTTTGGGTGGTTCACCTTGGCTAGGGCGCTGGCCTCGTCGAAAAAGCGCTTGATGCCCTGGCGGTACGCTCCTGCAAGGCCCTCGGACAGGGGTTCGACACGCGATTCCTCCATCCTTTTTGCCTGGGCGCTGGGCAGGTACTCCTTTATGACGACGCGGCGATTATCGGCTTGATTGGTGGCGAGATAGACAAGGCTGAACCCCCCACCGCCTATGGTCTTGTCGATACGGTATCCATTCAGGATGCATCCCTTGCCGAGGTTATTGGTGAATCGCTTCATCTTGAGATCAGATCACAATGCGGTCTAAGCAGTGTTTGCGGGCTGTACGGCCGGCTTGTCAGGATACCTTAACCTTTAATATAGACGCTCTGGCGATAGACGTTAGCAGGGCAAACAGTTTACCATCCCCAAATCACCAGAAACCATGTGGGAGCGCTATGGCGCTGAGCATGACCGCGTACGCTCGCTGCGACCGGAATACGCAGTGGGGTAATCTTGCTTGGGAACTGCGGTCAGTAAACCACCGCTATCTTGAGGTGGGGGTGCGAATGCCAGAAGAGTTGAGGGCCTCGGAACCGCAGGTGCGGGAACTTTTGGCCAAACGACTCGGGCGCGGCAAGGTGGATTGCCTCCTCAGATATCAGCCGCGCGAAGATGCGGGAGCTGAAATCGTCCCCGACGACGCGCTGGTTTCCAGGTTGGTTGCCGTGGGGCGTAAATTTGAGCGCATTGCCGCCGAAAACAGTACGACAATTGAGCCGCTGCGGGTAATTGACATCCTGCGCTGGCCGGGGGCGCTGCACAGTGTCGAGCTTGACGCGGATGCGCTGGCAACCGAAAGCCTGCAGCTGCTTGACAATACGCTGAATGAACTAGTGGAAGCGCGGCAGCGCGAAGGGAAGCAGCTAGCCGGTGTAATAAGACAGAGGCTGGATGCGGTAGACGAAATCGTGCAGTCGGTGCGTGCCTGGTTGCCGGATGTATTAAAGAATTTTCGCGAGCGGCTGGTTACGCGCTTGGCCGATTTGCGCCAAGAGCTCGATCAATCCCGGCTGGAGCAGGAGATCGTGCTGTTTGCCCAGCGTATTGATGTTGACGAAGAGCTTGATAGGCTTGGCGTCCACTTGACGGAAGTGCGGCGCGTGCTGGATCAGCACGGACAGATAGGCCGGCGCCTCGATTTCCTTATGCAGGAATTCAACCGCGAGGCCAATACCCTGGGTTCCAAGGCTGCAGACGTGCGTCTGACCACGGCGGCAGTGGACTTGAAAGTCCTGATCGAGCAGATGCGCGAGCAGGTACAGAATATCGAATAAGGGCAATGGAAAGCGCACTGACCTTGCTGGTGCCGGGGTTTGCCCGGGGAGGCAGAGTTCTAGCTGCGCCGACAACGGCCCATGTGTGTATGTCCCCTAGCGCCTGATTCATGGAATCCGGAAGACTCCTGATCCTCTCGGCTCCGTCCGGTGCAGGCAAATCGAGCCTGGCCAAGGCGCTTACCGAAAGTTTGCCGCAATCTGTGGTTTCTGTGTCCCATACTACCCGTCGCCCGCGCCCTGGTGAAAAGCACGGGGAACACTATTATTTTGTCACTGCGGACGATTTTGCGGCCATGATTCGGGACGGTCGTTTTCTCGAGTATGCCCAGGTCTTCGATAACTATTACGGTACGGCGCGCGAGCCCATCGAGCGGCTCCTGGCGGCGGGCAAAGTGGTGATTCTGGACATCGATTGGCAGGGCGCACGCCGCATTAAAGCTGCCATGCCGCAGGCCGTCTCGGTGTTCATTCTTCCTCCTTCCCTTGAGGTTTTGTCACAGCGCTTGACCGACCGGAGGCAGGACAGCGATGAGATCATTGCCCGGCGGATGCGCGATGCCGTGGCCGAAATGCGCCATTACAGCGAGTTCGACCACGTCGTGGTAAACGATGACTTCGAGGCTGCGTTATCCGACATCAAGGCCATAATTCGCGGCGAATTCCACTCGGTTCGGCCTGTAACCATCGATATTCGCGCGCTTTTGCGGGGATGAATGGAAAAATACTACAAATATCAGTAAGCTATCTGGTAGCTGTGACTCATTCCGCTACCGGCCGGCCGGTTGTATGGATCACAGCAGGTCTGTCCCGGCATTTCCCCAACGTTTCCGGTCTGTGCGCACGCAGCTGCCGTGCCATGGCATAACGATGCACGGTAATGTGGCCCGGGATGGGACAGAGTGATATCGCATAATGAGGTAAAGCATGGCTAGAGTGACCGTAGAAGATTGTCTCGAGAACGTTGAGAACCGTTTCCAGTTGGTTCTGGTAGCGACCAAACGTGCGCGCCAGCTCGCGCTAGGCGCCGAGCCGTGCGTTACGCGTGAAAACGACAAGCCCACCGTAGTGGCCCTGCGCGAGATTGCGGGAGGCTTTGTGACCAACGCCATCCTGGACGACAAAGTTCCGGAGGTCGGGTACGAGTCCGATGACGACACCACACAGCAGATCGGGGCGGACGCGGGCGCCGCTTCCGCGCCCGTCGAAAAGGAAGGCGGCGCCAGCTCCTCCTGATCAACCGAACACAGTGACTGCGGGGGAAAGGTTCCAGATCGGCGACCTTTGTTTGCTGCTGGAAACCTATCTTCCGCCCCAAGAGGTCAAAGACGTCTATCGCGCGTATCTCTTCGGGGCACAGGCGCACGAAGGACAGCGCAGGCGCAGTGGCGAGCCGTATATTTTCCACCCCCTGGAAGTCGCGCGCATTCTGGCGTCAATGCATCTTGACAGCAGAAGTATCGTCGCCGCCGTTCTGCATGATGTAATCGAAGATACGCCCACCGCTAAAGAACAGGTTGCCGCAGATTTCGGCAAGGATGTGGCAGATCTAGTAGACGGCGTTAGCAAGATCGGCCAGATCGAATTCAAGACCAAAGAAGAAGAGCAGGCCGAAAATTTCCGCAAGATGCTGCTCGCGATGTCGCAGGACATCCGGGTAATTCTCATCAAGCTTGCTGACCGCCTGCACAACATGCGTACCCTGGGCGCCTTGCCACCGGCCCGGCGGCGCGATATCGCACGCGAAACGCTGGATATCTATGCCCCGATCGCCAATCGTCTCGGCATGCATCAATGGTCGCACGAACTTGAAGATCTGGGTTTCGCCAACCTTTACCCGTTGCGCTACCGCGTGCTTGCCGAGGCTACACGCAAACGTCACGGCAACCGGAAGGCGCTGGTGGAAAAAGTCCGCAATGCCATCCTGAACCAGCTGCAACGCGAGGGTCTGGCTGCCGAGGTATCCGGGCGTGAAAAGAACCTATACAGCATCTACAAGAAGATGCGCCAGAAATCCCTGACATTCGAGCAGGTCTATGATGTGTACGCATTTCGTATCATTGTCGACAAGGTGGATACCTGCTACCGGACGCTCGGCATCATCCACAACCTGTACAAACCTATTCCCGGTCGATTCAAGGATTACATAGCAATACCCAAGGCAAACGGCTATCAGTCATTACACACCGTCGTGTTCGGCCCGTTCGGCATTTCCATTGAGGTGCAGATCCGAACGGAGGACATGCATCGCGTTGCTCAGGCCGGTGTCGCCGCCCATTGGCTTTACAAAAGTGGTGAACACGGTGTCCAGGTCCACAAGCGCGCACTGCAATGGCTCAAGGATCTTTTGGAAATCCAGCAACAGGCCGGCAACCCGAATGAATTTCTCGAACACCTGAAGGTTGATCTCTTCCCAGATGAAGTTTACGTGTTTACACCTAACGGAGATATTCGCAAGTTGCCGCGCGGTGCGACGGTCATTGATTTTGCCTACGATGTACACACCGATGTCGGCAACCGCTGCGTAGGTGCGAAGGTGAACCACGAACTTGTGCCATTGCGCACCGTGCTGCGCAATGGTGATCACGTCGAAATCATTACCTCGAAATGGGGTCGTCCCAATCCGTCCTGGCTGGATTATGTAGTGACGGGAAAGGCGCGCGCCCATATCCGCAGTTACCTCAAGAATCTGAAGCGCGAAGAGTCGGTGAAGCTCGGCGAAAGGCTTCTGCTCAAGGCGCTGCAGGACGCCGGGATCGAGCCGCCGTCGCTGGATGATGCGCAAAGGACGACGCTGTTGCGCACGCTGAAAACAAAGACCTGGGACGACCTGCTCGCGGACATCGGACTCGGCAACAGGCTTGCTGCCGTAGTGGCGCGTCAGTTGCTGCCGACTGGCAGCAGTGCGATCAATGAGATCTCGACAGGTCTGGCTATTCGCGGTACCGAAGGAGTGGTA
This sequence comes from Pseudomonadota bacterium, assembly GCA_021783175.1. Next base: position 13,695 of record JAJXUF010000075.1, read on the forward strand.
GTGACCTACGCGCGCTGTTGCCGGCCCATTCCGGGAGATCCCATTCTGGGGTTCTTGTCGGCGGGCCGGGGAATCGTCGTGCATACCGAGGACTGTCCGAATGTCGCGAAGTATCGCAAGCATCCGGAACAGTGGATCGACGTGCGCTGGGAGAAGGACATCGAGGGTGTATTCCCCGTTGCCTTGCGCGTAGAAGTGAAGAATCAACGTGGCGTGCTTGCCACTGTGGCAGCTGCAATCGCCGAGATGAATGCCAATATAGATACGGTCTCGATCGAGGAGCGCGATGGGTCCAATTCATCGATCGATTTCACCGTCGAAGTGCGCGACCGCATGCATCTCGCGAAGATCATGCGCAGGGTTCGTTCCCAGGAGTCTGTCATACGCATCACCCGCATGAAGGGTTGATAAGGTAAATAATTTTCGGCGGCAGAAGCGCGAACTGTTTTTTTGCAGTTGAATTGGAGTAAGCAACATTGACGAGGCAAGTGATGAAAAAGGAAATAATACAGACCACCGACGCGCCACAAGCCATTGGCACGTATTCCCAGGCCGTCAAGGTCGGTTCGACCGTTTACTTGTCCGGACAAATACCCTTGGTGCCGGGGCGCAGTGAGCTTGAGTCCGGCTCAATTCGCGACCAGGTAGTCCGTGTGATCGAAAACCTTGCAGCCGTGGCGCGTGCCGCCGGCGGTGGTCTGGCGGATATCGTCAAGCTGAACGTCTATCTTACAGATCTGGCAAATTTCTCCGTCGTCAATGAGGTAATGGCCGATTATTTCCGCATACCGTACCCGGCGCGCGCCGCCGTGGGTGTCGCCCAGTTGCCGAAGAACGCATCCGTCGAGATGGATGCGGTTATGGTTCTCGAGGGATAAACGGTAGCGTTTTCTGCGGACAATGGAAATCGAGCTGCAGCCAGTATCGGTGCTCCGGGGAGTTGGCCCGAGGGTGGCCGAAAGGCTCGAGCGTCTGGGGTTGCGCACAGTTCAGGACGTTCTCTTTCACTTGCCTTTTCGCTACCAGGACAGAACCCGTCTGACGCCCGTTGGTGGCCTGCAACCCGGCAAGGAGGCGGTGTTCTGCGGAAGAATCGAGCTTGCTGACGTGGTCTATCGTGGACGGCGTACGTTGCTGTGTCGGGTGAGCGATGGCACCGGCAGCGTCTTTTTGCGTTTCTTTCATTTTTCCGGCGCGCAGCGCAACGCCCTGCAACGAGGCAGCATCTTGCGCTGTTTCGGTGAGGTGCGCAGCGGACCAATGGGTCTTGAACTGGTGCATCCGGAATACGAGCTGCTTGCCGAGCACCAGGTCCCGGCGCCGCAGACCCATCTCACGCCGGTCTATCCGATAACCGAAGGCGTGAGTCAGCTCACGTTGCGCAGACTCGTTGGCGAAGCGCTGGACAGCAGTTTGCGACAAATTCACGAATGGTTGCCACAGGAGGTGCTGGCGCAATTCAGCTTGCCGACATTGCAGGATGCATTGGAATTCGTTCATCGGCCGCCGCCGCAGGCCGAAGTCGATCAGCTGGAGCAGGGGTTTCACCCGGCACAGCAGCGCCTCGCCTTTGAGGAGCTGCTGGCGTATCACCTCAGTCTTAG
>JAJXUF010000282.1 GCA_021783175.1 Pseudomonadota bacterium
ACCGGACGGGCAACCGTCGCCCCGGCAATTGCCGTCCGGCGGGCGAGCGGCGGCCGGACCTTTACCGTTCAAATCCAGAATCCGCGCGTATCCCTCGACCAATTCGATCTGGTGGTGCCCCCCGCGTCATGATTGCTGCACCGGGTTCAATGTGTTTTCCACGCGCGGTGCATTGCATCGTGTTACTGGGGCACGGCTCGCGCTGGAGGCGGCCCGCATCGGGCCATCATTGTCCTCACTACCACGACCGCTTACTGCTCTTGTTGCTGCGCGTGGCAATGATTGTGCGACCGCATGCCATAGCCTCGAGCACCACTATGCCGAAGGGCTCGTCCCCGTGCCGAAGAAGGTAGCGCCTCTGATCATCAGTTCCCGGCACAATCACGTCGATACCGCGGTAATACTTGAGTTTTACGTAATTGTGCAAGTTGGCGGCAGCCGGAATGCGCAGACGGCGCGCAGCAGCGCCAGCGAAGAGCGCACCGCGCGCCAAATGCGAATGAATCGCGTCCGGAGAGAACCCGGTAATTGCACGCCTGACCTGCGCCCGCGCAAATGGGTCCCAGCCTGCGCGAACGTGCACCGGCACAGCCCTTATGCCGCGTACCTGCTCAAGGATGCCGCGTTTTACGAACGCGCTGTTATGGATTGCCTGTACTTCGACTCCATGCTGTGCGAGAGCAAGACACAAGTCGACGAACATGCGCTCCGCCCCCCGAATCCGCGTGCAAGCATGAGTTGCGTAATTCTGAGTGGCATAGGCTGCAGCGCGTTGGCGCGGTTGGGTCCGCCGGCGAGGAAAAGGAGTCGACCGGAAAAAACTCTAGCGACCGACTGCTAGCGTGTCAATCGAAAGGCAGGCATCTTGTAGGTTTCGTCAGCGTGTACAATAGGAATAACGTTAATTGTACGAATGAGTGCGACAGTGACAAGAAAAATCTACTCGCTCATCCTCTATCTGTTGGTGCCGGCAGTTCTTGTGCGGCTCATGCTGCGGGGAATACGCAATCCCGGATACTGGCGCCGCTGGGGTGAACGGTTCGGGTTCGTACCAAGTCTTGCACAAAGCCCGCTATGGGTCCACGCGGTGTCTGTCGGCGAAGTACGTGCAGCCGTCCCGCTTGTGGCGGCCCTGGAGCGTCTAAATCCTGGCCAGCGCATATTGATCACAACTATGACTCCGACAGGCTCGGCGCAAGTGCGTGTCCTGTTTTCCGGCCGAGTAGAGCATTGTTATGTTCCCTACGATTTGCCGTCAGCGGTTCGGCGCTTCCTTCGGCGCACGCGGCCGCGGCTTGCCGTGATAATGGAAACCGAATTGTGGCCGAACCTGTTTCATCTGTGTGACGAGGCCGACGTACCGATTGTGGTGGCCAATGTGCGTATGTCGGAAAAATCCATGCGCCGCTATCAGCGCTTCGCCACCTTCACGCGCAAAACGCTGGAACATGTGCGGATATTTGCTGCGCAATCCGAAGCGGACGCAACGCGTCTGCGTTCGCTTGGCGCAAAACCGGATCAGGTGCATGTCACTGGCAGCATGAAGTTTGAGATAAACCCGCCTGCCAGCCTGCGTGAGCAGGCCGAAGTATTGCGCCGGCAATGGGGAACGCAGCGTCCTGTGTGGATCGCCGCAAGCACGCGCGAAGGCGAGGATGAACAGGTGCTTGAACAGTTTCGCCTTTTGAAGCAGCAGTTTCCGGCTCTGCTGCTGGTGCTTGTGCCGCGTCATCCCGAGCGCTTCGCGAACGTGACCAAGCTCTGCCGGCGGTCGGGATTCGATGTTGCTCTGCGCAGCGAGCAGCGCGGCGCACTGGAACCAGGAATCGATATCCTTGTGGGCGATACTATGGGCGAGCTTTCGCTGCTCTATGCCGCATCGGACGTTGCCTTTGTCGGCGGTAGTCTGGTTGCTACCGGTGGACATAACCTCCTGGAACCGGCTGCTGCCGGAGTCGCAGTGGTTTTCGGACCACACACATTCAATTTTGCGGAAATTGCAAGGCTTGCGCGTGAACGCGGTGCCGGAGTCCAGGTGCGTGATGGTGCGGCTATGGGCCTTGCTGTTGCAGATTTTCTGGAAAATCCGAACCTGCGTTTCAATGCAGGTGAGGCTGGACGCAAGATGGTAGAAGAGAACCGCGGCGCTCTCGAGCGGACGCTGGTACTGATTGAACCGCTGCTTAGAGAGTAACTCCGCGCCGTCGTGCCATGTTCAGACCAAGCTTTTTGAGCTGATCCGGCAACAGCTGGTGTTGCGCAGCAGGCAGGACATCATTGTTCTCGCGTTCGATGTGGGCAATATAGATCGCCTGAAAGTGCGCCGCAGTGCGGGCAAATTCTTGCCTATCGCCGATTGAGTCGACGTCGGCGAGTAGCGGTGCCAGCTGCGCCCAGAGACGTTCCATTTCCTGGTGATCCTGGCGTAACGCGCGGATCATCTGCGTAAGCTCCGGCGAAGTTTCCAGCAGAATCGGGAACAGATCCTCTTCTTCGTCCATGTGATGATGAATTCCGGCGGTCGAGAAATAACGATAGATGTTACTTGCAGCGTCGCGTGCGTCGTCGTCCGGACCGCCTTGCTGAAGATGCCAGGCCAACCGCTGCAAGGTCTCGCACTGTTTGAGAATCCGCGTATGGCAGGCGCGCAGCATCAAGAGCGGTTCATCGAAACCGGGTGCGGCCGAAGGTAATTGCATTGTCGAATCCTCACGCGCGGCTGATGAGACGCCATCGCCGTTCAAGTGCGCATCACTCGCCCATCGGCGCTGCACCGGCCAGACATAGTGTCAGTGCAGCTGTTCCTGAGCCGGTTTCTGTGGAAGCGGAGGTACCGATGCGTGATGCAGGACCATGCGCCAGCCATATTGCGTCAAACGGTAGACGTTGGTGGCAATAACCGGCACGTGGTGCATATGTTCCTTCCCTTCGCGAACGCGCTCGAGCACAAGGTGCACAACGAGTTCGCCGCTTTCGATTCGCCTCGCATCCGTCAAAACAAATTCAATGCCCGCTGGATCATGAAATATCGCCTGCCAGCTGCGGCGAATCGCGGAACGTCCGTCGAGACGCGGGCCGGCAGGATGAATGCAGGTTATTGTTTCATCATCTGCCCACACTTCCATCATGGCTTCGAGATCTGCGCGGGCGAAGGCACGATAAAAGGCGTCCTCGGCTTCCTGAGCCGTGGCAAATCGCGAATTACTCACTTGGTAGTCCCCATCATGCCTGCGGACATTGTCAGTACTTTGCCATCGCCGGATCTATTTCGCGTGCCCATGCGTCGATGCCGCCCTGCAAGTTGCAGAGATTCTGGAACCCCTGATGTTCCAGGAAGTATGCAACTTGGTAACTGCGAACCCCGTGATGGCAGATGACAATGGTTTCGCGCTCTGGATCGAGTTCGCTCACCCGCG
>JAJXUF010000283.1 GCA_021783175.1 Pseudomonadota bacterium
CGCTGACGGCCACTTTTTGCACGCCTGCCAGTTTCAGGTTGTTCATCAGCACATGCAGCAACTCGGCAGGCAAGTTGTCCACGCAGTAGTAGCTGCTGTCTTCCAGCACGTTGAGCGCGACGCTCTTGCCGGAACCGGAGAGACCGCTGATCAGGAACAGTTGCACCTTATGGCCCCTGCATCAGGGTTTCCTGGCGCGAGATGAATTCCTGCATGGTGTTGATGCCGCGCTGCTGCAGCACGAAGTTGCGCGCCGCGGCCTCCACCAGCACGGCGAGGTTGCGGCCTGCCATCACCGGGAGTTCGACCTTGCTGATCTTGACGCCCATGATTTCTTCGAAGCCGGAAGTCGGCAGGCGCTCCAGTTTGGAAAGATCGTCGTGCGGCGGGCGATAAAGATGCACGATCAGCTTGAGGCTTTTTTTGCGGCGTACTGCCGTCTCGCCGAACATGGTGCGGATGTTGAGCATGCCCAAGCCGCGCACTTCCAGGAAATCGCGCAGCAATTCCGGGCAGCGCCCCTCTAGCGTCTCCGGCGAGATGCGATAAAGTTCGGTGATGTCGTCGGCTACCAGTCCGCTGCCGCGCGTGATCAGTTCCAGCGCCAGCTCGCTCTTGCCCACGCCGCTGTCGCCGGTAATCATGACGCCGACGCCCAGCGCATCGAGGAAGACGCCGTGGCGCGTGGTCGAATCGGCCAGTCCCTTGACAATGTAGTGGCGGATCATCCACATCAGTTGCACGCTGCCCAGCGGCGAACGGAACAGCGGGGTATGGGTGCGGTTGGCGAAGTCCAGCAGACCTTTCGGTATCTCGGTTTCACCCGCCACGATCAGGCACAGCGGCTCGCTCTGTTCCAGTTGCGTCAATACAACGGACAATTCGGCAGGCGCAAGCGCGTGCAGATAGTCGAGCTCAATGCTGCTAAATACTTGCACCCAGTTCGGATGGATCACGTTCATATGGCCGATCAGGCCGCGGTTGGAGGCGTTGACGACCTCGCTTTCAAGCATGCGGTCGCCGCCTTTTGCGCCGCCCACCCAGGTCAGCCCCAGGCGTTCCTGCTTGTCTTCGAACAGTTGCTGAATATTGACCTGAGCCATGGCTTTTAGCCCTGCCAGTCGACGAACAGTCTGTGGATCGCGACCGGATCGTCGGTGGCCTGCAATTGATCGCGGAACGACTTGTCGCAAAACATCTGTGCCAGTTCGCCCAGCAGTTGTAGATGCAGGTCGGTCGCACGTTCGGGAACGAGCAACACGAAAATGAAATTCACCGGCAGTCCGTCCGGTGCATCGAAAGGAATGGGGTTCTGCATTTTGACGAAAGCGGCCGCCGCTTCGCGCAGGCCTTTGACGCGGCCGTGAGGGATGGCCACGCCCTGGCCCAATCCGGTGGAACCGAGTTTTTCGCGGGCGAACAGGCTGTCGAACACCTGGCTGCGCGCGATATGCAGGGTATTCTCGAATAATAACCCGACGCGTTCAAATACACGTTTCTTGCTGGCCGATTCGCTATCCAGCAGTACGCACTCCGGGGTAAGTATTTTGCTGATCAGGCTCATGTATGTGATTTCACCATAACAAGAAAACGGGGCAACCATTTCTGGTTGCCCCGCATTGCGTCAGTCTGCTGTGATTTGTTTGCCGGATTCGTCGTGGCGGCGCGCGGTATATTTTTCCTTGTGCTTCAGTACCTGGCGATCCAGCGAATCCACCAGTGCGTCGATGGCCACGTACAGGTTGCTGTCCTCGGTCTCGGCGAAGATGGCTTTGCCGGATACGTGGACGTTCGCTTCGGCTTTCTGCACCAGCTTGTCCACGGACAGGATCACGTTGATATCGATCACGTTGTCGAAATGGCGTTTGACCTTGTCCAGCTTGCTGAGCACATGTTCGCGGATGGCCGGCGTGATTTCGAGGTGACGTCCTGTGAGGTTGAGGTTCATGGCCTGCTCCTTTTGGTTAAAGTGATTTACGAAGATTTACCGGAAGGATGTTCATCCCCTCGCGGTATTTTGCCACGGTACGGCGGGCGACCAAAATGCCCTGCTGTGCCAGGATCTCGGACATGCGACTGTCGGTGAGCGGATGTTTGCCATCTTCTTCGCTGACAAGTTGCTTGATGAGGGCGCGGATGGCGGTGGAAGAACAGGCGCCGCCCGCTTCGGTGGCGAGACCGCTGCCGAAGAAGTATTTGAATTCGTAGATGCCGCGCGGGGTGAGCATGAACTTCTGCGTGGTAACCCGCGAAATGGTGGATTCATGCAGTTCCAGTTGTTCGGCGATCTCGCGCAACACCAGCGGACGCATGGCGATGTCGCCGTGTTCGAAGAACTGGCGCTGGCGTTCAACGATGGCTTGCGATACCCGCAAAATGGTCTCGAAACGCTGTTGCAGGTTCTTGATGAACCAGCGCGCTTCCTGCAACTGCCCGGCCATTTCCTGTGCGTTCTTCTCGTTGCGCTGTTGCAGGATGTTGGCGTACACCTGATTGATGCGCAGGCGCGGCATGGCTTCCGGATTCAGGCGCGCGCGCCAGATGCCGCCGTGGCGTTCCACCAGCACGTCCGGCACCACATAGTCCGCAGCGCGGTGTTCGAAAGCCGAGCCGGGTTTGGGTTGCAGGTGCACGATCAGATCCTGTGCGCAGCGCAGGGCGTCGTCGTCGCAGCGCAGGGATTTCTTCAATTTGTTGAAGTCGCGCGCGGCCAGCAAATCCAGATGCTGGCATACGATGGACAACGCCAGATCGCGCCCCGGGATATCCTCCGGCATGGCGCGCAGTTGCAGCGCCAGGCATTCGCTCAGGTTGCGCGCGCCGATGCCGGGGGCATCCAGGTATTGCAGCTGCACCAGCGCCGTTTCCAGGTCGTCCAGCGAGATGTCCAGCTCAGGCGGCAACAGTTCCGCGATCTCTTCCAGCGGTTGCGACAGGTAGGCATTCTCATCCAGTGCGTCGATCAGCAGGCCGACGATCTTCTTGTCGCGCGGAAGCATCTGGCTCATGTTCAATTCCCAGAGCAAGTGCTCACGCATGCTGGGTTTTTCGGCAGCGACTTCGGAATAGCCGTCGTCCTCGTCGTCAGGACCGGAGGAGGAGGACGATGAAGAGAATGCTGGTTCGGGCCATTCGCTGCTGTTGTCGTTGCGCGATTCGGTTTCGGCCGGGGCGCTGCTTTCTGCACTGGCGGACGGGGCGGGGACGTCCGTGCTGCCAGTGCCGCTGTATGTCTGGTTGGTATTGTCGTCCTCGCGTTCGAGGAAAGGATTCTCGTCCAGCAGGCGCGCGGTCTCCTGATTGATCTCCAGTGTAGAGAGTTGCAGCAGCTTGATAGCCTGCTGCAACTGGGGAGTCAGCATCAGTTGTTGGGATTGCCTGAGTTGGAGAGAGTGTTTCATCGTGGCTATTCGGT
>JAJXUF010000284.1 GCA_021783175.1 Pseudomonadota bacterium
TACTTCAGAGCTTGTGTCCAGTCGGCGCGCTTGACCAGCGTGCTGAACATGGTACCGATCTCACATTGTCCGGCAGTCGCAACTTCATGGTGGTGCACTTCAACCGGCACGCCGATTTCTTCCAGCGCGATGACCATGGCTGCGCGGATGTCGTTCAGGCTGTCTACGGGAGGAACGGGGAAATAACCGCCTTTTACGGTAGGACGGTGTCCGGTGTTGCCGCCGTCGAATTCATGGCCGCTGGACCAGGCTGCTTCTTCCGAATTGATCTTGACCGAACAGCCGGACATGTCGACTTTCCATTGTACGGAGTCGAAAATGAAGAATTCGGGTTCCGGGCCGAAGTAAGCGGCATCGCCGAGACCGGAGGACTTCAGGTAGGCTTCAGCGCGCTTCGCGATGGAGCGTGGATCGCGGTCGTAGCCCTTGCCGTCGGACGGCTCGATCACGTCGCAGGACAACACGATGGTCGGTTCGTCGAAGAAGGGATCCACGTAAACAGAGTCGGGATCCGGCATCAACAACATATCGGAAGCTTGAATGCCTTTCCAGCCGGCGATAGAAGAACCGTCGAACGCGTGGCCTTCTTCAAATTTTTCCATACCGAAAGCGCTGACCGGCACACCGACGTGCTGTTCCTTGCCACGGGTGTCAGTGAAACGAAAATCCACGAATTTGATGCCTTGTTCTTTGACTAGCTTCAGAACGTCGGCGGCTGTTTTAGACATACTCGAATCTCCCAAGAAAAATTAAAACGATACTTTTGAAACAAAAAGGTTGGTACGACGGACTTGAAATGAGCAGAAACCGTGCCACAAGCAAAATGCCGCAAGAGGCACATTGTGCCATATTTGCTGCATTGATGGGCAGTCAACTCGCGCCCATCAATGGGGCGAACCGGAACCATGGCGCACTAGAATGGTGCGCCGGATTGGTAGAGGTGGATACTGCGGAAATATGGGTCGTTCGCCGTGATGGTGCGACATTTATTGCGCAAGGCATCGAGATCGAGCTTCGAGTCGAATAACAGTTCGGCCTCTATTTTGCCGCCCAGGTAATGCAGCACGATACGTGTGGACGGCGGCAAGGGTTCTCCCAAACGGTTGCTCAAGTGCGCCAGCAACAGATGCCGCTGGGGCAAATGGGCATTGGGTTTTGCCTGGACATCATCCTCGGAATCAATGTGCACCATCACGTCCATTACATGGTGGCTCTTCAGGACGGCCGCTCGTGCCGCCTCGGCGATGTAATGCCCTTCCGAAACACTGATTTTGGGGTCGACAATAATGTGCGCATCCACCAGAGCGTTGTCCGCCATCTTGCGTGTGCGCAAGTCATGTAGCCCGACCACGCCGGGCACCGCCTTTAACGTGTTGCGGATGGCGCGCACTTCGACTTCATCCAGTCCGGTATCGATCAGTTCGGTCAGGGCGTCCTTTGCGAACTGGATACCCATATACGCGATCATTACGCCGACAACGGCGGCTGCGACCAGATCGAGAAAGGCATAGCCCAGTAAGTTACCGACGATGCCGATAATGACCACAAGCGAAGAAGCGGCGTCGGAGCGGGCATGCCACGCATTCGCCACCAGCATCTGCGAACGTACGCGCTGTGCCACCGCAAGCATGTAGCGGAACATGCCTTCCTTGGCTGCAAGCGCAACGATGGCCACCCATAATGTCACGGGATGCACCGCTTGAAGCTGTTCCGGATGTTGCAGGCGCATCCCCGCTGCAACGAGCAAACCGATACCGAGGGCGCCAAGGCTGGCGCCCAGAATCAGCGAAGCGGCAGTTTCGATGCGTGCATGTCCATAAGGGTGCTCCGCATCGGCGTGTTTGCTTCCGTGCCTGTTGGCGAACAGCACCAGCACATCGGAAAGCAGATCGGCAAGGGAATGCATGCCGTCCGCCATCAGCGATTGCGACTTGCCGAAAAACCCGGCCAGTACCTGAAATATGGTCAAAGCGAGGTTGACGAAGATACTCACCCAGGTACTTTTGCGCGCGGCGGCGAACCTTACCGGATGGGCGGGCTCAAAAGCGGCGGACTTGTCGTGGGAGTGAGATGGTGTGTGATTTTTCATGGTTGTTGGGATAGTATGCAACCGTACCGCGCAGGATAACATCGGCATGTTAAAGGATAAACACAGGTAAACGAAATGGGAAAGATCACCGAAATTCTGAATGTCGCGCAGCAGCGCGGAAAAGACCTCAACCTCCCCTACGCCGGCGCGCTGACGCCGAAAGAAGCGAGTGAGCTGCTGCGTTCGGCTCCGGGCGCAAAGCTGGTCGATGTGCGCACACGCGCAGAGATCGACTGGGTCGGGCGCGTTCCCGGCGCGGTCGAGATCGAATGGACTACCTATCCCGGCATGAAACTGAATCCCAACTTTCTTGCAGCGCTGGAACAGCAGGTCAGCAAAGAGGCGCTGGTCATGTTCATATGCCGCAGCGGGCACCGTTCACAGGGCGCGGCCACGGTCGCCACCCAGGCCGGGTACACAGATTGCTATAACGTCCTGGAAGGTTTTGAAGGAGACAAAAGTCCCGGCAACCAGCGCAATGTGCTGAACGGCTGGCGCGTTGCCGGCCTGCCGTGGGAACAGAGCTGACCGGAGAACTGGCCGGCAAATCATAGAAAAGCCCGCATCGCGGGCTTTTTTACGCGGCAGACCAATTCACCAAGCCGCTGTAATGGGTCGCAATCACGATCAGGCCAAAGGCGATGCGATACCAGGCGAATGCAGTGAAATCGTGCCGGCTGATAAAGCGCAGCAGCCAGCGCACGCACAGGAAGGCACTGATGAATGACGCAATACTGCCCACGATAAACATGCCGAGATCATCCGAGTGGAACAGATGGCGGTATTTGACCACCTCGTAGACCGTCGCGCCGAACAGAGTAGGAATAGCGAGGAAAAACGAAAACTCTGTCGCCGCCTTGCGCGACAGGCCGAACAACAAGCCGCCGATGATGGTCGCACCCGAGCGCGAGGTACCAGGTATCAGCGCCAGCGTCTGCGCACAGCCAACCTTCAGCGCCTCCTGCCAAGTCATGTCGTCCACAGTCTCAAACGCGACCCGGTGCGTGCGCTTCTCCGCCCACAGGATGATCACACCCCCGACGATGAAGGCCAACGCCACGGGCACCGGCGCGAACAAGTACTGCTTGATCTTGGTGGCGAACAGCACTCCCAGTATGGCCGCAGGCAGGAAGGCAATGACGAGGTTGATTGCAAAGCGTTGCGCGGGGCGCTCGCTCGACAAGCCGCCAACCACGGTCAGGATCTTCGCGCGGTATTCCCAGCATACCGCCAGGATGGCCGCAAACTGGATCACGATCTCGAACACCTTGCCTTTTTCGTCGTTGAAGTTCAGCAAGTCACCCGCAAGGATCAGGTGGCCG
>JAJXUF010000285.1 GCA_021783175.1 Pseudomonadota bacterium
CGATCCGGTCACGCGCAACATCGACCTGGACAAGATCGAAGCGGCGACCACGCCGCGCACCAAGGCCATCATCCCGGTCGATCTTTCCGGTTTGCCGGTAGACCGGGACAGGCTGTATGACATCGCCAGGCGTCACAATCTGCGCGTGGTGGAAGATGCTGCGCAGGCCATTGGCTCGCTGTGGAAAGGCAAGCGCATCGGTAGCTTCGGCGATTTCGTCTCCTTCAGTTTTCAGGCCAACAAGAACCTCACCACCACCGAAGGCGGCTGCCTGGTGCTGAACAACGAGGATGAGGCGCGGCTGGCGGAAAAATATCGCCTGCAAGGCGTGACGCGCAGCGGCTTCGACGGCATGGAGGTAGACGTGCTGGGCGGCAAGTACAACATGACCGACGTTGCCGCCGCCATCGGCCTGAACCAGTTGCCGCAGCTGGATGCCATCACCGCGCGCCGTCATGCGCTGGCCAGGCATTATTTCGCGACTTTTGGTGCGGATTTCGAGCGGCAGACTGGCGTGCAACTGCCGCTGGCGAATTTCGCGAATACCAACTGGCACATGTTCGAGATTGTGTTGCCGCAAGGGGTAGTGCGTGCCGGATTCATGGAGAAGATGAAAGCCCGCAACATCGGCTGCGGCGTGCATTACCCGCCTATCCACCTGTTCAGGATGTATCGTGAACGCGGTTTCAAGGAAGGCATGTTCCCCGTCGCGGAGAGCGTAGGGCGCCGCATTGTCACGCTACCGTTGTTCCCGAGGATGGCCGAGGCGGATGTCGAGCGCGTGGTGAAGACAGTGCGGGAAGTGCTGGCAAGTTAGCGAATTTCGTTATCTCGCCTCTCTGCGGTAAAATGCCGCCCCTATGAGTACACCCCAACTTTCCGTCGTCATCCCCGTCTATAACGAAGAACAGGGCCTGCAGGCCTTGTTCGACCGCCTGTATCCTGCGCTGGACAAGCTCGGTATCGGTTACGAGGTCGTGTTCGTCAACGATGGCAGCCGCGACCGTTCCGCCGCCATCCTGCGCGAACAGTTCCAGAAACGACCGGATGTGACCCGGGTGGTGCTGTTCAACGGCAATTTCGGCCAGCACATGGCGATCATGGCCGGTTTCGAGCACTGCCGCGGACAACGTGTGGTGACGCTGGACGCCGATCTGCAGAATCCGCCGGAAGACACCGGGCTGCTGCTGGCCAAGATGGACGAGGGGTATGACTATGTCGGCTCCATCCGCCGCCAGCGCAACGACAGCTGGTGGCGGCATGCCGCATCGCGCGCCATGAACGGACTGCGCGAGAAGATCACCCGCATCAAGATGACCGATCAGGGCTGCATGTTCCGCGCCTACGACCGCAACATCATCGATGCGATCAATAGCTGCAAAGAAGTGAATACCTTCATCCCCGCGCTGGCCTACAGCTTTGCGCGCAATCCGGCCGAGGTCGTGGTGGGACATGAAGAGCGTGCGGCGGGGGAATCCAAGTATTCTCTGTACAGCCTGATCCGTCTCAATTTCGACCTGATGACGAGCTTCTCGCTGGTGCCGTTGCAGATGTTTTCCATGCTGGGGATGCTGATCTCGGTGCTTTCTGCGCTGTTCTTTGTCTTCCTCGTGATTCGCCGCCTGGTGATCGGTCCCGAAGCGGAAGGCCTGTTCACCCTGTTTGCGCTGATGTTCTTCCTGATCGGGATTGCGCTGTTCGGCATCGGGCTGCTGGGCGAGTACATCGGACGCATCTATCAGCAGGTCCGCCACCGTCCGCGTTATCTGGTGGAAGCCGTGCTTGAAGACGCTACTGCAGAGCAATCCAAGGCGAAACGAAGCAAAAAAACGGTGGCAGAAGAATTGGCCCCGTCTCTGTTTCCGGACGAGTTGGCATGAGTAGAGCAGTTGTCTTTGCGTATCACAACGTAGGGTTCCGTTGTTTGAACGTCCTGCTGGCGCACGGGATCGACGTAGCGCTGGTGGTAACCCACCGCGACAACCCGAAAGAGACCATCTGGTTCGAGAGCGTGCAGAAGCTGGCCGAATTGCACGGCATCCCGACCATCACGCCGGACAATCCGAACGTGCCGGAAGTGATCGGGCAGATACAGGCGTTGCAGCCCGATTTCTATTTCTCGTTCTACTACCGCGAGATGCTGAAAGCGCCGCTGCTGGCCGTTCCGAAGCGCGGTGCGCTGAACATGCACGGCTCCCTGTTGCCGAAATACCGTGGCAGGGTGCCGGTGAATTGGGCGATAATCCGCGGCGAAACGGAAACGGGTGCGACACTGCACTACATGACCGAGAAGCCCGACAACGGCGATATAGTGGCGCAGCAGGCCGTGCCTATCCTGCCTAACGATACGGCGCACGAAGTTTTCCAAAAGGTGACGGTGGCGGCAGAAATGGCGCTGAACGATGTCTTGCCGGCACTGCTGGCAGGCAAGGCGCAAGCAATGAAACAGGATTTGAGCAAGGGTGCTTATTTCGGCGGGCGCAAAGCGGAAGACGGCATCATCGACTGGTCGCAGTCGGCGCGGGAGATACACAACCTGGTGCGCGCTGTCGCGCCGCCGTATCCCGGTGCAACGACGCAAATCATGGGCAAGCCCATGCGTATCCTGCAGACACTGGTGACCGAAGATGCGGCAGCCGGAAATGCGCCACCTGCCTTCTATTTGAAGGAAGGAAAAGCCTATGCGACCTGCGCCAACGGCGCCTTGCGCGTGGTGCGTTTCGAACTGGATGGTGTCGAAATGAGTGCCGCAGATTTTGCGGCGAAGTACGGCACGGAAAAATTTGAATTCAATCGTTGAGGAAATAGAAATGAAAAAAGTCCTGATACTGGGTGTGAACGGCTTCATCGGTCACCATCTGTCCAACCGCATCCTGGCCACCACCGACTGGGAGGTCTATGGCATGGACATGAGCACTGACCGCATCACCGACCTGATCGGCAAGCCGCGCTTCCACTTCTTTGAAGGCGATATCACCATCAATAAAGAGTGGGTCGAGTACCACGTCAAGAAGTGCGACGTGATCCTGCCGCTGGTCGCGATCGCCACGCCCGCGACCTACGTCAAACAGCCGCTGCGCGTTTTCGAGCTGGACTTCGAAGCCAACCTGCCCATCGTGCGCGCCTGCGTGAAGTACAACAAGCACTTGGTGTTCCCGTCGACTTCCGAAGTGTACGGCATGTGCCACGACGAGGAATTCGACCCCGAGAATTCGGAACTGATCTGCGGCCCGATCAACAAGCCGCGCTGGATCTACTCCAACTCCAAGCAGCTGATGGATCGCGTGATCTGGGGTTACGGTATGCAGGACAACCTGAACTTCACGCTGTTCCGCCCGTTCAACTGGATCGGCGCCGGCCTGGATTCGATCAACACCCCGAAGGAAGGTAGCTCGCGCGTGGTGACC
>JAJXUF010000286.1 GCA_021783175.1 Pseudomonadota bacterium
AAACATCGAAAGTTTCTGCGCGGTATTCATGCTTTCATCCAGATTGTGGCCGAGATAGAGGGCTGCTATCACAAGCAGAAAGATCAGCCAATGGATGAAGGCACTGCGTTTGCTGTATTGCTTCATGGTTCTGTCCTGGTTGTGTGGAATCGTTTTTCGCATTGTAGCGCATGGGCAAGACTTGCAAAATTCTTCAGGCATCGCCTTGCATTTGGCCGGATTGCCGTAACCAGTCCAAGACGCCTTTGCCGGCGGCGAAGCCGCTGGCAAAACACGCACTGAGCAAATAACCGCCAGTGGGTGCTTCCCAATCCAGCATTTCACCCGCGCAGAAAACGCCGGGCAGATTTTTGAGCATCATCCTTTCATCCAAGGCTGCAAAAGTGATGCCGCCGGCAGTGCTGATGGCTTCGCTCAACGGACGCGCTGAAATGAGGCGGAGCGGCAAGTCTTTAATAGTGTGTGCCAGCAATACCGGATCGTGCATTTGCTCGGTACTTAATACTTCGCGCAGCAAGTTTGCCTTCACGCCTTTCAATCCAAGGCGACTTTGCAGATGGCTGGAAAGCGAGCGCGAGCCACGCGGATGCGACACTTCGTCCTGTATTCGTTGCGGCGGCCAGTCGGGCAACAGATCGAGATGCAACGTCGCGTGGCCGACGCGTTCGATCTCGTCGCGCAACGCGGCAGAGTGCGCATAGATCAAACCGCCTTCGATACCGTGTTCGGTGATGATGCCTTCGCCTTGTTTGCGGGAATCACTGACGGCGGCAGCGACAGACTTGAGGGGTTCGCCGGCAAAATGTTCGCGGAAGTACGGGCTCCACTCGACATCGAAGCCGCAATTGGCCGGGCGCAGCGGTGCGATGGCAATATCGCGTTGTGCCAGCAGGGGCGCCCATGCCCCGTCCGAACCGAGTTGCGGCCAACTGCCGCCGCCCAAGGCCAATACCACGGCATCTGGATTTACAGTGTATTCGCCGTCCGGTGTGGCAAAACGCAACGCACCACTATCATTCCATCCAGACCAGCGATGCCGGACATGAAAATGCACGCCGCTCTCGCGCAAACGATGCAGCCAGGCGCGCAGCAGAGGCGCGGCTTTCATGTCGGCGGGAAAGACACGGTTGGACGTGCCGGCGAAAGTGTCGATACCGAGACCGTGTACCCATTCGCGCAATTTATTGGGAGGAAAATCGCGCAAAAGCGGTTCGATATCCGGGCGACGTGTGCCGTAGCGGGTGAGGAATATGTCAAACGGCTCGGCATGGGTGATGTTCATGCCGCCTTTGCCCGCCATCAGGAACTTGCGTCCCAGGCTGGGCATCGCGTCATATAAACCGACGCGCGCTCCGCCTTGAGCCAATACTTCCGCCGCCATCAATCCGGCAGGGCCGCCGCCTATGATGGCGACAACAGGGGCAGGCAAAGAATTGCTCGAAGTCATGTGCGGGAAGGTCTTGTTATGGCAGGCGATTATAGGGCTTAACGGCTGCTCCGGCCCGTATTGGTGCAGGAGCGTATAATGGGCGGATTAAAACCCGTCTACTACAAAGAGAAGATAATTGAACACAGTTAGTTTTGCCGATCTGAAGCTGGCGCCCGCAATCCTCAGGGCACTCACCGAATCCGGTTACACCATACCCACCCCGGTTCAAGCTCAAGCCATCCCAGTGGTGCTGGAAGGCCACGACCTGATGGCGGGTGCACAGACCGGCACGGGCAAGACCGCCGCGTTCGCGCTGCCCATGCTGCAAAAATTGCTGCCCCATGCCAGTTCCAGCACGTCACCTGCCAAACATCCGGTGCGCGCACTGATCCTGGTGCCGACGCGCGAGCTGGCGATCCAGGTGGAAGAGAGCGTCAAGACTTACGCGAAGCATACCAACCTGCGTTCGCTGGTGGTGTTTGGCGGCGTGGATATCAAAACCCAGACGCCGCATCTGAAAACCGGCGTGGAGATCCTGGTGGCGACACCGGGGCGTTTGCTGGATCACATCGAGCAAAAGACCGTGCAATTGAATCTGGTGCAAATGCTGGTGCTGGACGAAGCGGACCGCATGCTGGACATGGGCTTCATGCCGGCGCTGAAGCGTATTCTGGCCTTGCTGCCCAGACAGCGCCAGAGCCTGATGTTCTCCGCCACATTCTCGAACGAGATCAAGAAGCTCTCCGAAGATTTCATGAACTACCCGACCCTGATCGAAGTCGCGCGCAGCAACGCTTCTGCCGAGAACATCACGCAAAAGGTCTATCTGGTCGGTCACGCCGACAAGCATCAACTGCTTGCGCAATTGTTGCGCGGCGACGATGCGAAACAAGCCATCGTGTTCACCAAGACCAAAATCACTGCCAGCCGCCTGGCCAAGCAGTTGCAGCGCGAAGGCGTGTCAGCCGACGCCATCCATGGCGACAAGAGCCAGCTGGAGCGCATGCAGGCGCTGGATGCGTTCAAGCAGGGCAAGATCGCCGTGCTAATCGCCACCGATGTGGCCGCACGCGGCTTGGATATCGACAGCCTGCCGATGGTGATCAACTACGAGATACCGCACGCTGCCGAAGACTATGTGCACCGTATCGGCCGCACGGGCAGGGCGGGCGCATCCGGCACCGCGATCTCGCTGGTGTCTCCTGAAGAAGAAAAATACCTGGTGGAAATTGAGAAACTGATCAAGACACAGATACCGAAAGAGCGTGCCGACTTGCCCGAGCATGCCGCGAAGGCGCTTCGTGCCCCGCGTGCCGAACATTCGGAGCGCAGCCGCGAGCACCGTGCCCCGGCGCCGAAAAAGCCCAGCCACGACCCCTGGTTCGACAAACCCTACGAACCGAGCGCCAGTGCTCCCGCACCCGTAAAGAAGCCCGCCGAACCCGCGGCGAACAAACCCAAAGCGCAGATTCCCGCGTTATTCGTGCGCCGCTCTAGCTGAGTCTCCCCGGCTGGAATGTTCGTCGCGCAAACCATCGTTCCGATATTCCTGCTGATCCTGCTCGGCGTTGCCATGCACCGCTGGTTCGGCATGCGCGAAGATTTCTGGCCGCAGCTGGACCGCGTGATCTACTACGTTTTCTTTCCCGCGCTGCTGTTCAATTCCCTCTCGCATTTCAAGATCGATCTGGGCGCGGCGACGCCGATGCTGATCGTTGCCATGCTGTACATGTTTGCCGGCATCGCGCTGGGTTACGCCGCGAAGTTCCTGTTTCGTGCGCCGTCCAAGGTATTTTCCGCAACCTTCCAGTCGTCATTCCGTTTCAATAGCTATGTCGGCCTTGCCATCGCGGGAGGCATGCACGGACAGGAAGGACTCGCGGCCATCGGCTTGCTGATGGGCTTCATGGTTCCTGTCGCCAACATTGCGGCGGTGCTGGCATTGGCACGTCACAGCGAAAGCCACTGGCTCAAGG
>JAJXUF010000287.1 GCA_021783175.1 Pseudomonadota bacterium
TTTGGCGGGGATGAGTTTGTGCTCATACTGGGCGAATTGGCCGAGCCGGACAGCGTTGAACGCATTAACGAATGCATTCTGAAAAAACTTTCGGCGCCGTTCCGGCTGGGGGAAATATCAGTGCATGTGTCCGTCAGTATCGGAGTCACGATATACCCGACCGATGCAACGGAAATAGATGCCCTGCTCAGGAATGCCGACCAGGCAATGTATGCCGCCAAGAATTCAGGCCGCAACCGTTACAGCTACTATACCCAGACCATGCAATTGGTTGCGCAAAACCGCATGAGCCTTTCCAATGATTTGCACAATGCACTGGCGGCCGAGCAGTTCTGGCTGGCATTTCAGCCTATTGTGGAACTTGGAACTGGCTCGATACACAAGGCCGAGGCCCTGATTCGCTGGCAACATCCCACGCGCGGCCTGGTCAGCCCTGCCGAATTCATCCCCATTGCGGAACAGAGCGGATTGATTGTTCAAATCGGCGATTGGGTATTCCGCCAGGCGGCGCTTCAGGTCAAGCGCTGGCAAAGTATTTCAGGAAAAGAAATCCAGATCGGCATCAACAAGTCTCCGGTTCAATTCAGGAACGATGCCGACATCCACACGGATTGGTTCGAATATTTGAAAGAGCTTGGCTTGTCGGGAAACAGTATTGCCGTGGAAATCACGGAAGGCCTGCTGATGGATGCCAGCAATACCATCGTCAGAAAATTGCTCGCATTCAGGGACAACGGCATACAGGTTGCGCTGGACGATTTCGGGACGGGATACTCTTCGCTTTCCTACCTGAAAAAATTCGATATCGATTACATCAAGATCGACCAGTCTTTCGTTCGCAATCTGGCGCACGGCTCAAGCGACCTGGCACTGTGCGAGGCCATGATCATGATGGCCCACAAGCTGGGCATCAAGGTCATTGCCGAAGGCGTGGAAACAACGGAACAACGTGACCTGCTGATTGCCGCAGGTTGCGACTACGGACAAGGCTATCTGTTTTCCAAACCTTTGCCGGCAAAGGATTTTGAAATCTTCCTGCAGGAGAACTGACTTTGCTTTTTCGAACCGCCGGAAATATCAATGCAGGGTTTGGTTCGCTGCAATCGCCATGATGTCGGCGAACACCGCGTCGGCATCCACCCGATCGAAAACATAGCGCTGATTGCAGAACTCGCAGTGCACTTCAACGTCACCGCGCTCGGCGATTATCGATTCCACCTCGTCCCGGCCGAGCATGCGCAACATCCTTGCCACGTTCTCGCGTGAACAAGTGCAACGAAACACCACATCCTGCGCATCGAACAACCGGATATCTTCCTCGTGATACAGAAGATGCACCAGCTCGTCGGCAGGCACATTCAGCAATTCTTCCGGCTTGAGCGTATCGGCAATTTGCGCCGCACGCCCCCACGCATCATCGTCCTGCGACTCGGGCTGTTCGGGCAGTTTTTGCAGCAGCATACCGGCGGCACTTTTTCCATCCGCCGCCAACCATAGGCGCGTTTCCAATTGTTCCGAGCGGGTCATGTAGTTTTGCAGCATTGCGGCAATACTTTCTCCTTCCAGCGCGACGATGCCCTGATACGCCTGATTGCCGTCCTTGGGATCCAGCGTGATGACAAAACGCCCGTCGCCCACCAGTTCCTGCAGCGTACCGTGTAACTGATCGCCTTCCCACTTCGCAGTGGCACGCACTTCCAGGTCACCCGAACATTCCACTACCAGCAGCTTCACTGCGCCCTTGCCATGTATCTGAAGGATCATGGAACCCTTCAATTTGAGCGTCGCGGCGAGCAATACGGCGGCAGCACACAGCTCGCCCATCAGGTCGCGCAGTACTGGCGGATAGTCATGTCGTTCGATCACGCTCTGCCAGACCGAGTCGAGACGCACAATCTCGCCGCGTATCGGGGCATGCTCAAACAGGAAACGGCGCAGGGAATCGGATGGGTTTTTCATGATCGGTGATGATAACACCGCACCGGCATTGCAAGAAATGACAAGGGCAGCCCGGGCTGCCCTTTGCTCACGCTAAACCGGTTTCGCGTCAATCCCAGTCCGGATAGTTCGGTATGGAGACGGTGTCGCTATCGAATACCCCCTTGTCCGCCTGGGTGTGGCAGGCGTTGCAATAGCTCAGCGATTTCACATCCTTGTTGCCCTTGATCATCTTCTCGGGGATGTCGTGATGCTTGCGCTTGATATAACGCACCTCGGTGATGCGGATCGGCGTCTCATCCTCGGTCGCGACCGCGATCTTGCGCGAACGCTTGTACCAGGACTTCTCGGCCGCATTGTCCATCGCGTAGTCGTAAATTGTCTTCAGCGTATCCTTGTCCAGCGTGGCGTTCTCGCCGAAATGGTCACTCAACGCTTTTTCATCCAGCAATTTTGCCCAGGATTTTCCCGGCAACAGGCCGGGAGGATAGGCGTAATGGCATGAGCCGCACTCGTCCGCATAAATCTTGTTATCGACCGGCTTCACTTCCTTCTGGCGCGTGAATGTAACCAGCCATTGCCAAAAGGTCTCCTCAGCCATCGCCGCGCCGCTGGTCGTCAACAGCACAGCAGCCAACAGCACTGCCTTGAATTTGGTGTGCATCATCATCTCTCCGATCCTTACTTGCTCAACAGGAATTTAAGGATATCGCCCTTTTCCTGTGCGGTGCATTCGCGTCCCCAAGCGTCATTGCAATTGCGCTTGAACCATTTTTCGATCTTCTTTGCATCGGTGAAGCGTTCCGGATTGGCGCTGGGCGCCATCGGATCGATGACTTTTCCGGTCTTGTGATGCTTGCCCGGCTTGCTCAAGTCGTCGCCATGGCAAACGGTGCAATTCATGGCCTTGCCGTCTTCCATCTTGCCCTCTTTGGTCCAGTCCTTCTTGCCATGTTCGGCGTCGAAGCCGGTCGCTCCTTCCGCCTTGTAGCGCGCAAACAATTCGTCAGTGGCCGTCGTCGCCGATGCAGCGGAAGCCATGAACAATGCACCGATCAACGTCATCAGTATGTACAGTTTTTTCATTCTTATCTCTCCGTTACCAGGTAATCTTGATCGCAGTCAGCATGCCCAGCGCACCCAGCTCGGCGATACCCGCGTGGCTGACCGGCACGGCCGAGTTCCTGGATTTGTTCACGGCGTAAGCCATCAGTGCCGCGCCCGTCACACCCAGCATGATGTGCAGGTTATCGGGATCCGTGAAACCGTCGGACAACTTGAAATCGTCCCAATGCACTATCAGACCCGTAGCAATTGCCGCCGCCGCCATTGCTACCGTGGCTTCTGCCAGATGGGCATGCGTACCGTTGGTTTGACGCGGCTGGTTTGCCACAGCCGTGCAGTTGTTCTCGCACCCGCTATCCGGAGCGGTCGCTGCCGTCAATGCCGCCAATACGAT
>JAJXUF010000076.1 GCA_021783175.1 Pseudomonadota bacterium
GCTTTCACATAAACGCCGTGCGGGACAGATTGTTCGGGGCAGCTCCTTGCAACCCGGATTTTTGGACTTTTTCAGCATCACGGAAACAATGGCGTTGGATACCGCATCCGGCTCATATATAATTGAAGCCACTGTCCAAGGCGAATCATGCTCAATACATGGGGTCGGTTGGGCCGACGCCTCCTGTACCAGTTGCAACGGACAGCTATCGATACACCAGGAAAGCGGGCCTGCGGAATGCCGGGAACCGCAGTCGCATTGGTATCATCCTGGACGGAATCTCGGCAAAGGGCGATTAGCTCAGCGGTAGAGCACTGCCTTCACACGGCAGGGGTCGCAAGTTCGAACCTTGCATCGCCCACCATTAAATCAATAACTTACGCTATCCTCTTCCCTTCCCCACCTCCGATTTGCGACACTGGCGCGACAACCGGAGGGAAAACATGGCAACCATCGTTGCGCGATCGGGGCGGGATGGCCGGCGAGTCTGGCAAGTGCTGGTACGCCGACGAGGACATCCACAGCGGACTAAGACGTTCAACACGAAGGCCGAAGCGGCGGCCTGGGCGGCCACCCTTGAGTCGGAGATCGCGCGCGGAGTATTCGTCGACAGATCGCGTTCCGATGATACGCTGCTCGCTGACCTGCTCGCCCGGTATGCGCGAGAGATCACACCCAGCAAACGCAGCGCCGCGACCGAGGCCCTCCGGATCACATCGCTCATCCGCGACCCCATAGCCCGCTATTCCATCAGCGCACTGACCGGAGAGGGCATCAGCGAATACCGCGACCGGCGGCTGGCGCTCGCAAAGCCTGCCACTGTAAATCGCGAACTCAACATCGTGAGCCATGTTCTGACGGTCGCGATGAAGGAATGGCGGTATCACCTACCCGCTGGTAATCCCGTCGCGCTCATTCGCAGGCCGAAGGTCGCTGATCGGCGAGAGCGGCGGCTGTTGCCGGGAGAGGAAGACAGGATCGTCGCGGCGGCCCACGCCTACGGAAGCTCTATCGCGTCGATCGTCGTGCTGGCGATCGAGAGTGCGATGCGTCGAGGCGAGATTAGCGACATGCGCTGGGAGCATGTGGATCTGAAAAAGCACGTGCTTCTTATACCCGAATCCAAGAATGGAGAATCCCGGCGCGTGCCGCTCTCCACGAAAGCGATGCAGGTCCTCGAAGACCTGCCGCGCAACATCGACGGGCGTGTGTGGGGCGGCATCGCGCCAGAGTCGATCAGCCAGGCGTTTGAACGCGCGCGAGATCGGGCGCGAGCGGAGTACGAGCGTGAAACTTCGAAGCCAGATAAGACCTACCTCAAGGATCTGCGTTTCCACGACTTGCGGCATGAGGCCACCAGCAGGCTGTTCGAGAAGGGGCTAAACCCGATGCAGGTCGCGGCGATCACGGGGCATAAGACGTTGCAGATGTTGAAGCGGTATACGCATTTGCGGGCGGAAGATTTGGTGGGGATGTTGGGGTAGGACACTGCGAAAGGCCGTAAATACTTCGGCGGACAAGATCTCCCCTATCGCTGTTGGCGGCGCCCTCCGGCACCGTAGCAACAGAAAACCGAGGCCGCATATAGCGGCCTCGCATTTTGTGCTCTGAAAGCTTGTTAGCGGACAGAGCCCATATCCCGATGATGTGAGCGGGAATAAGGATATACTTCAGCGAAAACAGATGTCAACAAGGGAGAACGCGATGCTGCCAAAGATGCGCTACCGGCTAGGTCTCGATATCGGCTCGACATCCATAGGATGGTGCATGGTTCGGCTCGACACAAACGACGATCCCATCGCTGTCATCCGAATGGGAGTACGGATATTCTCCGACGGCCGCAACCCCAAGGACGGTAGCTCACTCGCGGTCACGCGCCGGCAGGCCCGCCAAATGCGCCGGCGCCGCGACCGGTTGTTGAAGCGCAAAGCACAAATGGTTTCTGCGCTGGGACGATTGGGTTTCTTCCCAGCGGATGAAAAGGCCCGCAAAGCCTTGACCAATCTGGATCCCTACGCATTACGAAAGAAGGGGCTTTACGAACCGCTAACCGGGTCCGAGTTCGCGCGGGCGCTATTCCATATTAATCAACGGCGGGGTTTTCTCAGCAATCGTAAGACCGACAAAAAGGACAATGACAGCGGAGCTCTGAAAAAGGCGATCAGGGATCTGCACGAAAAACTCCAGCAGGAGAATTGCCAAACCTTGGGTGAATGGCTCGCCAACCGCCACGCGAACCGTATGAGCGTTCGCGCCCGATTGCGGGGCAAGACCCAGAAAGACAAGGCCTACGACTTCTATGCCAGCCGGGCCATGATTGAACACGAATTCGATACGCTCTGGGCCATACAAAGCACCTATAATCCAACCCTGTTTAACGACGCCGCACAGGACGAACTCAAGGACATCTTGCTGTTCCAGCGCCCCCTGAAACCTGTTAAACCCGGCCGTTGCACCCTGCTCCCCGACGAGGAACGCGCCCCCCTGGCCCTGCCGAGCGCCCAACGGTTCCGCATTTATCAGGAACTCAACAACCTGAGGATGCTGACTGGCGATCTCCGCGAACAGTCCTTGACATTGGAACAACGTGACGCGGTTGCTGCCCTGTTGGAGCGGGGTGATGTCACCTTCACCAAAATGCTGAAGGCGCTGAAGCTGCCGGGCACCACCAAATTCAACCTGGAGGACATCAAACGCGACCGGCTCAAAGGCAATGCCACCGCCTACAACCTATCGAAGGAACACCACTTCGGTGCGCGCTGGTTCGAGTTCTCTGCCGAATCACAAGATGCTATCGTGGACAAGCTGCTCAATGAAGGTAGCGAATCCGCACTGATAAGCTGGTTAGTCACCGGGACCGGCGTCGACGAGGTCACCGCCGAGCGTATTGCCAGTACCAGCCTCCCCGAGGGCTTCGGTAATCTGAGCCGCACTGCCATCTCGCGCGTTCTACCGGAGCTGATGAAGGAGGTCGCGGTGTATTCCGTGGCGGTACACCGAGCGGGATTCGACAGTCATAGCGCCCTTTCTCACGCGGAACAGACCGGCGAGGTCATGGATTCCCTGCCCTATTACGGCGGCCCGTTGCAGCGCCATGTCGGATTCGGCACCGGCAATCCCTCTGACCCGCCGGAGAAGCGCTATGGCCGAATCGCCAATCCGACGGTTCATATCGGCCTCAATGAATTGCGCAAGGTGATCAATGCGCTGATTCGCCGCTATGGCCACCCAAGCGAAATTGTTGTCGAGGTGGCGCGCGAACTGAAATTGAGCCGCGAACGAAAATTGGAACTTCAGCGGGAACAAAAGGAACGGCAGGACCTCAACGAAAAGCAGGTTGCCGAGGCGTGCGCCGCTCTTAGCTTGACACCAGACAATCTCGACAAGCCAAAGCGCCGCGAGTTGTCGCAGAAGATGCAGTTATGGATCGAGCTCAATCCGAAGGATGTCGCCAACCGCCGCTGCCCTTACACGGGCCAGCAGATCAGCATCCACCAACTGCTGTCCGACGAGGTCGAGATCGAGCATATCCTGCCCTTTTCTATGACGCTGGACGACAGCTTGAACAACAAGACGGTAGCCTTCCGGCGGGGCAATCGCATGAAGGGCAACCGCACACCCTACGACGCATTTGGCAAGGAACCGGTCTCCGGCTACGACTACGAGGCCATGCTGGAACGGGCCAAGCTCATGCCCAGGGAAAAGGCCAAGCGCTTTGCTCCAGACGGATACGAGCGATGGCTGAAGGAAGACAAAGACTTCCTCGCCCGCGCTCTCAACGATACCGCCTATCTGTCCCGCATCGCGAAGGAGTACCTTTCGCTGGTCTGTCCGCCTAACAAGGTTCGCGCCATACCTGGCCGCATGACCGCCCTGTTGCGCGGCAAGTTTGGCCTGAACTCATTGCTGTCCGGCTCTGAACTCAAAAACCGTAGTGACCATCGACACCACGCCATCGACGCCGCCGTCGTTGCCGTAACCGACCAGGGCCTGTTACAGCGATTTGCTAGGGCCAGTGCCAGCGCCCGCGAGCAACAGATCGACCGCCTCGTGGAACAAATGCCTCTGCCGTGGCCAACTTACCGCGATCATGTGGGGCTGGCCGTAAACAGGATCATCGTCAGCCACAAACCCGA
This sequence comes from Pseudomonadota bacterium, assembly GCA_021783175.1. The sequence continues at coordinate 4,137 of JAJXUF010000076.1, forward strand.
CCATGGGTTTCAGGGCGCCATGCACGAGGAGACTGCCTGGGGCCTGACCGCAGAGGGACAGGCGACCCGCCGCGTGCGGCCCGAAGATGGAGGCCCACGGCAACGGGAGACCAAGAATAAAAACCTGGTGCAAATAAGCAGCACCAAGGACAGAGAGCGCCACGGCCTTGATGATCACGGTAGCCCCTTACCCTACAAGGGCTATGTCGGCGGGAACAACTACTGCCTAGAGATATCGCGTGATGAGAAAGGCCGCTGGAACGGCGATGTGATTTCCACCTTCCGGGCCTATCAAGTCGTCAGGGAACTGGGCGAGAAGGATGCCGTGAGGCGGCTACGCGACCCTAAAGCAAGTCTGTCCGGCAACCCGCTGGTAATGCGTCTGATGATTGATGACGTCGTGAGGTTTGGGGCAAATGGAGATACCAAGACGATGCGGGTTGTGACAATCAGCGGTAACGGGCAGATATTCTTTGCCGAGCATCATGAGGCGAACGTGGACGCGCGCAACAGAAACAAGGACGACCCCTTCAAATATGTCTCGAAAATTGCCGGTTCCTTGCAAAAAGCAAAAGGACGTCCCGTTGTTGTCAGTGAACTGGGCAACGTGCGCGATCCTGGCTTCCAAGGATAGCGTCCATGATCGGCCGGATCGTTGAGGTAGCTGACGACCGGCGGTATCTGTTCGTATCACGCGGCTTCATGGTTGTGCAGGAAACCGACGGGGAGCGCAAGGAACTCGGACAGGTTCCCTTAGACGACATCGCGGCCGTGATCGCCAATGCGCACGGCCTGACGTATTCAAACAATCTTCTGGTCTCCCTCGCCGAGAGGGGTGCGCCTTTTGTGCTCTGCGGCGCTAATCACAACGCCGTGGGAATGATTCTGCCCATCGACGGCAACTTCCAGCAGGCCAAGCGTTTCGATGCACAACTGGCCGCCAGCAAGCCTGTCCAAAAGCGGATGTGGGCGGAAATCGTACGCGCCAAACTCGCGCAACAGGCATCGGTCCTCGATGCAACCGGGGCACCGGCCGCGCCACTCACGGCTCTGGTTAGCAAAGTCCGGTCGGGAGATCCCGACAATATGGAAGCCCAAGGCGCGCGACGCTATTGGAGTCTGCTTTTTGGCGACGGGTTCCGGCGTGACCAAGGTAGCGGCGGCCTAAATGGCCTGCTCAACTACGGCTATACTGTATACAGAGCGGCGATGGCTCGGGCAATCGTCGCCGCCGGATTGCATCCCACCCTAGGCATCCATCATTGCAATGAGGGAAATGCCATGCGACTGGTCGACGACCTGCTTGAACCGTTTCGCCCCATGGTTGATCTGCTGGTCTGGCAGCTTCATCGCCGCGAGGAAACAGCGGTAACGCCGGATACGAAGCGAGCGCTGGTTCACTCCCTCTACGACGATATGCAAACAGATTCTGGTGCGACCCCAGCGATGGTGTGCATGCAGCGGCTCGCCGTGTCGGTGGCGCAGATCTATCTCGGGGAACGGGAAAAGCTTGACCTTCCGTTGCCGGGCTTACCCCTGGCGTTAGCCTCCAACTTCAGCGACAACTGACCCCGTGCTCACCGGGTACCGTTTGATGTGGGTTGTCGTCATGTTTGATCTACCGGTAGTCGAGAAGGCCGAACGCAAGGCAGCCACGGATTTTCGTAACGCCCTGCTGGATCTAGGCTTCGAAATGGCCCAGTTCTCTGTCTACATGCGTTTTTGTACCGGCCAAGGACAGGTTGATACCTACTGCAGAAGGGTCGAGGAAGCCTTGCCGGAAGGAGGGCAAGTGAATATCCTGACATTCACCGACAAACAGTACGAACGCATTGTTTCGTACGCAGGCAAAACCAAACTGCCGACAAAAAAATCACCTGACCAATACGACCTGTTTTGATGCCATGCGCAGTTTTTTCTCCACCCAACCGGACGTAACCCCCTGCCAATTCAGGGGGTTACGCGACTACCAGTATACATCATCGGGATATGAGCTCTGGCCGGAACCTTACCGCCGGCTCGAACGCGGCCAATCCCAGTATACATCATCGGGATATGAGCTCTGGCCGGAACGGGACTCCACTTGCCCAAAAATCTGGTAGAAGTATACATCATCGGGATATGAGCTCTGGCCGGAACCGATGCAGGAGGTGCATGAGCGGGGGGCGCAGTATACATCATCGGGATATGAGCTCTGGCCGGAACTACTATGCAGAGCGCAACGGCGAATGGAATAGTATACATCATCGGGATATGAGCTCTGGCCGGAACGCAAGCAAAGAGGTAGCGGAACGCGACACGAGTATACATCATCGGGATATGAGCTCTGGCCGGAACCAGTTTGAGCCGGCGACGGCTGCACAGTTCAGTATACATCATCGGGATATGAGCTCTGGCCGGAACCATGGCACACACACACCCTATCTTTAAAAAAGTATACATCATCGGGATATGAGCTCTGGCCGGAACTCGCGTGGGTAAATCAAGTTTCCGCGTGGGAGTATACATCATCGGGATATGAGCTCTGGCCGGAACGCGCCGGCCATTGAATCCCCCACCATCGGCAGTATACATCATCGGGATATGAGCTCTGGCCGGAACTGGGTGATGACACCCCTGAATTGCGGTATCAGTATACATCATCGGGATATGAGCTCTGGCCGGAACGGGACTCAACCTGTCCGAAAATCTGGTAGAAGTATACATCATCGGGATATGAGCTCTGGCCGGAACCGTACATGATGATTGCACCTGACCCGGCTAAGTATACATCATCGGGATATGAGCTCTGGCCGGAACAGCACAAAAGCTCGTGGCCAACCTGGTATCAGTATACATCATCGGGATATGAGCTCTGGCCGGAACCTGACTGCTTCCGGTATGTCTGTGTTGCGGAGTATACATCATCGGGATATGAGCTCTGGCCGGAACCGCCATGCAGGGGGCCAATCAATTGATACAAGTATACATCATCGGGATATGAGCTCTGGCCGGAACCATCAGGGCGCGCGGGAGTGCGCGCGCCGGAGTATACATCATCGGGATATGAGCTCTGGCCGGAACTTTGGTGCCGATTCCTTCCGGGCGGGGAAGAGTATACATCATCGGGATATGAGCTCTGGCCGGAACTTCACGGCGACCATGGCGCGCAACGTATCGAGTATACATCATCGGGATATGAGCTCTGGCCGGAACTCATAAATCGCTTCCATGCGCGCGACGCGGAGTATACATCATCGGGATATGAGCTCTGGCCGGAACTGTTTTCTGGTCCTGCCGGCTATGTCATCGAGTATACATCATCGGGATATGAGCTCTGGCCGGAACATGACAGGCATACCATGACCTCTATTCAGGAGTATACATCATCGGGATATGAGCTCTGGCCGGAACCGTCGTCATGGCGAGCGACCCTCTTGAGCGAGTATACATCATCGGGATATGAGCTCTGGCCGGAACGTGCAGCGCAGCCGTCCGACTAGGCACCTCGGCATCTCCGCGCACAGAACGGGTACGGTGTAACCACAGCAGGGCTAGTAGTTACACCGTACCTAGCACACTAGACGATCTACCGTCGCGCCACGATCTCCCAGCACGCCGCCCCCGGCTCGCCCGGTTGGGTAAAGTATGCCGGGCATCCGACGCGAGATGTCGCATTGCCATCAGTCACGGCGATTTCCGTGCCCCCCGGCACCTGCCACGCCCGCACGGGCCCGACTATGCAGGTCGTGGGCGGCGGGGAGTTCGTCGCGAGCCAAAATACGAACGCGCCGATACACGCAGCAACGAATAGCAGGAACGACACCAGTCCCCAAGAGCGTGCCATGCGCGACGTGAGTCCAGCGCGCACCTCGTCGCGGGCCGCCGCCGCAAGATCAGCACGCCAACCCGCCACCATCTCATCCCGGGCTTTGGTTCCCGCAGAGCGTAGCCCGGCGATGGCTTGCCTCAATGCATCGGATCCGGCTTTCGTTGCGTGCGCGATGCCCTGTCGCACTTTCTCTGTTGCCGCGTCCGACTGCTGTTGTGCTTCCTGCATGATCTTTTTCCCGGCCGCTTCCACCGTCTTGCTTAGATCGATACCGGCCCGAACGCCCCCCTGGAACACATGGTCCGGGATCTTCGCAGTCTCGACGCGGACTGAATCGAGTGACGCCCGCGAGATCGATGCCGATTCCGTGGCCGACCACGCCAGCCCCACCATGGCCCATTGCGGATCATCGGGGTCGGTGATCTGCTTGTCGAGCGCCATTTTCAAAATGGACGTGTGACTTGCAGCAGGGACGGCGTCCAAGATCTGATCACGCAGCGACTGTTTCTTGACGTCACTCATGATCCACCCCCCGCGCGGCGACTTTGTGCGCAGCACTCAACCAACGAAACAACAGAGCGCGATCCGCGACCTTGAGGGGGCTGTCCTTTTCGAGCAGTGATGAATACGATCCCGGCATCATCCTGATTTGCTCTTCCAGCGCGGGGGGCTTAAACAACGGCATCACCCCCTCTTTGCCGCCGGCGGCGAGAAACTTCTGCCGAGTGCCCGACTTGAACCAGTGGTAGCCGTCAGGGGGCCCAAATAATTCCGGCATGACGACCACCTGCCGATCAAGTGGGACCGCGCTCATCAACCCCTCACGCATCGAACGGACGAGATTCGAGGTGTGCAGATCCAAACTGCCGACGCTGTAGTACACCGTCAGTTGGTGCCCTAGCATCTCGGCCGTACTTGCGAGCAACCCGGCGAACTGGTCGAGCGTGTCGCTCGCCTGCCCCGGCAGATTGACGACCACATCTTTGCCGGCAGCGTGCTCTTCGAGCCAGCAGCCGAGGGCGGAGAAAGCGGCTTCCATTGCGTCGGGCCGATTGAGGTTAATGAATCCGGTATCTACAAGACCGTCATACCGCTTGCCAACATCCGCACCGGACTTGTCACCCTCGACGATCACTACATCGCGCTCGCGCTTGATAAGCAGATCGACCAAGACCATCGCGAGTCGGCTCTTGCCCAGCCCGCCTTTTTCACCATGGGAAATAAATATCATGTCGTTTAACCTCGCTTGTTGTCGTCATCAAAGACAGGGTTGTGCTGTTGTGTCCGACAGAAGCCATGAGACTCAGTCGGCGCATCCGCCACCTTCTTCCGGGGCGGTGACGTCGCGCTGCGAGAAGTTTCCGGCAGGTCGGCGATCTGCGTTACGACCAGGCGGCCGGATTGGATAGCAGCCCGGGCACGGACCACCGCACGTCGGAAATTTTCAGCCGATGGCGTGCCGAAAAGGACAGCGAGGTCGCCCCAGGTGTAGCCGCGTTGGCGGGCGGCACCGACGGCGTCCACATACGGCGCGACGCGCGCCGGTAGCCGAGAGGGTTCAGATCCAGTTCCCATGTTTTCGCTCCAACAAATGGCCCGCGAATGCGGCGCCTTCAATGCTGCGCAGGAGGGGGACATGGGGTTACCGGGATAAGAGGTCAATCAGGCACTTACCGCCCATCGGTGTCCACATTGACCTGGCAATTTTAGGTCGGGCACTGGCTCTGCTGTGACTCTTGCGGGTTTTTTGATCTGCAATTATGGGAGAGTGATGTGAAGACGACTCGTGCCCTGCTCACTCCGACCGAATAAAGGCAGGTATCGACGCCCACTGTGAAGACGTGGGCTATACACACAATCGCACCTAGCGATGGTGTGGCCTGCCGGCCCTGCTGCGCCTCCCGGATCTGCCGCTTCGCTGTCCTGTCCCGCCCTGCCTCAACCCTTCGGCAGCGAATGATGCACGACCGCAAGGGGCCTCTGATGGTGAGGCTGCAGGTACTAGTCGATCCGGGGGTGGGGGTGAAAATGAAGCACATCGCAAAGCGGACCGGCTGGACCCAGCGAGAGATCGTCGAGGCGGCGGTCAAGTTACTCGACGAACGCACAGTGGGCAGAAAATAGGCTACGCTTTCTCGAAGAGTAGAAACGCACAAGGCCGCTTCGCGGCGGCCTTGGCCTCGGCCCCAACAGGAGCAGAGGAAACCAGATGAGGAAGGCATCATGGCTTCGCCGAAGAATAGTAGTACATCGCCAGACCCAGTTCCAGACAACAACGTGCTGGACGCGATCCACTCCTTTGCACCCCCGAGCGACGGCTGGCGCGCAATTCCTGGATCGGGGGGCTCCTACACGCGAGATCGAGACCCAGGACCAGAACAAAGCCCCGAGGGGCAGCGGCGATTCGACAGACTCTGCTGCAACATAAAAAACCAACTTGAGATCTGGGGAGTGATATGGGACATGCGACACGCGCCGCGTGGGTTACAGCGTCACCGACATGCGCCCCGGCTACGCGTACGGGTACGCACCGCCTCCCGCGCCCGCGCTCACAGATCCTCGGCGGCTGTCCGGCGCGCGACCACAGACAGTGGCGGCTTAGATCCTGACCCCGACCCAGAACCAGAACGACCCCCCGAGCTTTCCCAGCCTCAACTCTCCGACCCAGCAGCAGAGTGGCTCGCACGGCATGACCGCCGCGAGCGCAAGTCTGGCGAAGGTGTCGCGCGACGCGCACGCCGGCTGCGCGATGCAGACAGGCGCATCGACGATCTCTCGCGGCCCAGCAGCATTCGTCGCGGCCATTTCCAGCCTGAAGACTGGAGCGATGTAGCATCACAAGTAGACTGCTCCCCCGCCGAAGGCGCGGCGGCGCGCCGACGCGCGGCCGCACGCGGCGCGGTACAGCGCGCACTGAAAGAAGCGCACAAGCGCGGCCCCAGGCACTATCAGGCAGCGCTCGATCTGGCTCTCGCCGCAGCGATCGCGGCGGGCGCAACCCATGACGCGGCGGGGGAGATAGCCGGAACATCAGGGCGGACGGTGCGGCGGCGGGCTCGCAGGGGGCGCGCATGAGCGCCGCTCTGCCCGACGGCGCGGAGATCCGATACCAGGGCGCCCACTACCACATCACAGCGACTAACACCCACCGGACCCGGCGCGGGGTTTCGGTGTCCTCGATGACCCTGTTGACGGTGTCAACGGACCCCGCAAAAAGTACGACACAAAAATTTGTGTCGTACCCGACCCCTTCGCAAGTTGCTGATTCACCGCAGGAAATACATGGTGTCATAAGCCACTTGGGTGTGCCCCAGGCGCTTATGACACCACCCGCAAAACTGGGCACCCCTCGGGCCCCTTTGCTGGTCGGCTACGATGCAGAGTGGCAGATAGTGGACGGGCGGCGGCAGATCCTGTCCCTACAGATGTCTGTCAGGTGTTCTGACGGTCGCGAGCGTGTGTGGGTGCTATGGCATCGGAAAAATACCCGTTTCGCACTCTCGACGCTGATGGGTTGGTTTTTGGCCGATCTCGCACCGCACATCGATTACCGGGACTACACCCCTGTCGGCGGTAAAAAACAGGATAAGGGAAAAAGCAGGAAGGGCCGGGAGCCCGCGTACTTGGTCACGATGGCCGGACACTACAGCATCGTGGATTTGTCGGTAGTCTATGACCGGGCGAAAATTCTGAGAAAGACGGACAGTCTGCGCCGCACACTCGCGTCGGTAGAGAAACCGGTATACAGCGAAGTGTGGTCGGAGGATCGCAATCGGTCACGCAAGGTGGTGATCCACTTCCGCGACACGATGCTGCTCGCCCCGGCCGGTTCGTCCGTCGAAAAGCTCGGCGATGCGATGCAGTTCTCTAAGCTCGTGCTGCCGGATGGGTATGGCAAAAGCGAGATGGGGCGGCTGCGGGCCGAGCGTCCGGACGCGTTCATCGCGTACGCGGCTCGTGACGCGGAGATCACCCGGAGGTGGATTGAAATGACGACCGGACCTAACTCAATCGTGCCCGTCACCTTGGGCGGGCAGGCGGCGCTCATCCTGCGCGAAGCAATCGTGACGCATCGTGATTGGGACCGCACAAAGTTCGATTTTGAGTGGCGGGGGCTCGCCACGACGGCGGAAACATATCGGGACGAGGGCGGCGAGGGATCGACGCTGCGCCGCAGGAAAGTGCAAGTACCGAGGCCCGAGGCACTGATGCTGCTCACTGCTGCCTCACACGCCTATTACGGCGGAAGAAACGAGGGGTTCTTGTTCGGCGTCCACCACTCTCCCCATGGTTGGTCGGACTACGATTTGGCGGGCGCATATCCTACCGCGATGGCCCTTATCGATGACCCCGACTACTCGGCGGCTCCAATCGCGATGACCGGCACGCTCAGGCTCGGCGCCTGGTTACAGCCTAACTCGTGGTTCTTTGGTCACATTCGTTTTCGGTTCCCGGTCGGCACGATGTACCCCTGCCTGCCCTGCAAAGACCCATACGGCCGAGGACTCATCTTCCCGCTGCGAGGCGAGACGTGGGCGAGCGCCCCCGAGATCCGGCTGGCGCTCCAAATCGGGTGCGAAGTCGAACTCACGCAGCCTGCCCTCCTGCTGCCCACAACCGGCGATTACTCGCTGCGCGAAGGTATGCGAGGGCTTCTGGGGGCACGACGGGAGGCGGAGCAGACGTATGGAAAGAAAAGCGTACAGGCTTTGGCGGCGAAAGAACGTGCCAACTCGGCCTATGGAAAATTGGCGCAGGGTTTGGCGGGCAAGCGTGCGTACTCGACCCGGCACGACCAGACACGGCCGATCCCGATGTCTCCGGTGACCAGTGCGCCCCAGGCGGCGTTGACGACCGGCTTGGTTCGCGCCGTCGTCAGTGCTGCAATGATTCAACTGCACGAGCTTGGGTACTCCACCGCGTCAGTTACCACCGACGGTTTCTTGACAGACGCTCCGTCCGAGGTGCTGTACGGGCTCGATCTCTTCGGCTTGAAGAAAGGATTCGAGGACGCCCGTCGTGGTCTCGTAGGCAGCGAAACGATTTGGGAATTGAAGCACCGCTCCCGCTCCCTTGTGATGCTGAAGACCCGTGGCGGATTCGGCATAGGACAGATTGATGCGCATGCGTTGCCCGTGGCCGGGGCTGGATACAAAGTCTCGGGATCGGTGAAAGATCGAGTGGAGCAGATCGGGAAACCAGCAGCACTTGCAGAACTCTTCCTCGCCCGGAAGGGCCGCATCGGTTTCGAGTTCCATGCCCTGCCCTCGCCGCGTGAATACGTGCAGCACGATGCGGATGCGGTCGGCAAGGACGTGTCGAAACAAATTAGCTGGGAGTGGGACTACAAGCGTGAGCCCGTCAACGAACGCATGGAGTCAATCGAGATCGACGGCACACGGTATAACCACGTGAGTTACGCAACACGCCCTTGGGGGGGCATGGCCGAGTTTGAAAACGCCAGGGCGGCGACAGACGATCTGCGCGAGCCAGTCGTGGACGAGGGGAACGTGGTCGAGATCCGCGGGCGTATTGCCCGTCGGCCGGCAGCGAAAGAGATGGGATTGCGGGTCCGGGGGAAACTCCCGCGTGCGCACGCGATCTCGATTTTGCGTGGTCTACGATCCGGACTTCTGACCGCGCCGTGGTTCGTGCCCGGCATCACCGGCCGCCAGGTGTGCAAGCGAGTGGGCGAAGTGTTCGGGGTCGAATTAGGTCTCGACGATTGGAAGAATGCAGGACGCGCCGACAGGTCACAAAAAGCATTGTTCATCGGGCTGGGCGTAGAGATGGTGGCGTTGAGGATCACCGTTTCTACGGCTCCTGCGGTGAAGACGGCAGCGGCAGGGGCGGAGAACGCCGCGTGATTGTGGCCCTATCGTGGTTAAACGGTCACAGCTGCCCCATCCCGATCCCATCAAGTACGCGCGCCACGCCGTCGGCGCGAGGCGAAGAGTCGGGGGTCAGTGGTTGCATCCTTTCCGCCAGGGGCGCGGCGCGTACATGCCTCCTGCGCTGATGATGCCGCCTCCCGGCGGCGCAGCGCGTCGGGTCGATGCCGCGCCCTGCGCGGCCCCGCCGCCTGAACCCGTGAGCAGTGAACGCGGCGAAACGGGGACAGTGCCGTGGTTACAGCATCACCGGACGATACAATACGATTGATCTACATCCCCGTCTCATACCCACGATCACGATCCCCGACCTCGGCCCGGCACGATCAGACACCGCCGGGTGCTGCTCATCCAGAGCGGGGGCGTCCTGGCCCGCGCCGTTCCGGTTCGCCGGCGGCCCGGATCCCAGCGGCACGCTCTGCTTCCTCCCGCATCCACTCGCTGACCAGCTTTGCGCTCCAACGCCTTGCCCGGCCGAACCTCACTGGCTTCGGCATCTGTCCGGCAACCAGCATGTTTTCCAGCTTCCTGCGGGAAAGCCCCATCCGTTTGCCGACCTCATCAAGGTCAATGTATTCTTCGAACACGTCTGCCGACATCTGCTTGCACTCCATAATACGATGGTGCGATCCATTGTCCTGATTTCCTGCCGCCCGTGAAGCGTCGGCGGCAGTTGTCAGGATCGGCGGCGTGCGACAATTCGGCAACAGCAAACGGCAGTGGTCGGCGTCAAATCTCGCGACACTGGCGCGACAACGCGGATACATTGTCGCACACTATCAGGCACGGTCCTGCAGGATAACTCGTTGATGCGTAATGTCTTTGTGAGCGTCTGTGCGCACGAAAATGCACCGTTTACGCATTCACACGGCAGGGGTCGCAAGTTCGAACCTTGCATCGCCCACCAGATTTTTCACTTCGATTCAATCCCTTACAGACCATCACGCGCAATCGAACGATCGCGTGTTGTAGCTCGGGCCCAATCTGAGCCCAACTTTTTCGACGGCATGGCGACCTGACCTCCGCCTGAAACCGGCAGCGGTTGTTTTTTGACCCCTGACCTGCTCATTAATCTTCGATTTCTGCTTCGATTATGCAGCGCGGTAAGCGGAGTGTTGCCGTTCATCCAGAATTGGCCCACCGGGGGCCGCGGACAAAAACTTGGACTACTTGGAGGTAGTCCGTGTTTTCATACGAAGAGCGTATTCGAGCGGTGAAGCTGTATATCGAACTTGGGAAGCGCAGCGCGGCGACAAGGCGGCAGCTGGGTTACCCG
>JAJXUF010000010.1 GCA_021783175.1 Pseudomonadota bacterium
GGAGCGACCGAAGAAGGCGCTGGATGGTCTCACCCCGGCTGAGTACGCAAGACAACTGACGGCAAAACCAGCTACAGTGACAACCGGACTCTAGATGGAAGTGCTACTCAGGATGGGGGGACGTCGGGGTCTTCGGGACGCCCTGGAACGCCGCACAGATCAATCTCGGGCTATTCTGGTGCAGGTCCTGGGCGAAATCACTGTGGTGCAAGAAGGGAATGGGGCCATATATGCGGAATTTGATGACCCCGCCCACCGGCTGCTGCTGGCGGCCGGTGGGGGTGTCTTCCCAGATGGTAGCGGGGGTAGGATTTGAACCTACGACCTTCGGGTTATGAGCCCGACGAGCTGCCAGACTGCTCCACCCCGCAGCAAAGAGGCGGCAGTGTACCGGCCGGCCGCGGCAAATTCAAGATTTAATGAGCAAACCTCGCTCGGCCAATGCCTTTATGCTGCTGGATTTCGTCATTATTTGAGACGATGCCTTGGCGATTAACCGGCCGGATGCCGGCACTGCGTCCGACCGAGGCTCGTTGAATCGAGCTCACAACGCTCAGGAGATCGCGCGAATCGCGCCGCTGCACAGATTGATTAGCGATCCAACCCAGGGGGTCACGGCGATCATTCCAATACCATTAATCGCCATCATCAATTTGATATCCGGGTCTGCCTTCACCGGACTCGAATCTACCGGCGCGTCAAAATACATCAACTTGACCACCCGCAGGTAGTAAAAGGCTCCAATGACCGAAAACAGCACGCCGACAGCCGCCAGCCAGACCATGCCGACATTTACGATGGCCTGGAAAACCAGCAATTTGGCGTAAAAACCCGCCGTCGGCGGGATCCCGGCCATGGAAAACATAAGCAGCAGCATCATGAAAGCAAGCCACGGGCTGCGTTGGTTAAGTCCCTTGAAATCTTCCAGCTGATCGGCCTCGAAGCCGGAACGCGACAGGAGTATCACCATGCCAAAGCCACCCAGACTCATTGCGGCGTAAACCAGCATGTAAAACATTGCTGCGCTGTAGCCATCCGGTCCTGCACTGACAATGCCGAGGAGGAAAAACCCCATGTGGGAAATAGTCGAGTAGGCAAGCATGCGCTTGATGTTGGTCTGGGCAATGGCGACAAGGTTTCCAATACCCATGGAAAGGACTGCCATGATAATCAACATGGCCTGCCACGAAGCCGCCAGGTCCTGCAGCCCTCCAACCAAAAGCCGCATAATCATGGCGAATGCCGCGAGCTTCGGCATAGTCCCGATGTACAACGTCACTGACGTAGGGGCGCCGTGATACACATCCGGTATCCACATGTGAAACGGCACTGCCCCGAGCTTGAAAGCAAGTCCAACGATGATGAAAACCAAGCCGAAGATGAGCACCACATCGTTCGGCGACATGCCGGCTATTTTCTGTCTCACGGTAGCAATGTCCAGACTGCCCGTGGCACCGTAAAGCATGGACATGCCGTAGAGCAGCATGCCTGATGCCAGCGCGCCCAGAACAAAATACTTCATCGCCGCTTCCGTGGCATGTGCCGAGTCGCGCTGGAATGCCACCATTGCGTATTGGCTGAGCGACAGCAGTTCCAGCCCGAGATACAGGGACAGGAAATGGGTGGCGGAGGTCATCACCATCATTCCTACCACACCGAACAGTGCAAGCACGAAATACTCCCCCTTGCACATGCCGCGCTCGCGAATGTAAGCGCGCGAATATACCAGCACAATGAACGTCAACCCGTAAATCGCAAGTTTGATGACATCCGAAAGCGGATCCGCCACGAACATATGATTGAACGTGTACACCGGCGTCTTGTGAAATCCGTGCACGGTAAGCAACACAGCACCGACAAGCGTCAGCTGCGTCAGGAGATAGGTCAGATAACGGTTGGATTCATTGAGAAAAAGATCCAGCAACAAGATGGCGCAGGCCATCGAGAGCACAAAGATCTCCGGTATCGCGGGTGCTAGATTCGGTACTGTAAAGTTCATATCAATGGCATCCAACTTATTATGTTCAAGCACGCCTCTGCGACGGCACGCACCACGATATCGCCCGCCTTACAGCTTACTCATCGCAATTTGCCCAAGCATGTGATTTACCGATACATGCATCACATCGAGGAATGGATATGGCCATATCCCCATGGCCAACACGGCTACGGCAAGCACCGCAAGAAACGAAAATTCGCGCACCCCGAGATCGCGCAATGCCGCCACGCCATCGCTCACAATATTCCCGAACATGACGCGCTTGTAGAGCCAAAGGGTGTAGGCGGCGCCGGTGACAAGAATGGTCGCCGCAAGAAACGCGTACCACATATTGGCCTGAAAACTCCCAAGTATGACCAGAAACTCTCCGACGAACCCCGACGTGCCTGGCAGGCCGACGTTGGCCATGACAAACAGCATCATGAGCGAGGCAAATATCGGCATGCGATTGGCAACGCCTCCATAGTCACGGATCTGGCGAGAGTGAAGTCGATCGTAAAGCACGCCCACACAAAGAAACAACGCGCCGGACACGAACCCGTGGGAAATCATCTCTATCATGCCGCCTTCGAGGCCCTGGGCATTGAAGATAAAGAACCCAAGCGTGACGAAACCCATATGCGCGATGGATGAATAGGCGATAAGCTTCTTCATGTCCTCCTGCACGAGCGCAACGAGACTGATGTAGACGATCGCGATGAGTGAAAGCGTAATCATCAGCCACGCTAGCTTGTGGCTTGCATCCGGAAGAATCGGCAGGCTAAAGCGCAGGAACCCGTATCCTCCCATTTTCAACATGATTGCCGCGAGCACCACTGAACCGCCGGTAGGCGCCTCGACATGGGCATCCGGCAACCAGGTATGCACCGGCCACATCGGCACCTTCACGGCAAAAGCCAGCAGAAACGCCAGGAAGATCAGCACCTGCTCAGTCATGCTGAGTTTGAGCGAATACAGAGTCTGGATGTCGAAGCTGTGTCCGCTCTTGAAGTACATGTACAGCAGCGCGACCAGCATCAGCACCGATCCAAGCAGCGTATAGAGGAAAAACTTGACCGTCGCATACACCCGGTTCGGTCCACCCCACATTCCGATGATGATGAACATCGGAATCAGCATGGCTTCCCAGAAAACATAGAAGAGAATCGCATCCATGGATGAGAAAACCCCAATCATGAGACCTTCCATGATAAGGAACGCAGCCATGTATTGAGACACCCTGGTCTGAATCACCTCCCAGCCCGCAAGTACCACGATGACCGTAGTAAAGCTTGTCAGGAGTATCAGCGGCAGCGAAATTCCGTCAATGCCAATGTGATAGGCAACATTGAAAGCCGGCACCCATGGGTGGTTCTCCACAAACTGCATGGCGGCAGTGGCATGATTGAATCCGGTGTAAAGCGGGATCGTGGCAATAAACGTTGCCATTGCAATTACCAGACTCAGGCGACGTGCCCAAGATGCTCTGGTGTCTCCTCCGGTCAAAAGCACGGCCACGCCGCCGAGGATCGGCAGCCATATGGCAACACTCAGGGCATGGGCGGCATACATGATCGGGCGTCGTCCTCGGGATTAGCGATGCAAAAAGAACGTCATCAGCAGAAACAATCCGATGATCATCGCAAATGCATAGTGGTAGATATATCCTGATTGAATGCGGCGCATGACCGCCGAACCCCAAGCGATGACCCGCGCCGTACCATTGACCATCAAGCCATCAATAAGACTGACATCACCAATTTTCCAGAGCAGTCGTCCGATTGAACGGGCTCCTGCGGCAAATACCACTTCGTTGAATTCATCGAACCCGTATTTGTGATTCAGGATTGCGTAAATCACTCCAAACTTTTCCTTAATCAAGGCCGGCACGTGCTTGTAGCGGATATACAGCAACCACGCTGTGGCAAGCCCGAAAACCGCCAGAAGGAACGGCGCGGACTGTAGTCCGTGGGCAATAAACGGCCCAGTGCCTACGAAATCTGCACTCATCTCGTGCAACACGTCGTGCTGTGGCAGTACCTCTATTGAGGTACCGAAAAAATTTCCAAACAGCAGAGGTTTAAGTCCGATCCAGCCCGCAATGGCCGACGGAATGGCCAACAGCACAAGCGGGATCACCACCACTGCGGGCGATTCTTTCAGGTGTTTGCGCGTATGTTCGTCCATACGCGGTTCCCCGTAAAAGGCCATGAACAGCATGCGAAACGTATAAAGTGCAGTGACAAAGACGCCAGTCATCACCGCAAAATAAGCGAATCCGCTGCCGGGCAACTGTGAGTGCTGAACCGCCTCAATTATTGCATCCTTGGAAAAGAAACCGGCGAATGGCGGAAATCCGGCAAGCGCCAGCGAACCGACCCAGGCCGTTGCAAACGTCCACGGCATGTATTTGCGCAAGCCGCCCATCTTGCGCAGATCCTGTTCATGATGCATGGCGATGATCACCGAACCAGCGGCCAGGAACAGCAAAGCCTTGAAGAACGCATGCGTCATCAGATGGAAGATGCCTGCGGCATAAGCTGATGCACCCAACGCCACAGTCATGTACCCAAGCTGAGACAGTGTCGAGTAGGCAACGACGCGTTTGATGTCGTTCTGCACCACGCCAAGAAACGCCATAAACAGCGCGGTAATCGATCCGATTACGAGTATCACCGAGAGGGCGGTATTCGACAGTTCAAAGAGCGGAGACATACGCGCGACCATAAAAATTCCGGCGGTAACCATGGTCGCGGCATGGATCAATGCCGAAATCGGCGTCGGGCCTTCCATTGAATCCGGCAACCATACATGCAGCGGAACCTGCGCCGATTTTGCCATTGCACCGACGAAAAGAAGCAGGCATATCAGTGTAATGACGCTCCAATTGCTGCCAGGAAGTACGTGAACCGTCTGTCCCGCAAGCTGCGGTGCGATGGCGAAGACCGCGCCATAATCGAGCGTGCCGAAATACGAATAAATTGCCGCAATGCCAAGCACGAAACCGAAGTCCCCGACGCGGTTCACGAGAAATGCCTTGAGATTGGCGTAGATCGCCGACTCGCGCGTAAACCAGAATCCAATCAGCAAATAGGACACAAGGCCCACAGCTTCCCATCCGAAGAAAAGCTGCAGGAAATTGTTGGCCATCACCAACATGAGCATGGCAAAAGTAAAAAGCGCTATATAGCTAAAAAAGCGCTGATAACCCGGGTCATCGCGCATATACCCGATGGTGTAGATGTGCACCATGAGTGACACAAAAGTCACGATGACCATCATCAGCACGCTTAGCGGATCGATGAGAAAACCGATTTCCATGGGAATCCCGCCACTCACTCCCCAAATATATACAGTCCCGTTAAAACTGTGGCCGTTGACGATGACATCATTGAACACCACCAGGGACAGGGCAAACGCAATTGCCACGCCAAGTATTGCGGCGCTATGCGCGCCCACCCGGCCGATCTTCCATCCTAACAATCCGGCGACTGCCGCTCCCGCGAGGCAGGCAAGCGGAATGGCGATATAAACGTTCTGCATGTTCTCAAACATGAAGTCAGCCCTTGAGCGAATCGAGGTCGTCGACGTTGATCGTGTTCCGATTCCTGAATAACACGATGAGTATCGCCAGACCAATGGCCGCCTCAGCTGCCGCCACGGTCAATATGAAAAATACGAATATTTGCCCGGCGCTATCGCCGAGATAGCGCGAGAACGCAATGAAATTCATGTTTACCGCCAGCAGATTCAGCTCAATCGCCATGAGCAGGATCACGACATTCTTGCGGTTGAGGAATATGCCAACCATGCTCAAGGCAAACAGAATTGCCCCGAGTACCAGATAGTTCGATAGCGCAATCATGCCGTCTCCTCGCAATGGCCGCGCACCGGGCGTGCTACCTTCCACCTGCTGGCGCGACTCATCCTTTCTTCTCCGCAACCATCTTGACGATGCGCACACGGTCCTGCCGCCTGACCCTGACCTGATCTGCAGGATTCTGGTATTTGGTGCGTGGGCGCTTGCGCATGGTAAGCGCTATGGCGGCCACAATGGCGACGAGCAGAATGAGAGCCGCAATCTCGAACGGGTAGACATATACCGTGTAGAGCTGCAGACCAAGCTCGCGCGTATTGCTGTAGTTTGCAGGATGCGGCGGCGGCAACGGGAACCTGGTCGTTCCAAAGTGCCGCGCACCAAGAATAATGCTCATTTCCAGCACCATCAGGGCAGCAACGATTCCGCCAATGGGCAGGTACTCGCCGAAACCTTCGCGCAACTTTACCAGGTTAACGTCCAGCATCATGACCACAAAGAGAAACAGAACCATTACCGCGCCGACGTAAACCAGCACGAGTGTAATCGCCAGGAACTCCGCTTCCAGCAATACCCACAAACCCGCTGCGCTGAAAAAAGCCAGGACCAGGAAGAGTGCGGCCTTCACCGGATTGCGAATGGTGATCACCATGGTGGCCGCGAAGACCAGAATCGTTGCAAAGAAATAAAATATAAATTGTGAGAATGTCATGAAATTGTCCAAGCTATGATCGGCACGCCGTATTTTCGGCGGCACGCGACGACCACCCGGGTCTCCCGGTCCATAGTCACGCCGCTGGTCTGTGGAGTCGGCATACTAGCGGTAGCGCGCGTCCACCGCGCGGTCCGCGGCAATCTGGCTTTCATTTCTGTCGCCCACCGCAAGCAGCATTTGTTTGGTGTAATACAGATCGCCACGTTGTTCGCCGAAATAGTCGAACACCCGCGTTTCAACGATCGAATCCACCGGGCACGATTCTTCGCAAAACCCACAGAAAATGCATTTTGTCAGATCAATGTCGTAACGCGTGGTGCGGCGCGTTCCGTCGGCACGTTGCTGCGATTCGATGGTTATCGCCACGGCAGGGCATACTGCCTCGCATAGTTTGCACGCGATGCAGCGCTCCTCCCCATTGGGGTAGCGACGCAAGGCATGCAACCCGCGAAAACGCGGCGAACTCGGAGTCTGCTCGTCCGGGTACTGGATTGTTATCTTACGCATGAACAGGTGGCGACCGGTTAGAGCCAACCCTCTAACCAGCTCGACCAGCAGGAAGCTGTTTACATATCGTTTCAGCGCATTCATTCAGCGATTTCCTCGTCCTGCCCGCGCTAATGGAAAATATGACCCCAGGGGGTGAAGAACATCGTCACCCCTATGAAGGCGATCCAGACCAGCGTCACCGGAATTAGCACCTTCCATCCAAGTCGCATGATCTGGTCGTATCGGTAACGCGGAAATGTGGCACGAAACCAGAGAAAAAAGAAAAGCAGCAGCGCAACTTTTATCGCGAACCAGCCCAGCGCGGGGATCCAGGTAAACGGCGCGACATTAAAGGGCGCAAGCCAGCCGCCGAGAAACATGGTTGTGGTTAACGCCGAAATCAGAATCATGTTGGCATACTCGGCGAGAAAGAAAACCGCGAAGGCCATTCCTGAATATTCGACATGGAAACCAGCGACGATTTCCGATTCGCCCTCCGCCACGTCAAACGGCGACCGGTTGGTTTCCGCAACCCCGGAAATAAAGTACACCAGAAATAACGGAAACAAAGGCCAGATATACCAATCGGTAATATTGCCGGATTGACGCAGCGCGATTTCGCGCAAATTGAGCGTGCCTGCCGCCATGAGTACGCCTACCAGGGCAAATCCCATGGCTATTTCATAGGCGACGATCTGGGCCGCAGATCGCAGAGAACCAAGGAATGCATACTTGGAGTTCGACGCCCATCCAGCAACCACTACTCCGTAGACGCCCATGGAGGTGACAGCCAGCACGAACAACAGACTGGCATCTATGTTGGCAAGCACGAGAGTTCCCGTGAACGGCATGACCGCCCATGCGACGAGGGCGGGACCAATCGAGAGTACCGGCGCGAGAACAAACAGAAACTTGTTGGCGCTCGATGGAATAATGATTTCCTTAAGCAGAAGCTTAAGCGCATCGGCGATGGGCTGTAACCAGCCGCGAGGTCCGACGCGGTTAGGCCCGATACGGACCTGCATGTAACCGATAATCTTGCGTTCTGCGAAAGTCAGATAGGCTACCGCGGTCATCAGCGGCACCAGAATCAATACAATCTTGCCGAGACTAATTAGTCCGAGCCGCGACCACAGTGGGAAGGAGTTCCAAAACGAAACCAGCGACCCGTGCATTATCTAGCTCCTTACCACGTTCGCTGGCCCCTGCCCGCCGAGCGCTTCCGTTTCGGCATAGCCAGCAGGAATCCAGACGCAACCTTCCGGCACGCGCTCGTCCACTGCAAGTCGCAACGTGACCTGCCCGCCGCTCGCAGTGACTTGTACCTCGTGCGCATCGGTTAATCCGTGGCGGCCAGCCTCGGCGCCGTTCATGCGCGCGACCGGCCGGGCGCTGTCCCGCGTTTGCTGCAATGATTCTGCGCGGCGCACCACGGGGTCGGCCGCGTACAGCGGAACATCCGCGATGCGCACAAGCGTGTCGGGCGACGGCGGCGGCGCACCCAGTTGCCATTGCCGCAAGCGGGCAACCGGCTCTACCTTGAAACCGGCAATTTCATCGCGCACCTGGTCAGACGAGGTGTAATCGAACCCGGCCTGGCCAAGAACATTGCCAAGCACGCGCAGAATCTTCCAGCCAGGTCGAGCTTCTCCGGGCGGACTTACCGCGCCGTTAAATGTCTGCCAGCGGCCCTCGCAATTGACGAATGTGCCCGAGGTCTCGGTGAATGCTGCCAGCGGCAGAAGCACGCTGGCATATTCCATCGCCGCACCTTTAAAACTGGACACTGCCACGACAAATTCCGCCGCCTGCATCGCCTTCCTTGCTGCGGCCCCGTCCCAGCAGTCAAGCTCCGGCTCGGCACCGAATACCAGGTAGCCCTTTCGCGGCTGCGCCAACATTTCGTAGGCGTTGAGTCCGGTACGCGATGTGGCACTGGCGCCGGGCCCACGATGCGGCAAGCAGCCGGCAATCCAGCCGCCGGCACCATTGGCTTCTGGCAGACGTCCGAGTGCGGCTCCCGAGAGGTCAGCGATAAGTTCGACCAAAGCTCGCAGATCGGCGGCATATGTGTGGCTGGTCGCGTAATTGCCGACCAGCACCGCCGCACGTTTTCCGCCCAGCAACAATCTGGCAATTTCCTGCTCCTGCGCGCTGGGGCTGGCGCCTGCCGTCCAGTCGCGAACCGCCTGAGGCAGGGTCTTGCCGGTCTCAGTACTCAGGGCCAGGGCTATTCGCGCAAGGGCGCGCAGCATGGCATCCGGAGAGGCAATCACCTTGGCACGGAGACCAAAATTGAATTCGTAGTCCACCGGATTCACTGCGGCAATCTGTGCCCCCGCACGGAAAGCCTTGCGCAGGCGGTGGGCAATAAGCGGCTGATCCTTGCGCACATAGGATCCGACGAGCAGCACGGCATCAAGAGATTCCAGGTCCTGCAGTGATTGCCCAAGCCAGGGGAAAGACGTTTCGCGTTCGTCATCCCGGAAATCACGTGCGCGCAGGCGATGATCGACGTTGTCTGAGCCTAGCGAACGCATGAGCTTCTGCAGCAGAAAGAACTCTTCCAGCGTCGCAGTGGGCGAAGCCAAGGCACCAAGACTCGTGGCACCGTGCGTATCGATGAGCTTGCGCAGCGAAGCGCGGACGTATTCCAGAACCGTCGGCCAGTCGGTTTCAGTCCACTTTCCGTCCCGCCGGATCATGGGCAAGACAAGCCGCTCCTCGGAATTCAGGGCGGTGTAGCTGAAACGGTCACGGTCGGACAGCCAAACCTCATTGATTTCCTCGTTCTCGCGCGGCAGTACACGCATAACCCGGTTGCGCCGCACCTGGATGTTGAGATTCGAACCGACGCAATCATGCGGACTGACCGAGGCATGGTCCTGCATCTCCCAGCTGCGCGCCGAAAAACGGAAGGGCCTCGAAGTCAACGCGCCAACGGGACACAGATCGATCATGTTCCCGGAAAGCTCCGAATTAACGCTGCGCTCAACATACGTACCAATGCGCGTATGCTCACCGCGCCCGGTGGCACCAAGTTCCTTGATTCCGCCGATCTCCTGGCCAAAACGAATGCAGCGCGTGCAGTGAATGCAGCGCGTCATGTCGGTTGAAATGAGCGGACCTATGTACTTGTCCATGACGATGCGTTTCTTTTCCTGGAAGCGCGATACGTCGCTGCCATACCCCACGGCCAGGTCCTGCAAGTCGCATTCGCCGCCCTGATCGCAGATCGGACAATCGAGAGGATGGTTGATCAGCAAGAATTCCATCACGCCCTTCTGTGCGGCAACCGCCTTGGGCGAACGCGTACGCACGACCATGCCAGCTGTTACCGGCGTGGCGCAGGCCGGCAGCGGCTTTGGAATCTTTTCCACGTCAACCAGACACATCCGGCAGTTCGCGGCAACGGAGAGTTTCTCGTGATAACAGAAGCGCGGAATATAAATGCCGGCGGCGTCGGCGGCCTGAATGACCATCGATCCTTCTTCCACCTCGACCTTCTTGCCGTCTATTTCAATTTGCAGCATGTTCGTTCCGTCACACGTCGCGCGTCTTGGATTTCTAACCTGACAGGTTGCTCTTAGGCTGCCGCAACCATGCAGCTGCGATTACTAATGTGGTATTCGAACTCCTCGCGGAAATTCTTAATGAAGCTTGCTACCGGCATGGCCGCCGCATCTCCCAGCGCGCATATCGTGCGCCCTTCGATCTTTCCCGCCATATCCAGCAGCAGGTCCAGATCCGATGACGTCCCCGCGCCGTGCTCGATACGGTGAACCACGCGTGCCAGCCAGCCTGTGCCTTCGCGGCACGGAGTGCACTGACCGCACGATTCCTCGTAATAGAAGTGCGAGATTCTGGCCAAGGCCCGCACCATGCAAGTTGTGTCATCCATAACAATGACGGAACCCGCGCCGAGCAGAGACCCGGCCTTGACCAACGAGTCGTAATCCATATTGATTTCCATCATAACTTCGCCGCGCAGCACCGGCACCGAAGAGCCTCCCGGGATCACCGCCTTGAGACGTCGCCCGCCGCGCACCCCGCCCGCCATCTCCAACAGCTTGGCAAACGGCGTACCAAGCGGCACCTCATAGTTTCCAGGCTGGTTCACGTGTCCCGAAACCGAGAATATCTTCGACCCGCCGTTATTTGGCTTGCCGATATTGAGAAACCATGTCGCGCCATTGCGCAAGATGGATGGTACCGAGGCAAGCGTTTCCGTGTTATTGATCGTGGTGGGTCGTCCGAACAGGCCGAAACTCGCCGGAAACGGGGGCTTGAAGCGTGGCATTCCCTTCTTGCCTTCCAGGGATTCGAGCAAGGCGGTCTCCTCACCGCAGATATAGGCGCCAGCGCCCATGTGACTGTGCAACTCGAAATCCACTCCGGATCCCAGAATGTTTTTGCCAATAAACCCGGCCGCGCGCGCCTCTGCCAGCGCGGCCTCGAATCGCTCGTAGGGTTCGTAAAACTCGCCGCGCATATAGTTGTAGCCGACGGTCGCGCCGATGGTATAGCCGGCGATTGCCATACCTTCGATCACTGCGTGCGGATTGAAGCGCAGTATGTCGCGATCCTTGAAAGTACCCGGCTCCCCTTCGTCCGAATTGCATACGATGTACTTTTGTCCCGGGGCCGAGCGCGGCATAAAACTCCACTTGAGCCCGGTGGGAAATCCGGCACCGCCACGACCGCGCAGCACTGATTTCTTGAGCTCGGCGATGATATCGTCGGGAGCAATCTTGCCGCGCAGGATCTTTGTAAGCGCCTGATATCCGCCGGTGCTCTGGTACGTCGCAAGCGTCCACGGCTTGTCCAGATGCTTGTTGCTGAAACAGACTTCGTTGGCCATGGCGCTCCTACTTAAGCGAGCCGAGGATCTCATCGATCCGTTCGGGTGTCAGATTTTCGTAGTACGTCTTGCCTATCATGAACATCGGCGCGCCACCGCAGGCCGCCAGGCACTCCACTTCCTTCAGCGTAACTTTTCCATCCGCAGTGGTCTCGCCCATGCGGATTCCGAGTCGATTCTCGAGATGCTTCACCACCTGTCCGCAACCGCGCAGCATGCACGAGATATTGGTGCACACGCTGATCTTGTATTTTCCGATCGGCTTGAGGTCGAACATCGTGTAGAAAGTGGCAACCTCATAGACCTGGATTGGCTGCAAATCGAGAATCTTCGCCACATAATCCATGAGCGGTTCGCTCAGCCAGCCGTGCTCCTCTTGCGCAATGTGCAAAGCGGCAATGACCGCTGAAGCCTTGCGATCAGGTGGGTACTTGGCAATTTCGCGATCTATTCGCGCCAGCGATTCGTTGGATAGCATCGAGTTTCTGCGCCCCGTCAGCGGTCGATCTCGCCGAACACAATATCTTGTGTCCCGATTACCGCTACGACGTCGGCAATCATATGGCCTCGCACCATCTCGTCGAGAGCCGACAGGTGCGCGAACCCGGGCGCACGAATCTTCAGACGATATGGCTTATTCGCTCCGTCGGAAATGAGATAAACCCCAAACTCACCCTTGGGATGTTCGATTGCCGCGTAGGCTTCGCCTTCCGGAATGCAGAAGCCTTCGGTAAACAGCTTGAAGTGATGAATGAGCGACTCCATGTCACCTTTCATTTCCGTACGCTTCGGTGGCACCAACTTGTGATTTCCGATGATGACGGGGCCGGGATTACGTCTCAGCCATTCCACACATTGACGGATAATTCGATTCGACTGGCGCATTTCTTCGATACGCACAAGGTAACGATCGTAACAATCGCCGTTGACGCCCACCGGTATATCGAAGTCGACTCTGTCATAGACTTCATACGGCTGCTTTTTGCGAAGATCCCACTCGATGCCACTGCCGCGCAACATGGGTCCCGTGAATCCCAGCTGCAGCGCCCTTGCGGGCGACACGACACCGATGCCTACAGTTCGCTGCTTCCAGATACGATTGTCGGTCAGCAGCGTTTCATATCCGTCAACATATCCCGGGAAACGCTCGGTAAAGTCCCAGATAAAATCCAGAAGCGACCCCTGGCGATTGCCGTTGAGCCGGGTGACATCCGCTTCGTCATGCCATTTCGAGGTTTTGTATTTCGGCATGCTGTCCGGCAAATCGCGGTATACCCCACCCACACGGTAATAGGTAGCATGCATGCGCGCGCCCGATACCGCCTCATACATGTCCATCAGGTCTTCGCGCTCGCGAAAGCAGTACAGAAATACGGTCATCGCGCCAATATCGAGAGCGTGCGACCCCAGCCAAAGGAGATGATTCAGTATGCGCGTAACCTCATCGAACATTACGCGTATGTACTGGGCGCGGATCGGCGGTTCAATGCCGAGGAGCTTTTCCATGGCAAGTACGTAGCCATGCTCATTGCACATCATGGACACATAGTCGAGACGGTCCATGTAGCCAATGCTCTGGTTGTAAGGCTTGCTTTCAGCAAGCTTTTCCGTGCCGCGATGCAACAAGCCGATATGCGGATCGGCCCGCTCGATCACTTCCCCATCGAGCTCCAAAACCAGACGCAGCACGCCATGGGCCGCCGGATGCTGCGGACCAAAATTCATCGTGTAGTTTCTAATCTCAGGCATCGACCGAAACTCCCGCTATCACGACAGAATTACTTATCGCGCGCAGCATAGCCGTCCTCACGGATGACGCGTGGTACCAGGACGCGCGGTTCGATTGTCACAGGCTGATAGACGACGCGCTGTTTCTCGGTGTCGTAACGCATTTCAACCTGGCCGATCAGCGGGAAGTCCTTGCGAAACGGATGTCCGATGAAACCATAGTCCGTGAGAATCCGGCGCAGATCCGGATGCCCGTCAAATACGATCCCGAACAGGTCGAACGCCTCGCGCTCATACCAGCTGGCAGAGTTCCAGATGTCAATCACCGAATCGACTACCGGCATTTCATCGTCGAGGAATACGCGCAGACGCAGACGCAGGTTATGCGACACGGACAGCAGATGGTAGGCCACGGCGAAGCGCGGTCCGCCCCTGCGGCCGGCAGTTGATTCCGCGCCGTAGTCAAGATAATCGACACCGCAAAGATCGATGAGCTGTTCGAATCCGAAAAGCGAAATATCGCGCAACCCCAAACACACGCGGCGCAACTCTTCGCGCCGCACCTCGAGAGTCAGTTCGCCGCCAACCTCGCGCGAGCTGCTGATAGCGTCGCCGAATTTTTCGACCACGTGCTTGGCGAGCGCCTGAAAGGATTCAGTCATGGATTTGGTTCCGGGCGGCGGCCTACCGCGCTATGGTGTTAGTGCGTTTGATCTTGTTCTGCAACTGGATGATACCGTACAGCAGCGCTTCCGCCGTTGGAGGACAGCCAGGAACGTAGATGTCGACCGGTACAATTCGGTCACAACCGCGAACCACAGAATAGGAATAATGGTAGTAACCGCCGCCGTTCGCACATGATCCCATGGAGATCACCCAGCGCGGCTCAGCCATCTGGTCATAAACCTTGCGCAAGGCAGGAGCCATTTTGTTTACTAATGTTCCTGCCACGATCATCACATCCGACTGCCGCGGGCTCGGCCTGAACATGACACCAAAGCGGTCAAGGTCATAGCGGGATGCGCCGGCGTGCATCATCTCCACCGCGCAGCAAGCCAAACCAAAAGTCATGGGCCAGAGGGAACCTGTGCGTGTCCAGTTGATCAGCTTGTCAGCGGAGGTTGTAAACCAACCCTTTTCGAAGGCTCCTTCTATTCCCATTCCAGCGCCCCCTTGCGCCACTCGTATATGAAACCGATTACGAGGATCCCGAGAAACAGCATCATTGCAAGAAAGCCGAACATACCGATCTGGTGCAGCACAACTGCCCATGGAAACAGAAAAGCGATCTCGAGATCAAAAATGATGAACAGAATGGCGACGAGGTAGTAGCGAACATCGAACTTGGTACGCGAATCCTCAAACGCTTCGAAACCACATTCGTAGGGCGAAAGCTTTTCACTATCCGGGCGATTCGGTGCCAGCAGCCAACCCATGGCCATAGGCAGGACACCCACGGCGATGCCGACGGCGATAAAGATTAGTATCGGGAGATAGTTCTCCAGCATGCTCGACCCCATGCACCTTTTAGATGATGCATTATTGATTATGTCCGGGCCGTCAAAAACCCAGTCGGGCAGTCTAGGCCGCCGCAGAGATCAAAGTCAAGCGTGTACGATCAAGGATTATAGTTATTATTCATGCAGTTATCGCCATTTTGGGGGATATAAAAATCCCCTATCCGCGACATCTGACAATCTGACATTTGGTGCCGAAGGCGGGACTCGAACCCGCACGGCTTGCGCCACCGCCCCCTCAAGACGGCGTGTCTACCAATTTCACCACTTCGGCTTTTGTTTCTTACTTTGGCACCTCAGGTACATTCGTCGGCGCAGCAGGCGCCGGCGTCGTTGTCACCGGCACTGATGTTGCCGGGACTTCCTGAGTAACACTATTAGTCCGCGCCTCCCGGGTATAAAGAATGGTAAGCACGAGACTCGTTAGAAAAAAGACAGTTGCCAGCCCAGCGGTAACCCGGCTCAGGAATGTCGCGGACCCGCGCGCTCCAAACAGCGTCTGCGAAGCCCCGCTACCAAAAGCCGCGCCCATATCGGCGCCCTTACCCTGCTGCAGCAACACCAGACCGACCAACGCAATGGCCACTAGCACATGGATTACAAGAAGCACTTCTTTCATGGCTGTATTGTTCCTCGTTACTGGGCGGCGCGACAGATCGTCAGAAATTCCTGCGCATTCAACGATGCTCCGCCGATCAGACCGCCGTCAATGTCTTTCTGCGCGAACAGCTCGCGCGCATTCGCGCCCTTTACACTGCCGCCATAAAGTATCCGCAGGCCGTCAGCAACATTCGTGTTTGCCCGCGCCAGACGCGCTCGGATGAACCGGTGCACTTCCTGGGCCTGCTCCGGCGTGGCGGTTTTGCCGGTGCCGATGGCCCACACGGGCTCATAGGCAACGACGCTATTGGACAATGCCGCGATACCGGCAAGACCGATTACTGCGTCCAGCTGACGCGCTACCACCGTCTCCGTCTGATTTGATTCCCGCTCCGCCAGCGTCTCTCCCACGCAGAGAATCGGAACCAGTCCTGCACTCTGGGCTGCCTGGAATTTCTGCGCCACCACCTGGTCATCCTCGCCGTAGAGCGCGCGCCGCTCGGAGTGCCCCACGATCACGTAAGTGCAACCGAACTCGCGCAGCATCGGACCCGATACTTCGCCCGTATAGGCCCCAGACTTGTGGATGCACAGGTTTTGTCCGCCCCAAGCTGCCTTCTTCCCGACCAGCATTTCGGCCACGGCTGGGATGAACACGAACGGTGGGCACACCACGACTTCGGCGCTGCCCACATCAAGCAAGCCGCGCTCGATATCGCGCAAAAGCGCAGTCGCCTCGGCCCGGCTGCCGTTCATTTTCCAGTTTCCTGCCACCATGGCACGCCGCATGGGATTCCCCCTTGATCTTCACACCCAAAATACGAAAAGCGGGCGCGATGTTACCGGGCACAGGCGCGGAAAGCAATTTGTCGCGCCGACCAGGTAGCAGTATCTGCCTAAAAAAGCGGCAAACTGCCCCAACTTCACCGGCGTCGGGGTAGCGCAAGGCGCACGAACCGAAATCCGGATCAGGTTGTGACAGGAATTTACCGGCGGAAATTAGCGAAGCACGGCAGCAGCGATCAGTTCTGGCCCCCTGCGTATGGGACTCTCAGGCTGCTTCTTCAGCAGCCCTTTTTACGCTGTCCGCCAGATATTGGCCAAGGCGTTCGATGAGCGAGCGATCCTGTCCCTCAATCATCACACGCACGACCGGCTCCGTACCCGAAGCACGCAGCACAACCCGGCCACTTGCCGCAAGTTGCGCCTCAACCTCGCTCAGCGCGCTCATGACGGCACCTGAGTTCTTGATATCGAAGCGTCGGTTCATACGCACATTGATCATGATTTGCGGATATATCGCCATATCGGCTTTAAGCTCGGTCAGCGTGCGGCCCGACTGTCGCAGTATGGCAAGCACTTCCAGTGCAGCGACGATGCCGTCGCCTGTGGTACTTTTGTCGAGGCAGATGAGATGTCCGGAAGTCTCGCCGCCAAGCTCCCAGCTCTCCTGTTGAAGCATCGCAAGCACGTGGCGATCGCCAACCTGGGCGCGCTTGAACGGTATGTTTTTTCGTTGCAACCCCTGTTCCAGGCCGAGGTTGCTCATGAGCGTGCCTACGACACCGCCGCGCAGCCTGTCCGTCGTCTGACGCGCCAAGGCAACTATATAAAGAAGCTGGTCGCCGTCGACCACTTCACCCGCTGCGTCAACCATGATCACCCGATCGCCATCACCATCGAGGGCGATGCCGAGCGCTGCACGTTCGTCGACTACAGTCTTGCGCAGCAGGGCGGTATTGGTCGAACCGCAATCGTGATTGATATTCAGCCCATCTGGCTGATTCCCGATGGCGGTAACATCAGCACCTAATTCGCTGAACACGTGCGGCGCAATCTGGTACGCGGCTCCGTTTGCACAGTCCACTACTATGCGCAGCCCTTCCAGGTTAAGGCGATGAGGAAAGGTGCTCTTGCAAAACTCAATATAGCGGCCACCGGCATCCTCGTAGCGTTTTGCTTTGCCCAGCTTTCCCGGCGCTACCGTACGCAACGGTTCCGCCATCATGCGCTCCATTTCAAGTTCCACTTCATCCGGAAGCTTCGACCCTTCGGAGGAAAAGAACTTGATGCCGTTATCCTGGTAGGGATTATGCGATGCGCTGATTACGATACCGGCGCGCGCGCGTGCTGTGCGCGTGAGATAGGCAATACCAGGTGTGGGCATCGGTCCAAGCAGACGGATATCCACACCGGCGGCAGAAAGACCGGCCTCGAGCGCCGATTCCAGGAGATAGCCTGAAACACGCGTATCCTTCCCGATCAGTATCTTTGGGTGATCCGCACCGCCCTTGCCAAGCACACGACCGGCGGCCCATCCAAGCTTGAGTACTGTTTCCGGCGTGATCGGCTCTTCGCCCATGCAACCGCGGATTCCGTCAGTACCGAAGTAACGCTTACTCATTCTCTCTCCCTACATCCCAATGAACGCCCTGTATTGACTACCGCCGTGCGCCAGACCCTGTGGGGGCGGTAAGCGCTACTGCCTCCAACATCCGTACTGCGTCGCGGGTGGCGCCCACATCGTGAACCCTCAAAATATTTGCACCATTTTGCACCGCTAACAGGGCTAGCGCCACACTGGCATGAAGACGGCGCCCCGCGGGCAAGGCGAGCGCGGCGCCAATCATCGATTTGCGCGACAGCCCAACGAGAATCGGCACCCCAAGATCCTTGAAATCCGCGAGCTTACGCAGCAATTCGAAATTATGTTCAAGGTTCTTGCCGAAACCGAACCCCGGGTCTACCACGATCCGGTGCTCGGGAATATCAGCCTGAATGCAGACCTGGACCCGTTGGTAAAGGAAATCTTTCACTTCGGCGACGACATCCCGGTATTGGGGATTTTCCTGCATCGTGCGCGGCTCGCCTTGCATGTGCATCAAACAAACCGGCAAGCCGAGATCACGCGCAGTTTCAACCGCGCCGGCGGCGCGCAAGGCCATGACATCGTTGATCAGCCCAGCACCGGCCGCGGCCGCAGCGCGCATGACTTCCGGCTTTGAGGTATCAATGGAAATCGGAACCGACAGTGCTGCATGAAGGGCGCGGATGACGGGAACGACGCGCTCGAGTTCTTCCTCGACGGAAACGCTGCGCGCGCCGGGACGCGTAGACTCGCCGCCTACGTCGATAAGATCGGCGCCTTCCGCAACCATCGCGCGGGCATGTTCTAGCGCCTTGTCAGGAGAGATGAAATTACCCCCGTCGGAAAATGAATCGGGGGTCACATTAAGAACGCCCATAATCGCGGTGCGGCTCAGGTCGAGCAATCGACCACCACAATCGAGCGTTAGCGGTGTATCGGGGCTTTGAGGGCTGAGCAGAGCCTCCTTCATTCTGTGCTCCGCTCTACGCCCCTGGCTTCACGTGGTAATTTACCGTCCCATTGGGACGGGCTCAATGTTCGGCGGCCGGAGTATCGATCGGCTTGACACGCGGTTTGCGCGCCGCAGGCTTCCCGGGTTGCTCGCCGGAACCTGGCGAGGCGGGGCCTGCGAAATCCTCTGGTGGACGCGGCTGCTTCCCGGCCATGATGTCATCGATCTGGTCGGCGTTGAGCGTCTCCCATTCAAGCAAGGCCTTGGCCATCACCTCGATCTTTTCCCGGTTGTCTTCGATGATTTTGCGGGCGCGTGCATACTGCTCATCGATGATCCGCCGAATCTCGTTGTCCACGAGCTGAACAGTTGCGTCGCTCAGATTCTTGTGTGTCGTTACATCGCGCCCCAAAAACACCTCGCTCTGGTTTTCCCCGTAAACGCGAGTCCCGAGCGCATCGCTCATACCCCAGCGCGTAACCATGTTGCGCGCCAGATCGGTGGCGCGCTCGAAGTCATTCGCCGCGCCGGTAGTCATCTGGTGCATGAAGACTTCTTCCGCGATTCTCCCGCCCATGAGCACAGCGATGGTTGCCAGCAGCGACTCGCGGTCATGGCTGTAACGGTCTTCCGTCGGAAGCTGCATGGTAACGCCAAGTGCGCGGCCGCGAGGAATAATGGTCACCTTGTGCACAGGATCGGTGTTCGGCAGCATTTTTGCCACCACCGCATGACCAGATTCATGGTACGCGGTATTCATACGCTCCCTCTCCGGCATCACGATCGAGCGGCGCTCGGCACCCATCACGATCTTGTCCTTGGCCTTCTCGAAATCTTCCATGTCGACCATGCGCTTGTTGGCGCGCGCCGCGAACAGCGCCGCCTCATTCACAAGGTTGGCGAGATCTGCTCCGGAAAACCCAGGAGTGCCGCGTGCGATGATGCTGGCATTGACGTTGTCTGCCACCGGTACCTTGCGCATATGAACCTTGAGAATCTGTTCACGGCCGCGTATATCCGGTAGCGGTACGTACACCTGTCGGTCAAAACGGCCCGGGCGCAATAACGCTGGATCAAGCACGTCGGGACGGTTAGTCGCGGCGATGACGATCACGCCCTCGGTGCCTTCAAACCCGTCCATCTCTACCAGCAGCTGGTTGAGGGTCTGCTCGCGTTCATCATGCCCACCACCCAGTCCAGCGCCGCGCTGGCGTCCAACAGCATCAATTTCATCGATGAAAATGATGCATGGGGCGTGTTTCTTCGCCTGCTCAAACATGTCGCGCACGCGCGAGGCGCCGACGCCGACGAACATCTCGACGAAGTCGGAACCGGAAATTGAAAAGAACGGCACCTTCGCCTCGCCTGCTATTGCCTTGGCGAGCAACGTCTTGCCGGTACCGGGAGAACCCGTCATGAGCACGCCCTTGGGAATGCGTCCACCAAGCTTCTGGAACTTGGACGGGTCACGCAAGAACTCAACAAGTTCACCAACCTCTTCCTTCGCTTCCTCTACCCCGGCAACATCCTCGAAGGTGACCTTGTTCTGCTCTTCAGTAAGCATGCGCGCGCGACTTTTACCGAAACCCATCGCACCACGCCCGCTACCGCCACCCTGCATCTGGCGCATGAAAAAGACCCACACGCCGACAAGGAGCAACATCGGGAACCAGTTGATTAAGACCTGCAGCCAAAGCGACTGCTCTTCCGGCGGCTTGGCGTCAATGGTGACGCTGTTCTTGAGCAGATCGCCAATAAGCGCGCGATTGTCCGTCTCAGGGCTATAGGTGCTGAAATTCTGCCCGCTCTTGGTCGTACCTTCGATCTTGCGGCCTTCCATGGTGACCTTATCGATCTGTCCACTCAGCAGCTGACTGTAGAACTGCGAGTAATCCATGGGGCGTACTGAACCCTGCCGACTGCCGAAATTGTTGAATACCGACATCAGCACGACGGCAATCACCAGCCACAGGAGCAGATTTTTCGTGAGATTATTCAATATCTTACCTCTTCAACTGCATGGACGAACAGCAAGATCTGTCCGCGCGTTTGACCAATTCTTGGAATTGACTTCCATTTTGCTACGTTTGTTCCAGGGAAACAACCGCAGACCAAATCGGTCAATTGACGCCGTGGAAGCCCTTTCCTACCAAGTATATCTCCCGACTGCGCGGACGCGAGGCACGTGGTTTACGCACCAGGACGCGCTCAAAATTGCCCTTCAATCGCTGGTGAAGTTCGGCATAGCCTTGACCCTGAAAGGTCTTCATCAGCAGATCGCCCCCCGTGCGCAGCGCCTGGACCGCAAAATCCAGAGCTAATTCCGTGAGATACATCGCGCGCGCCTGGTCGGCAACGCCTACACCGCTAATATTGGGTGCCATGTCCGAAATTACAAGATCCACCGGCCTGCCTTCCAGCAGCACCACCAGGTCATCCAGCACCGCCTGCTCGGTAAAGTCCCCTTGCAGGACACGCACGCCGGGAAGTGGGTCCATGGGGAGAATATCGAGGGCCAGAACCCGTCCACTGGCACCGACACGCTGCACCACGTATTGCGACCAGCCCCCGGGGGCTGCACCAAGATCGACCACTGTCATTCCCGGGCGCAACAAATGATCGCGGCGATCGATCTCCTCAAGCTTGTAGACCGCGCGCGATCGAAAACCCTCCTGCTGGGCGCGTTTGACGAACTCGTCGGTAAAATGCTCTGCCAGCCAGGCTTTGCTGCTTTTGGTACGTGCCACCGATATACCCTGGACCAGACTTCAGTCTGCGCATGCCGCAGCCACGCCTGCTGCGGCCGAATCATGGGAACTGACCATGGCTTGCAAGAAATGCGCGTTATCCACGCCGACCGGGACGATACAGCCCGCGAACCGCCAGCACCAGACCCAGCACACTATTAACAACAAAGAGCGTGCTCGACACCGCATGCAGCCGCCCGAATTGCCGCTCAAGCGCGCTGCCGGCAATGAGCCGCCCTCCGGCCAGGTCCTTGAGATGTTCAATCTGCGGTAACAGGCCGAACTGTCCGACGGCTGTGATCACCAACATGGCGAACAGAACCTGCACCCGCCAGCTGCGGAGCGCCGCCCCGCTTTCGCGCAGAAAAGCCGCAGCGAGCAGCAGCACGCTGCAGATCAGTCCGATGTAGCCGCCAATGCGAAAAAGCCGGCCCGCAATTGCGCCTGCGGTCATGGGGTCTGGCAGAGAGAGAAAAAGCACCGGCGCCACGATAAACCCGATGGTCCACATGCTGCCGATCCACAGCGTGAAGACTGCCGGTTCGAGAGCTGCGGCCAATTGTGGGACGGCAATTCGCATGACCACGATCGCTCCGCAAATGCTTTCAGATGTAGCGGACGTCCACGATCTCGTAGTGGCGTACACCGTCCGGAACACGCACCTCGACTACCTCGCCGGCCTCCTTGCCGATCAGCGCACGGGCTATCGGCGAGCTGATAGATATCTTGCCAGCGCCGATGTCCGCTTCGTCCTCCCCCACAATCTGGTAGGTGACTTCCTGCTGCGTATCTTCCTGAATGAGATCAAGGGTAGCCCCGAATACGACACGGCCATTGGCGTTGACCCGGAGTGGGTCAATTATCTGGGCATTTGCGAGCTTGCTTTCAATATCCGCGATACGGCCTTCCATAAAGGACTGCTGCTCCTTAGCCGCATGGTATTCCGCATTTTCCGACAGGTCGCCGTGAGCGCGCGCTTCGGCAATTGCCTGAATTATGCGCGGTCGCTCGACCGTTTTGAGTCTCAGCAGCTCAGTTTTGAGCTTCTCGGCACCGGTTACGGTGAGTGGCACCTTGGTCATACCACGATCTCCTTATGCAGATCCTGCAACCGGCTGACGTCGAATTCAGCTGCCTGACGATGCGCCTCACAGGCGGCGCGCGCAGCGGATAGGGTGGTGTAATTTGTCACCTTGTGCTGCAGTGCCTCGCGGCGAATCAAGGAAGAGTCTGCGATGCTTTGTTTGTCGGCAACGGTATTGAGGATGATGTCAATCTCGTCGTTCTTAATCATGTCGACCACATGCGGTCGTCCTTCGGACACCTTGTTCACGGCACGCACTTTCACGCCGCCTGCTTCCAACACCGCCGCAGTGCCACGCGTTGCAAGAATTTCGAACCCATGTTCGCCGAAATAGCGTGCGATTTCGACCGCCGGTTTCTGGTCCGCATCACGCACGCTGATAAACATGCGTCCGCGGCGCGGGATCGCGGATCCCGCCGCAAGCTGGGATTTGGAAAAGGCCTCCCCGAAGGTGCGCCCGATACCCATGACCTCGCCGGTGGACTTCATTTCCGGCCCCAATACGGTGTCTACGCCGGGAAACTTGATGAAAGGAAACACAGCTTCCTTGACCGAAAAATAATCCGGGATGATTTCCGAAACCACCTTCTGCGAGGCCAGGCTTTGGCCCACCATGCAGCGCGCGGCGATTTTCGCCAGCGGGCGGGAAGTCGCCTTGGAAACATACGGAACGGTTCGGGATGCACGCGGATTGACTTCAAGGACGTAGATGTCGCCGCCCTTTACGGCAAACTGCACGTTCATGAGGCCAACGACTTTCAGAGCCCTGGCCATTTCAACGGTTTGCGCCCGCAGCCGGTCCTGAATCTTTTTGCTCAGACTGAAGGGCGGCAGCGAGCAGGCGGAATCGCCGGAATGCACTCCAGCCTCCTCGATATGCTCCATAATTCCGCCGATCACTACCTTTTTACCGTCGCTTACCGCATCCACGTCTACTTCGGTCGCGTCGCTCAGGAACCGGTCGAGGAGTACTGGCGAATCGTTGGACACACGCACAGCGACCCGCATGTAGGTCTCGAGGTCTTCACGGTTGAGCACAATCTCCATGGCTCGCCCGCCAAGCACGTACGACGGACGCACAACCAGCGGATAGCCGACTTCTTCGGCCAGCTTGACCGCCTGCTCCGGATTGGTGGCAGTCCGGTTGGGAGGCTGTAGCAGTCCGAGTTTGTGGATCAGTTTCTGGAAACGCTCGCGGTCCTCCGCCAGATCGATCGAGTCCGGCGAAGTACCGATGATCGGCACCTTGGCGCGCTCGAGATCGCGCGCAAGCTTGAGTGGCGTCTGGCCGCCATACTGCACGATAACACCCTTGGGCCGTTCGACATGCGTGATTTCCAGAACGTCTTCAAGAGTCAGCGGCTCGAAGTACAGGCGATCGGAGGTGTCGTAGTCGGTAGAAACCGTCTCCGGGTTGCAGTTCACCATGATGGTCTGATAACCGTCCTCGCGCAGAGCGAAGGCAGCATGCACGCAGCAGTAATCGAACTCGATACCCTGGCCAATTCGGTTCGGACCGCCGCCCAGCACCATCACCTTTTCGCGCGGTTCGGGATTCGATTCGCACTCTTCGTCATACGTGGAATACATGTAGGCGGTGGTTGAGGCAAACTCGGCGGCGCAGGAGTCGACCCGCTTGTACACAGGCCGCACACCGGCCGCGTGCCGCAATTCGCGGAACTTTTGCTCGCTCGTGCCCAGCAACTGCGCCAACCTGCGGTCGGAGAAACCTTTCTGTTTCCACAAGCGCAGGCGCGCACGCGATGGTTTTCTGCGGGCATGCTGGCGGATTTCCTTTTCCATCAGCACCAATTCCTCGATTTGTGCCAGAAACCAGGGATCAATATATGTGAGCTGGAAGACTTCATCCAGACTCATGCCGAAACGAAAGGCATCGGCGATGTACCAAATGCGCTCCGCCCCGGGCACACGCAGCTCCTGCGCCAGCCGGACACGCGCGGGGTCTCCGCTGAGCGCTTGATCAAGAAGCGGTTCGAGACCATAGACACCGGTTTCCAGGCCGCGGATCGCTTTCTGCAGCGACTCCTGGAAGGTACGGCCAATCGCCATCACCTCGCCGACCGACTTCATCTGCGTGGTCAGGACGGCGTCGGCCTTGGGAAATTTTTCAAACGTGAAACGCGGCAACTTCGTTACTACATAGTCGATGGTCGGCTCGAACGATGCCGGTGTCGCACCGCCGGTAATGTCATTTTTGAGTTCATCAAGCGTATAACCCACCGCCAGTTTGGCTGCGACTTTGGCTATGGGAAATCCTGTGGCCTTGCTGGCCAGCGCCGAGGAACGCGAAACGCGCGGATTCATTTCGATCACCACCATGCGCCCGTCCGCCGGGTTAATCGCAAACTGGACGTTGGAACCGCCTGTCTCAACGCCAATCTCGCGCAATACGGCAATGCTCGCATCGCGCATGATCTGGTATTCCTTGTCGGTCAGCGTCTGCGCCGGCGCGACGGTAATCGAGTCGCCGGTGTGCACCCCCATAGGATCCAGATTCTCGATCGAGCAAATGATGATGCAGTTGTCGTTGCGGTCGCGCACGACCTCCATCTCGTATTCTTTCCACCCAATGATCGACTCTTCAATCAGCAGCTCGCGCGTTGGGGACGCATCCAGACCGCGCTCACAGATGGCGATGAATTCCTCCTTGTTGTAGGCAATGCCGCCGCCGCTGCCACCAAGGGTAAATGATGGCCGTATGATAGTTGGAAAGCCGATCATTGCCTGCACCTGCAGGGCCTCTTCCATGCTATGAGCGATGGCTCCGCGGGCCACACCGAGGCCGATGGACTCCATCGCCTTTTTGAAAAGCTCCCGATCCTCTGCCTTATCGATCGCATCGCGCTTGGCGCCAATCATTTCCACGCCGTACTGCTTCAGCACGCCTTCGCGATCCAGATCCAGGGCACAGTTAAGCGCCGTCTGGCCACCCATGGTGGGCAGCAGCGCATCCGGGCGCTCCTTGGCGATGATCTTGGCAATAGTTTCCCACTGGATCGGTTCGATGTAGGTGGCGTCGGCAAGCTCGGGATCAGTCATTATCGTGGCCGGATTGGAGTTCACCAGCACAACCCGGTAGCCCTCTTCCTTGAGCGCTTTGCAGGCCTGCACCCCGGAATAGTCGAACTCGCAACCCTGACCGATGACGATCGGACCAGCGCCAATGATGAGGATACTCTGGATATCAGTACGTTTGGGCATGGTGCAGTTCTTTTAGGTTAACGGCCGCCTGCCCCGAGTTCAGCCGCAGATACCGCAACCACCGACGGCGCGATCGCACCTGCATCCGCCGCATTCGGCTGCCTGCGTGCGCTCATGAGTGCGATGAAGCGGTCGAAAAGCGGGCCGACGTCGTGTGGTCCAGGACTCGCTTCCGGGTGCCCCTGAAAACAGAATGCCGGTTGATCGGTACGCTCAAGTCCCTGAATTGTACCGTCGAACAAGGAACGATGGGTGACCCGTAATATGGCCGGTAGACTGGCTTCGTCCACGGCAAAGCCGTGATTCTGGCTCGTGATCATGACACGTCCGCTGGCAAGCTCCTGGACCGGATGATTCGCGCCGTGGTGACCGAACTTCATCTTCATGGTACGCGCGCCGGACGCCAGTCCGAGCAGCTGGTGGCCAAGGCAGATTCCGAACACCGGCAGACCGGTAGCGACGATGGCGCCGATCGCATCGATGGCATAGGTGCAAGGCTCCGGGTCACCAGGGCCGTTGGATAGGAACACGCCGTCCGGACGCAATGCCAAGACGTCCTCGGCCGTAGTCTTAGCCGGAACCACCGTGACGCGGCAACCACGGTCCACTAGCATGCGCAAAATATTGCGCTTGATGCCGAAATCATATGCAACAACGTCGAAACGCCAGTCGCTGGGCGCACGATAGCCGCTGCCACGCTCCCAGCCGCCTTCCGACCATATATATGACTCTTTTGTGCTGACCACCTTGGCAAGATCCATTCCCTTGAGACCAGCGAAGTCGCGCGCGGCGGCCACTGCCGCCTTCTTGTCAATCTTGGCCCCCTCTTCTGCCGCAACGATACAACCATTCTGCGCGCCCTTTTCACGCAACAGCCGGGTAAGTCTGCGTGTGTCGATACCAGCGATGCCAACGACCTTGTGTTTGCGCAGGAAGTCGGACAGCGTGGCAGAAGCGCGCCAGTTACTGACGCGTGGCGGAAGATCGCGGATTACCAAACCGGCAGCGTAGACCCTGGACGACTCCATGTCTTCCGCATTTACGCCGGTATTGCCGATATGCGGATAGGTAAGTGTGACGATCTGCTTGGCGTACGAGGGATCGGTAAGAATTTCCTGGTAGCCGGTCATGGCGGTATTGAACACCACCTCTCCGACGGATTGCCCTGCAACGCCGATGGCCTCCCCGGCGAACAGGGTACCATCTTCCAGCGCAAGCAACGCAGGCCGCATCAGCCGGGTACCTCCAGAGGTAGGCATACGAAAACGGGAGAGGTCGAAATCGCCTCTCCCGCCTTCGAAATTTTATTCAATTGGATACTTGGGGCTGAGTGCACATTCTACGTAAGCACCTGTGCAAAAGCAACGAGTTCGGCAGCGGTTTTGCGCGCTTTGCGTCCTGCAGGCGGGCTGCCACCCCAGGTATTCTTGCGTGTTGGCGCGCGAATCTCAGCGTGTCAGCCAGGAACGCGCACGCACCGTGGCTAGCGCGTAGGGAAAGATCCAGAACAGCGCAAAGAACGAAAAATAGGCGTACAGGATGCCAAACACGAAATCCCAGGAGCGCTCACTTCGCAGATAGTAAAGCATGTTCAACGCCGTCATGACGGCCATTGCGATCAGTACGCGCACTATAGTCAATGGGTCGTTCAGCGCCAGGACGGCCAGCGCAACGAGCGCCAAGTAGCCGAGCGGATAGCGCAGGTTCGTGATCACTGCGTCGACGATGGCGATCAGGCGCGCACCTAGCGGACGCTTCCATACGATGCTTGCAAAACGTATTTCCTCGCGCACGTAGCTTCGATCCCAGCGCAGATACATCTTGCAGAGCTTGGAATAAGTCGACGGCACCACCGTGTGGACAACGGCATTTCGCTGGTAAACGGTGTCGTAACCGCGATCGAGAATGAAATTCGTGAGTGCGCGATCTTCGCCATAGGTGCATGGCGCGCCCAGGAATGTCTGGCCTACCCAGTCAGCGAGAATCTGACGCACCACCGACGCACGATAGGCTGCGAGAGCTCCGGGGCAGCAGTACACCGTACCATAGGTCGACTGCACCGCACGCAACAGGTCGAAGGACAGTATGAAGCGCACGTGCAACATGCGCGGAATCAACCCCTGGCGCCTGTTGTACACCGCGACTTTGCCAGCGACCGCGCCAATCCGCGGATTGCGAAACGGGCCTGCCATGGCCAGCAGGGTTTTTGATTCGATGACGCTGTCCGAGTCGATGGTAACCACCACGTCGCCGCGCGCCTGGCGGAAGCCTGCCTCCAGCGCGGCACGTTTGCCTAGGTTCTTGGCAAATCGCACGGCGGTTACTAGGTGTGCGTTTCGTTGTACGGCATTCTGAATGTGCTCCCAGGTATCATCTTTACTGCCGTCGTCGACGACGAAGATTTCAAGCCTGTCCCGAGGATAGTCGGCGGCCACCACAGAATCGATGGCTTTGCCGACCATCGG
The DNA here is from genome assembly GCA_021783175.1 of Pseudomonadota bacterium. The sequence continues at coordinate 28,544 of JAJXUF010000010.1, forward strand.
GCCCTCGTTGTACGCGGGGATGATGACTGTGAGGGTCGGCGCGTCCGCCATGGATGCCGGACTGGCCGGTCGATAGCTGAACCAGAGATAGGTCCGGAAAACGAGCAATACCGTACCGGCCATCGCCCAAATGAGGCTCGGGCGCGCGATCGTTTTCAGCCAATGATGCGTTTCCGCGGCATGAATTAGGGGCAACAGCATCCGGCCGGAGACAGCAAGATACGCCATCAGGATGAGGCTGCCGACGATGGCACCGCGCAGTATCCACTCCCAGATGTCATGTTGGGTATGGGCGGCGAAGTATTGGTCTGAAGCGGTCCAGCGCTTGAATTGTTGCGACAGCATGGGCAATGGCTAGATTCCGTTTTGAAGTGTGGGTCACTACCGCCAGGATGCCCGGGGAAGGCTGGATCGACCATCGACCAGTACGTCGGCCCGAGACGGAACGGCGGGGGTATGGCGCCGTCCATTTTGCTTAAAAAACACTTTCTGGATCAACAGGATAATTCACTCACCCCAAAAGAGAAGCAAGCAGGTAGAAAAGCCGCGTGATGGTACCACATCCGGGATGGTGCGGTGAAACATCCCCCTAGCGCAGCGCGCAAGGTGCCGGCAGCGGTAGTGGCGGAAAGCGTCAACGCAGGCCAAGCACGTCCTGCATGTCAAAAAGGCCGGTGTCCCGTCCCTGCAGCCACTGCGCAGCGCGTAGCGCGCCGTGCGCGAAGGTCGCACGGCTTGAAGCTTTATGCGTGATTTCGACACGCTCCCCGGCCCCGGCGAACAGGACGGTATGATCACCCACGATATCCCCGCCGCGTACTGTGGCAAAACCGATAGTCTGGTGTGCGCGCTCGCCAGTCACGCCCTGGCGACCGTAGACCGCGCAGTCCTTGAGATCGCGTCCGAGCGCCGCCGCGACAACTTCACCCATGCGTAGCGCGGTACCGGATGGCGCGTCCACCTTGTGCCGGTGATGGGCCTCAATGATTTCCACATCGAACTCCTCGCCGAGGACGCGGGCGGCGAGATCAAGCAGGCGGAAGCAGAGATTGACGCCGACGCTCATATTCGGCGCAAAGACAATCGCCATGTCGCGCGAAGCGGCTTCGATGGCCCGGCGTCCGGCGTCGTCGAAACCAGTGGTGCCGATCACCATACGCTTGGCAGCCCGGCGGCAGACATCAAGGTAGCGCAGCGAGGCTTCGGGACGGGTGAAATCGATCAGCACGTCAAACTGATCAACCAGCCTGCCCAGATCGTGTTCCAGCGTGACGCCCAGGCGCCCGATGCCGGCGAGCTCGCCGGCATCGCTGCCGATCACTGGGCTGTCCGCGCGTTCCAGTGCGACTGAAGGCCGCATTCCTGCCGCTGCGTTGCTGGCTTCGATCAGAGAACGACCCATGCGCCCGGATGCACCGGTAATGGCGATTCTTGTCATGCGTGTGCCTTTGTCAGCAGAGTGGAGGCGAATTGGCGGTCAGCGACTGGCCGCGAAGCAAGAAGGATAAAGGATTTGCAGGCATTGCGCGAACCGGGCACGCCGGCAAGGCGGCGGCGGAAATCACGTTGCAAATGTACTAATACTTGAATTATGGAATCGGAATATCTCACGGTCCTGCTGCATTTATGCCTTGCGCTGGTTGCCGGGGGCATGATCGGGCTTGAACGCACCTACCACGGACGCCCGGCAGGATTCCGTACCCACACCCTGGTGTGCCTTGCCTCCAGCCTGCTGATGTTGCTCACGGCCTACCAATGGACGCGGCTTTTTGGCGCAACGCGCGAACCCATGAGCGTGGATCCGACGCGCATGGCCCAGGGCATCATGACTGGCATTGGCTTTCTCGGTGCCGGCGTCATTATTAAAGAAGGTCTGACGGTGCGCGGTCTCACCACGGCCGCATCCATCTGGATGACTGCGGCGATCGGCATCCTTATCGGCATCAGTTTCTACTTTCCTGCAATCGTCGCTACGTTGCTGACCCTGGGCACCCTGTCTATTTTCCGCTGGATTGAAATGGTCATGCCGGCGCTTTATTACGGCCGGCTGAACGTACGCTTCAGGCGCAAGGATGCGCCTTCCGAGGCGATGCTGCGCACAATGATTTCAGAACACGGTTTTACGGTGGCCAATCTGACTTACAGTCTCACAAAGGAAGGGGAAGTGTTCGAATACCAGATGGTCATTCGTAGCCGTGATCGGGACAGTACGCACCGGTTGGCGGAAACTCTTGCCTCCATGGACCGGGTCCTGGAGTTTTGCATCACCCCGGCGGGCGACTAGACAAGTTACTTGCGGCAAGTCTTGCGCTGCGCGCAGAAGCACGTTCACCCGAGCGCGGCATCCGCCGACCAGTGATCGGGAGTGCAGCGATCACACGATATCCCAGCAGGACAGTCATGATTGCCCCATAGATCAAGGGCTGCGTAAAATCCTTCTTCACGTACAAAAAGAAGTGCACGATTTCAGCGATGGCGATCAAGTAAACTAACCGGTGCAGCATCTGCCAGCGTCTTGCGCCCATGCGCCGCACCATACCGTTGGTGGATGTGATCGCCAGCGGAATAAGCAATATAAACGCAACATATCCGACGGTGATGAACGGACGCCCAACCACGTCTTTGAGCATGCTGCTCCAGTTGAAGAACTGATCAAGCCACGCGTACATCAGCAGATGCAGACATGCGTAGAAAAATGCGTAGAGCCCCAGCATGCGCCGCAAGCGCAGCAGCCAATTAAGCCCGGCGAACTTGCGAAGCGGCGTTACGCCAAGCGTGATCAGCAGGAAGACTAGCGCCCAGATACCGGTCGAGTGGGTGATGACCGAGATGGGGTTGGCCCCGAGGCCGTTATACAAACCTCTCGCCGCCAGCGACGCCAGCGGAAACAGACAGGCCACGAATATGATTCGCTTTAGCCACTGAATGCGGGTCGGGGACATAAATCGTCAGAAGTACTTGCGCAGATCCATGCCGCGATACATCTGCGCCACCTGCTCGCCGTAGCCGTTGAACATCAGGGTCGGCCGCTTGTGGAACTCCCCGATGCGCCGCTCCGTCGCCTGACTCCAGCGCGGATGATCGACCTTGGGATTGACGTTTGAATAAAAACCGTACTCCGTTGGCACGGCCTTGGGCCAGGTGGTCACCGGTTGTTTCTCGACGAAACGGATCTTGACGATCGATTTAATGCTCTTGAAGCCGTACTTCCACGGCACAACCAAGCGGATTGGCGCTCCATCCTGGTTTGGCAGAACGCGACCGTACAAACCCACCGCAAGCAGGGTCAGAGGATTCATGGCCTCGTCCATGCGCAAGCCTTCAACGTACGGCCAGTCGAGCACATCCGAATTCTGGCCGGGCATTTGTGCAGGATTGTAGAGCGTGACGAACTGGACGAACCTGGCGTTGCTTGTCGGCTCGACCTCACGGATGATGCGTTCCAGCGGAAAACCGACCCAGGGAATCACCATCGACCAGCCTTCAACACAGCGATGCCGGTAAATGCGATCTTCCAGTGGATTTGCCTTGATGAGATCGTCGACGCCAAAGACTTTCGGTCGCCTTACTGCGCCCTCGACGCTAACCTGCCAGGGGTGGGTCACAAGACTTGCGGCGAGCGTTGCCGGTGAATACTTGTCGGTCGCGAACTCGTAGAAATTATTGTAGTGGGTGATGTCCTCGTAGGACGTTTCGGTTTCGCTGGTGCTGTACGGACTCTTGAGCGCAACCGGCAGCTTAGGAAGCGACGGCGACGCCTCATGTCCGAAACCCCACGAAAATCCCAGCAGAGCAGTTGCCGAACCGGTAGCCAGAAACTTGCGCCGATCCCGATACACGTGCTCATCGGTAATTTCCGACGGAAGGATATCTTCTTTCTTCTTTATCAGCATAGTGCAACCCCAGGAGTAGCGCAGCGAATCGGAGGAGCATCCGCAACATTTGACCTTGGCACTGCACCGAGTTCCATGGTGCACGTAAACAAAACGGCCATCCTGCAGATTCGACGCGCGAAGGGACAAAACCTTACGGCCGCGGGATCCCTTAGTGAATGCGCGGGTTACCAGCTGATATAGGCGTACCCGCGCTTTTGCAGCTCCATAAGATCTGCCGCACCAACGTCGACGTATTTGGCAAACGACAAGATGTCTCCAGCCCCAAGGTGCAGCGTACCCAGCGTGTTGCCGCAGGCGTGAAATTCGACGCCATAATCATTCAGGCTGAGTACCTGGTCGCGAATCGATTTCGGCACGGGACGTAGGGGCTTTTTTAACAGCACATGTATGCCGGGACCAAAGGCGGTAACGACGATCTTGATGTCATCGCCGTATTTCTTCAGAACCGCCGCCACCGAGCCGAGCACATGTTGCTGATAGTCTTCATCCGCCTTGTCCAGCTGATAGACGATCAAGTGTTGCGGATTGTCACCGGGGAAATGCAGATCATCACCCGCGGACGACTTGTCGTCGGCAGTCGCCGCATGCACTCCGGCAAGGGCAGCAAATCCGCCCGCGGCCAGTCCACCAAGCAGCTTGCGCCGCCCATTGCTGACAAAATCAGGTAATTTCCGCCAATTGGGCATACGTTCTCCTATTGCTTGGTTGTTATTAGACGCGGGTCAGCAAACAAAATTCTGCAGATCAACCGCGCAGATCTTCAGCCAAGAAAACTCTTGAGTTTGTCCATCCAAGACTGTTCGCGCGGATAATGGCGCGCTCCGCCGGCACGAATCGATCCATCGAATTCTTCCAGCAGCTCCTTCTGGCGCTTGGTCAGATTGACCGGCGTTTCCACGCTGGCGTGGCAGTAAAGGTCGCCCTGATGGCCGCTGCGGACATTGACCACACCTTTGCCGCGCAGGCGGAATACCTTGTCGGTTTGCGTGCCAGGTGGAACCTTGAGCGAGGCGCGTCCTTCAAGCGTCGGGATTTCAACCTCACCGCCGAGGGTTGCCGCCGCAAAACTAATTGGCATTTCGCAGTGCAAATCGTCTCCATCGCGCTTGAAGATGGAATGTGGCTTTAGACGGATCTGGACATAAAGATCTCCGGCAGGGCCACCGTTCTCCCCTGCCTCGCCTTCTCCGGCAAGCCGAATCTGGTCTCCTTCATCCACGCCCGCCGGCACTTTCACTGAAAGTGTCTTGGTCTGCTTGACGCGACCCTGGCCGTGACATTCCGTGCACGGGGTAGTGATGATCTTGCCGCTGCCGCGACAGTTCGGGCAGGTCTGCTGGATGGAAAAGAATCCCTGCTGCATGCGCACCTGGCCATGGCCTCCGCAGGTAGGACAGCTCGTGGCCGACGTGCCAGGGCGTGCGCCAGATCCGTGACATGTTTCGCAGGTCTCGAGCGTCGGCACGCGTATGCGCATTTCCGTGCCGCGCACCGCTTCTTCCAGACTAAGCTCCAGGTTGTAACGCAGGTCACTACCGTGGAAGACCTGGTTGCCACGTGAACGCTGTCCCGCACCAAAAATGTCGCCGAACACATCGCCAAAGATGTCAGCAAAGCTCGCGCCCGCTCCATGGGCGGCGCCACCGCGCCCGCCGGCACCCATGCTCGGGTCGACTCCTGCATGCCCAAACTGATCATAGGCGGCCCGCTTCTGTCCATCGCTTAAAATTTCGTACGCCTCTTTGGCCTCCTTGAAGCTCGCCTCGGCATCCTTGCTGTCTGGATTGCGGTCGGGATGATGCTTCATGGCAAGTCGGCGATAAGCCTGCTTGATTTCCGCCTCGGATGCGTTGCGTTGCACTCCCAGTACTTCGTAATAATCGCGCTTTGACATTGCCTGATTCTGCTTATTAAGCTGCCTTTGAGCTATCAAATTCCTCGATCATGCCTGCCCGGCCGGATCACCCACAACGACCGGCACTGAGAATCCAGCCACCACCCGGAGCCGTGCGCAGGGTCATGCCCTGTTTCGCAACAACAAAAGGCACCGTGGCGAAACCATTGTCCGGTCCACGGTGCCTCTCCGCCTGGGGCCGGCAAGACCGGCCGATGCCTGCAATTGCGCTACTTCTTGTCCTTGCCTTCCTTAACTTCCTCGAATTCCGCATCAACGACGTTGTCCTTCGAACCTGTTGTCTCTGCCGAATCCGCGGCGCCGCCGGCTGCGGCTTCAGCGCCTGCACCAGCCTGGCCATACATGTGCTCGGCCAGTTTGTGGCTTGCTTCGGCGAGTGCCTGGGCCTTGCTCTCGATCGTCTCTTTGTCGTCGCTCTTGAGCACGCCTTCGAGGTCCTTTATCGCTGCCTCAATCTTTTGCTTATCCGACTCCGGTACCTTGTCACCCATCTCCTTCATGGACTTACGTACGCTGTGGATCAGGCCGTCACCGCGGTTGCGCGCATCGACGAGCTCATGCGCCTTACGGTCCTCCTCAGCGTGCGCCTCGGCGTCCTTGACCATACGATCGATCTCGCCATCGCTTAAGCCAGAGCTCGACTTGATCACAATCTTGTTTTCCTTGCCCGTTGCCTTGTCCTTGGCCGATACGTGCAGGATGCCGTTAGCATCGATGTCAAAGGTAACTTCAATCTGCGGCACACCACGCGGTGCCGGCGGAATATCGCTCAGGTCGAAGCGGCCCAGAGACTTATTGCCGCTCGCCATCTCGCGCTCGCCCTGCAGCACGTGCACCGTGACCGCAGTCTGGTTGTCGTCGGCCGTGGAGAATACCTGCGAAGCCTTGGTCGGAATCGTGGTGTTCTTCTGGATAAGCTTGGTCATGACCCCGCCCATGGTCTCTATTCCAAGGGAAAGCGGCGTGACGTCCAGCAGCAGAACATCCTTCACTTCACCGCCCAACACACCACCCTGAATGGCCGCCCCGATCGCTACAGCTTCATCCGGGTTGACGTCCTTGCGCGGCTCCTTGCCGAAGAAGTCGCGCACAGCTTCCTGCACCTTGGGCATACGGGTCTGCCCGCCGACGAGAATCACGTCGTCGATCTCGCTTGCCTTGAGACCCGCATCCTTGAGTGCAATCTTGCAGGGTTCAATGGTGCGGACGATCAGATCCTCCACCAGACTTTCCAGCTTGGCGCGGGTGAGCTTGATATTGAGATGTTTCGGGCCGCTCGCATCTGCCGTGATATACGGCAAGTTCACGTCTGTCTGTTGGCTGGACGAGAGCTCGATCTTGGCCTTTTCGGCGGCGTCCTTCAGGCGTTGCAGCGCCAGCGGATCCTTATGCAAATCCACGCCGCTGTCCTTCTTGAACTCGTCAACCAGGTAGTCGATGATGCGCTTGTCGAAGTCTTCGCCGCCGAGGAACGTGTCGCCGTTGGTGGAAAGAACCTCGAACTGATGCTCCTTGTCTACTTCCGCGATTTCAATGATTGAAATATCGAAGGTGCCGCCGCCAAGATCGTAAACCGCGATCTTGCGATCACCCTCTTTCTTATCCATGCCGAAGGCAAGCGCTGCTGCCGTCGGTTCGTTGATGATGCGCTTGACCTCCAGGCCAGCGATCTTGCCGGCGTCCTTGGTGGCCTGACGCTGGGAATCGTTGAAATAGGCTGGCACTGTAATAACAGCTTCGGTGACTTCCTCGCCCAGATAGTCCTCTGCAGTCTTTTTCATTTTCTGCAGCACGCGCGCGGAAATCTCCGGCGGGGCCATGGCCTTACCCTTTACCTCGACCCAGGCATCGCCGTTCTTTGCCTTGGCGATCTTGTAGGGCACCATCTTGGCGTCGCGTTGCACAACCTCATCTTCAAATTTGCGACCGATGAGGCGTTTCACCGCATACAGCGTATTCGCCGGATTGGTAATTGCCTGGCGCTTGGCTACCTGCCCCACCACCACTTCATTGTCCGTTGTAAACGCGACAATCGACGGCGTCGTGCGATCGCCCTCGCTATTTTCGATGACGCGCGGCTTGCCCCCCTCCATGACGGCCACGCAGGAGTTGGTGGTGCCTAAATCGATGCCGATAATCTTTGCCATTTTCCTGTCCTCTTAATAACCTTAATTTTGAAATGCCTTATCGCGCCTTAGGCCATTAGTGGGGCTGAGTCGACGCTTTTCAAGCCATTTTTTCAAGATTGCTGGGTTTTGGCGACCACAACCATCGCCGGCCGCAGCAGGCGCTCATGCAGCAGATAACCGCGCTGCACGGTGCTGACCACATGGTTGGCCGGAACCTCGTCGGTAGCCAGCATGGTCATCGCCTGATGCCGCTCGGGATCGAATCGGTCACCCTTTTTCGGATCCACGACAGTCAGCGCGAACTTGAGGAAGGTGCTGTCCATGAGCTTTAGGGTGAGATCCAGACCTTCCAGCATCTTTTCGACTACAGCACGGTTTCCCGCATCTACATTGATGTTCGCGAGATCAACCGCGCGCGCCCTCTCCAGGCTATCCTTTACAGCCAACATTTCCGTGGCAAAGCGCTCAATCCCATATTTATGCGCATTCGCCACATCGGTTTCTGCCCGGCGGCGAACATTTTCCGTTTCGGCCTTGGCACGCAGGAATTTGTCGACATTGTCGGCCGCATCACGACGCGCCGCTTCCAGCTCGCGTTGCAAGCTTTCTAGTCCTGGCGCCGCCTCGGGCGCCTGAGCGGGCCCTTTTTCAGCGACAGAGTTGCCCTGCGGGGTATCTGATTCAACGGGAACATTACCGTTCATAGGCTAGCCAAACTCCATGAGCTTTAAAGTGATCGTATTCGTGCGTCAACAATGGGGGCAGCCCGGCACGCTTTCAACAACGCTGTTGCGGCCGGATGGCACGAGTCAGTGTCCTTCCGTACTGAGGGCACCGCCCAGCAGGCGGGCAGTCACGTCCACTACTGTTATTACCTGGTCATAATCCATGCGCGTCGGCCCAACCACACCGAGCGTGCCCACCACGCGCCCGCCGACCTGGTAAGGCGCCATGACGACGCTGCATTCCTCCAGCGCCTGATAGCCGGATTCCTGGCCGATGAAAATCTGCATGCTCGCGGCGCGCATGCTTTGGTCCAGCAGATGCAGCAGGGCACGCTTGGCGTTGAAGGTATCGAACAGCTTGCGCAGCTTTTCAATATCCCCGAGATCGGGAATATTGAGCAGATTGGCTTCGCCGCTCACGACGACATCGGGTCCGGCACTTTCTTCATCAGTGAACATCTGGCGCGCCATCATGGTGGCGTTGCGCACCGCACGCTGCACCGCATCGCCATCACGTTGCAACGCTCCGAGCAGATCACGCTTGACGTCCCCCAGCGGACGGCCCGAGTAGGTGTCGTTGAAGTAATTCGCCGCTTCCACTAACTCCGCAGGTGAATAGCGGTGGTCGGTGTGGATCACGCGTTTTTGTACCCTGCCTTTGGCGGTGACCAGAATAACCAGTACGCGGTTGGCGGAAGACAGGGACAGAAACTCGATCTGCCGGAACGCCTCTTCCTGACGCGGTATCATCACAATTCCGGCCAGCTTGGTCACTTGCGACAACAACGTTGAAGCCGACTCCATGAGGTGCACCGGATTTCCGTCGTACGCCAGTTCGTCCGCCAGACGGTGCATTTCCGGAGTGTCCATGGGCCTAACCTTGAGCAAGGTGTCCACGAACACCCGGTAACCGAGCGCTGTCGGAATGCGGCCGGCCGACGTGTGCGGCGAACTGATTAGCCCCAGGTCCTCCAGGTCGGCCATCACATTGCGAATGGTCGCAGGACTCAGTTCAAGTCCGCCCTGTTTCGAAAGCGTACGCGATCCGACGGGCTGGCCATCAGAAATGTACCGCTCGATCAAAGCCTTAAGCAGGGTCTCCGCGCGCGGAGTCAATACCATCTGCACTCGTGCAACTCCAGTTTGGCACTCTGATTACCTGAGTGCTAACTGGAAACTAGCAACCCGGTCGCAGCCTGTCAACTCGCCGAACGCCGGCCCGCGCGGCCTGCGGGCCTAAGGCCAAGGTTCGTCTGACTTTCCCATTTTGGCACCGATAGCCGCCCATGTTAGCTTATCGGCCAACCATTGGATTTCGACCGATGCCAGCCTTCAATTCCGTCAAAACTAGCACCATCCGAACCGTAGGGCTTTTCGCCAAATACGCGGACAAAAGCGTTGGCGAAGTCATTCAGCGGCTGTGCGATTTCCTGCACGATCGCGAACTGAAGGTAGTTATGGAAGAGGCGATCACGGGTTTGCCGGAAATGGTGCACGCGCAGTGCCTGCCGCCGGATGAAATCGCGGGCGCGATTGATCTGGCCATCGTCGTGGGCGGCGATGGCACTATGCTGCACGTGGCGCGCCAGCTCGCCGCCAACCGCGTGCCGCTCATTGGCGTGAATCTCGGCCGGCTCGGTTTCCTCACCGACATCCCCAAAGACAACATGCTTGATAGTCTGGCGGCGGTACTCGACGGCGAATTCCGCAGCGAAGAACGAATACTGCTCAAAGTGGAGCTCTGGCGTGATGGAAAGATCCTACGCAGCGCAAATGCGCTCAACGATGTGGTCGTCAACAAGGGACAGCTTGCTCGCCTGATCGAGTTTGAAGTGTATGTCGATGACGATTTCGTTAGCAGCACGCGCGCTGACGGCATCATCGTTTCGACGCCCACCGGTTCGACAGCGTACGCCCTGTCGGCCGGCGGTCCGATTCTCTATCCCACGATGGCGGCGCTTGCCCTGGTGCCAATCTGCCCGCACACATTAAGCAACCGGCCAGTGGTCATCGATAGCAACAGCCGCATTGAAATCGCCATGACCGACAGCAGCCAGGAGAGCGCCTATTTATCGTTCGACGGCCAAATGGGGTACGGACTGCAGGACAACGATCGCATCCGCGTATGCCGTGCGGACCACCCGGTAACCCTGATACATCCGGCAGAGCGCAATCATTTTGACGTGCTGCGTACCAAACTGCGCTGGGGCGAGAAATTCTAGTATGCTGCGCCAGCTCTACATTCGCGATTTCGCCATCGTGCAGAGACTCGAACTCGAACTCGGCCCCGGCTTGACCGTGGTCACGGGAGAAACGGGTGCCGGCAAATCAATACTGATTGACGCATTGGCCCTTGCGCTGGGTGAGCGCGCCGAGGCCGGCGTAATACGCCAGGGATGCGAACGCAGTGAGGTGTCGGCCATGTTCGATCTCAAACCGCAACAGGATGCAGCCCTATGGCTGCAGCAGCACGACATGTTCGCCGACGGCGAATGCATTTTGCGTCGCATAATCGAAGTGGGTAAGCCGTCCAAGGCATACATCAATGGCCGCCCAGTGGCGCTGCAGATGCTGCGCGAGCTCGGCGAGCATCTTGTCGACATTCACGGTCAACATGAACACCAGTCGCTGCTAAGACGCGAGGTTCAGCGCCAGGTCCTGGATGACTACGCTGGCCTTTCCGGGGAGGTTGCGTCGCTCGCTGACCTCTATGCCAAATGGAAATCCCTCCAGTCGCGGCGCGAGGCCATGAGTCGCGAAGGTTCGGACCGCGCTGCACGTACCGAGCTTCTGCGTTACCAGGTCGAAGAATTGCGCGCCCTTGACCTTGGCGTGGATGAATATGGGCAGCTCGAGGAAGAACAGGGGCGCCTGGCAAATGCTAACGAACTGCTGCAGGGCGTGCAGGAAGCAACCAATGTTTTGTATGACGATGACGAAAACGCCGTGGCACGCACGCTGGCTCAGTCGATCCAGCGGCTGGAGGCGTTAAGCGAATACGATGTGCGGCTCGCAGGTATTACCACGCTGCTCAATGAAGCTGCAATTCAGGTGGGCGAAGCGGCGAGCCAGCTGCATCAATACCTAGATAACCTTGATCTCGACCCACAACGCCTGCAGTGGATCGACCAGCGCATCGCGGCGGTCCTGGATTTGGCGCGCAAACACAAAGTTCGCCCGGAGGAATTGCCGGCAACGCTTGAGCAGCTCGCGACGGAACTTGGTGATATCGAGAATCTGGACGTAAACCTCGCGACCCTGGAGCAAGAAGTCAATAGCGCGCGCGCAGCCTATTTCGATCTCGCGCACCGTGTTTCCGTCGGTCGCAGTTCGGCAGCCGCGCGCTTGGCGCAGGAAGCGAGCGCGCAGATGCAAGGCCTGGGTATGCCCGGCGGAAGCTTCGCGATCGACTTACTGCAACTGGACGAAAAAGACGCCGGCAGTGCCGGACTCGAGCGCGTCGAATTCCTGGTGAGCGCCAATTCAGGGCAGGCTGCCAAGCCGCTGAACAAAGTGGCATCGGGTGGCGAGCTGTCACGCATCAGTCTGGCGCTGCAGGTCGCAACCGCACGCATAGGCCGCATCCCGACACTGATTTTCGACGAGGTAGACGTCGGCATCGGCGGCGGCGTGGCGGAAATTGTCGGCCAGCAGTTGCGCACTCTCGGGTCGCAACGCCAGGTGCTTTGCATCACCCATCTGCCCCAGGTAGCAGCTCAGGGAGACCACCATATGCAGGTCAGCAAACGCGCCCAGGAAGGAACGACGGCAACGCATATCATTCCGTTGCCGGCTAAGGAGCGCGTCAACGAAATCGCGCGCATGCTGGGAGGCGTCGAGATCACGCGTCAGACGCTGGCACTCGCTTCGGATATGTTGAGCCGTGCATCAGCCTAATCATCCGAGTTCTCCAGCAATCGGCAACGCGCCGGTCGTCGCGAAAAGCGAAGCGCTGACCGTTCGCCCGGCCGCCATTTCCGACGTTCCGACCATTCATCATCTGCTCGAAATCTACGCCAGCAAGGGCAATCTGCTGCCGCGCACCATGAACGAACTTTACCGCCACCTGCGTGACTTCTTCGTCATCGAGGCAGAACATCGCGTGGTGGCTGTGGCGGCGCTTGAGATATTTACCGAAGACCTGGGTGAAGTTCGAAGCCTGGTGGTGGACGAAAACTATGAACGCCGTGGTCTGGGGCGGATGCTGGTGCAGCGCATCGTGACAGAAGCTCGCGCCATTGGACTGCGGCGGGTCATGGCGCTCACCTACGTGCCAGATTTCTTCCACAAGCTCGGGTTCAAGACCGTATCCATGGGTTCGCTGCCGGAGAAAGTATGGTCGGTCTGCGTGAAATGCTACAAGTACAATAACTGCGATGAAATTGCGGTGCTGCTGGAGCTGAAGAATCCGGATTGACCGCTGCAGGACAAAGTCGGGTGAAGCCGGTGGCTTGCTACTTAGTCCTCTTGGAACAGACGCCGTCTTTTTTCATGCCTTCGCAGGTGCCGTATATGTAAAGCGAGTGCTCATCCATGATGAACCCCACCTTTTCGGCGACCTTGCGCTGCCGCTCCTCGATGGCCGGATCGTAGAATTCAAAGACCTTGCCGCATTCGACACACACCATATGATCGTGGTGGTGCCCCTGATTGAGCTCGAATACAGATCGCCCGCCCTCAAAGTTGTGACGAATCACCAGACCCGCGGTTTCAAATTGGGTCAACACGCGATAGACAGTCGCTAAACCCACCTCTTCGCCCGCGTCCAGCAACGACTTATAGACATCTTCAGCCGACATGTGACGCACCTTGGCGTCTTCCAAGATACTGAGGATCTTCAGTCGTGGAAGAGTCGCTTTGAGTCCGGCCTTCTTGAGATCGGTGCTGTCCGACTTCATTTAGTGTCCCTAGGAATATTAGAATGCGCAGCGACGGGTGATATACTACCCGGCCTGGGTTATGATGGACCGAGTTTAAATCACTTGCACCGCAATTCCAAAATGAGATTTCCCGTATTTGCCGTGCTGTTTCTCGCGGGTACGCTGCTGACCGGCTGTTTCACCGAGTACCGCATGGACATCCCGCAGGGAAATATCGTCACGCCAGCCATGATTGCCGAGCTCAAGCCCGGCATGACCAAACGTCAGGTACGGTTCGCGCTCGGAGCGCCGCTCATAACCGACCCCTTTCATCCGCAACGTTGGGATTACTTCTATTCGCTGAGCAAGGCTGGCGGCAAGCCCGAGAAGCGCCGCCTTACGCTGTTTTTCAAGGATGATGCGTTGACAGGTGCGAACGGCGACCTGGCCCCGGCCGACCTCAAAGGGGGGGAGCCGAAAGACGCTTCCCCGACGCCTAAGCAGCCCTCCTGAGCATCACGGCAGTTAGCGCCGGCGCTGTTTTGACTCGCGCTGATGCACGGCCCGCAGGCGGCGCACTGCCTTGGGGTCAGCCTTTAGCTTGCGGTAAATCTCGATGCGCTCGCCGTCATGCACAACATCGACGAGCTTTGCGATTTGACCAAAGACCCCAACCGCGTCGCGCGCAAGATCGATTTCCGGGAAACGTTGCAGGATTCCGCTCGCACGTATCGCCTCCTCGATACTCACGCTGGACGCAACCGTGACAGGAATGATCACCTGCTCCGACTCGCTCGCGTAGGCCACCTCGACGTGCAGCCACTTAGCGCCTGCCATAAAGCTCCACTGCACGCAGACGGAAGCTGTCGACCATACCGTTGGCGATGTGACTGAATACCGGGCCGATCACCAGCGCCAGCATCCTGTTGGAAAATTCGAAATCCAGATCGAACGAGACCTTGCACGAGCCCTCATCCAGGGCCGTAAAGCGCCAGTTGCCGAGCAAGTGGCGGAACGGTCCCTCGACCAGTCGCATCTCCATGGATGCATCTGTCTGCACACGATTGCGCGTTGTGAAAGTTTTCTGCACTCCGCCGTAAGCGATGTCGATGGCCGCCGTGACCGTATCGCCTTCGCGCGCCAGAATGCGAGCGCCGCCGCACCACGGAAGAAACTTCCCGTAGGACTCGATATCCGCCACAAGCACGTACATCTCGTGCGCACTATAGGGAAGCAGAGCGGACTTGCGGACGGATGTCACAGGAATAGACGCATATTGGCAAACACAATTACCAGCCACAGCGGCACGGCCAGGCGACTCAGCCAGAGCCACGCATCATAGGTGCATGGCGAGCGCATCGACAGTGCTTCGCGCGTCATGACCTTGGATAAGGCCCAGGCTGAAAATAGCGCAGAAAGCATGCCGACGACGGGCATCATAAAACTCGATGTCAGCACTTCCGTGACATCGAACATGCCCAGAGTCTTGATCACACCGAGAATGCTAAAGGAAAATTTCCAACGATTGAAGGACAGGATCATGATGATGCCGAGCAGCCAGGCACCTACACCACTGTAAACGCTTGCCTTAAATCTAGTTAGGGCGCGACTCTCCATCAACCACGTAACGAATAGTTCGCCAAGGGCGATGCTCGACATCCAGGACACCAACACAAGGAGTACGAAGAATAAAACGCGCATGACTCGGCCGAACGGCAGCGGATCGAACGCCGCCGCCAGGCCCTGGAAAACAAGCGCGGGCCCCGACGATGGCGTGCCGCCTGCGGCGTAAATCACGGGCAGCACGGCCAAACCCGCCACAACGGCTGCGGCGGTATCGATCAGCACCACCAGCGAAGCGACACGCGCTATTGATGTAGTCTCCGGCAGATAGGCACCGTAAATCATCATTGCGCCAGTACCGAGACCGAGACTGAAAAAGGCATCGCCCAGCGCCGTCAACACCCCTTTGCCGGACAGTTTCAGGAAATCAGGCAAGAAGAAGTAGTCGACACAATGAACCATGTCTCCAACGATGGAGGAATAGACGGCAAGCGCAACCAGCAGTACAAGCAACAGAGGCACAACGATTTTGACTGCCCGCTCCAGACCCTGGCGCACGCCATTCCCCACGACCACCATCGTCATGGCCATGAACAGGCTGTGCCAAAACAACTGCTTTTCGGGGTGATTGACGAAGGCGGAGAAAACGTTTGCGGCGCTGTCGGCATTCAGATCGTTAAGTATGCCGGCGGCTGAGCGCGCAACATAGGCAAGAAGCCAGCCAGCGATTACGCTGTAGTAGGACAATACCAGGAACCCAACCGCCACGCTCAATGCCCCGAGCCAAACCCAGCCATGCGAGTGGCGCCCACGTCTGACGAGATCACGCACGGTGTTGACTGGCGACAAGCGCCCAAGGCGGCCGGCCATCAACTGGCCAATCATCAGCGGAAGGCCGAGCAGAAACACGAAAACGGCGTACGTTCCAATAAACGCACCGCCGCCGTATTGCACGGCGTCGTAGGGGAACTGCCAGATGTTGCGCAGGCCAATGGCAAATCCGGACGCGGCGAGAACAAATACGCCGGACGAGGACCATTGGCCATGCACAGGCTTGACCGCTTTTATTCTAGCCATTCTTTCACTGCTGGATGGACGGCGGGTAAAAAAATGCGCATGTTAACTGTTATTATAAGTTAACATCCAGCACCGATATCGCCCGCCCTTACCCAAATGAGCAAAAAAGCCACCCAGTCCGGATCCAGCTCGATTGCGCAGAACAAGAAGGCGTGGCACGACTACTTCATCGAAAGCAAATACGAAGCCGGTCTGGCGCTCGAAGGATGGGAAGTAAAAAGCCTGCGGGCCGGCCGCGTCCAGCTCAAGGAAAGCTATGTAATCGTCAAGGATGGGCAGGTCTATCTATTCGGCGCCCATATTTCGCCGCTTACCTCCGCTTCCACCCACGTGCACCCCGACCCGACGCGTACCCGCAAGCTTTTGCTGCATGCCGAGGAAATAAGCCGGCTTATCGGCTCGGTGGAGCGCAAAGGATACACGCTCGTACCCCTCTCCCTTTATTGGAAACGGGGCAAGGCGAAGCTCGAGATCGGGCTGGCCAAGGGCAAGCAACTGCATGACAAGCGTGCCACTCTCAAAGAACGGGAGCAGGATCGCGAGGCACAGCGCGCCTTGAAATCCCGCTAATCCGTCCGCATGTAACGCTAAACCACTAATGGGTTTATACTGTTGTGTAGTACGACATCCGTGTTCTGTACCACAGACAACGGATATCGACACTTTTGGGGGCGACACGGCTTCGACGTGGGTCGCGAAACCTCCGGAGCATGCCGAGGTGCAGAGTTCCTCGCAAATCCAGCTGCAAAGTTATAGTTGCCAACGACGACAACTACGCCTTAGCGGCTTAATCCCCGCTAACCTCTCTCCTACGTTTCGCCCGTGGGCCGGGAACGAGAGGTCGATTACACGGGATCGCGTAGGTCCGTGCCTGTTGGGCTCGCGCTAAACAGAAGCAGGCTAAGCTTTCCGCTTTTCCTGTCTGTCGGAAAACGGCGAGTTAAATCGAAGACAGACTACGCATGTAGAACCGGACGGCGGAGGACTTGCGGACGCGGGTTCGATTCCCGCCGCCTCCACCATTAATCTGTTTTAAGACGTCCAGCCACATCCACTGAACCCGCCTAAGTGCGGGTTTTTTCTTGTCTTCAGTCCACGACGTTTGGTCTCGGGCGGCGGTTCTCGCACGGGACGCGTCGCCGCGCGCAGCGCCTCAGGCACGAGCGCCGCATGTTCGCGCAGCCGGTAGGAAATGCCCTCGATCGCGATCACGATGGCATGGTGCAGCAGTCGGTCAAGGAGCACCGTGGCCGCCGATGCTCTCTGGGCCACGGTTTTCCTTGGTTACCTCCAGGACGACAGCTCCGCGGCTTTCTGTTGAAATGTCCACAATGGTGATCCGGTAGCCGTCCACCAGGATGACCTGCCCCTTATGCACGTCTGGTGTCTGGTGTAGGGGTGGTCTGGTTTCGATTGATATGGCGAGGCTCGCGTGAAGCCCATTCTGCCGGACACCCTTGTCGTCAATATAGGCGCCGTAACCGACGTAACCCACGCCGATGCTCAGTTCCGCCAGATTCAACTGCGTGGACTCCTGGACCACGAAGGCGATCTCGTGGACCGGACGCGGAGCGGAGGCCGCCCATGAGAGAGAGCCACCCAGGAGGGCCAGGTGGAGGAACAACAGAGCTGTCAAATATCTTCGCTTCACAGGCCTATCTGGATTTGGCGGGCCACAGCCGGTCCATGAGGAGCGCGCTGCCCAATACGCAAAGATGTCCCGCTCCGAAGGCCACAAAGAAGCGAATTGCGACTGCGAGGTAGGTCCGGCCGCCGGCCGGCAGCATTCCGAGTCTCACTAGCGCTGCGGTGGCAATGACGGCCGTGAGGCCGGCCGCGGGGACCGCCGACGAATCGGCGCTCAAAGTCACGTGATCGCGGAAGTACAATTCGTAAATCTGCCCGGCGCCATAGGCAAAGGCAACCAGAAGCCCCAGAACAAGGAAGGCGTTCCACTCGAGAAAACTGAACGTGAGTGTCCAGACTACGACGTAGGCGAGCGTGGCCAGCAGGTACGGGTACTTCTTCATCAGGCCTCCTTCGGTTGTGCCGTAGGTTCGTTAGTTCGTGTCCGGTCCCCGGTGGTGGTGGCGATCAATTCATGGTGGCTGCGGATTTCTGTCTTCTTGGGGGCGCTTGCCGTCTCACTCTTTTCATACGGAATGATTGAATGTCATTAGGACGACTGCTCGACTCGGTAAGCCGAAAATCCGGCTCGGGTCCCGGACGCCCCGCTGCTGTCGTCGAGTACTGACCGATCCAGATGCTTGCCGAGAACCGGCTGCAACGACTTGATCCATTGACCCGAGGAAGATGACGCGACGACGCGTCATGGGCGCGCGCCACCGTGCGGCCGGCGCCTGAGGGCTCGTCAATCTTGCTTACTGACAGGCCGTCCCCTGGGCCGCCACGATTTCCCGAGCCACCACGTTCTTGTCCCTGTCCGATCGGATGCCGTCCGACCACACACTTCCGTTCCAATACATCGTTCCCGCGTATTGATGGTTGCCGCAATACACCTTGCAGGCGTCTGCCTCACAGCTGAGAGAATAGGCCTCGGCTACAGCCAGCACCGCGATGCCGGACAACAGGATTGCGACTTGCCAAAGTGTTTTCGTCTTCATTGCTTTTCTCTCCTCTATATAAGACTGAGCGCGACCGAAAGACACCATTCCCGCAGTCGAAGTTGCGCGGCCGGCGGCTGGGCAAACCGACCCGGTACGACGCATGCCGCGCCTTATCACGCGGTCCCACAACGCCGCGATGGTCCTCGATCGCTAACACCAATACGGTCTTCGGGTCTCCGTCTCACGGACGATGCTCAAGGAGACTGGCGCCCTCCATCGCCACCGAACAGGTTACTGCCAGTCCGGGTCCGCGCGATGGGCGCTGTGTACATAGCTGTAATTCCAAGCGCCTGTGAGCAGACAGCCTCCACCGGCATCGATGGCCACCCAGGTGAGGCCCCAAAAGCTGCCGACGAGCCCGCCGAGGAGAAGGCCGGGCACGCAGCCCATGCCGAATGCCGAAGCAGGGGTTGAACAATTTTGGATAATTTTTCCATGATGACCGAAGGGGGCGAGGACACATCCCGCCCCGCTGCGGTTAAGCAGTGCTTGGCTTGAGGCTTCCCGCGTTTGCAGAAAGGTGATTTCCGTATGGCTGAGCGGCACCACGTGTTCCGCCGCCGGTGCAGGAAGGACGGGAAGCGGGGCAACGGTTGCCGCCTTGGCCGTTGCCGCGCACACACTAAGGACTGCTAACGCGACAGCCGAACGTTTCATGCGGGTTCTCCTTCTGTTATGTGATGGATCGGTTGGTGCATGAGAAATTCAGTGAACCTGGGCAGTCCGTGGCTGCAAATTCGCAGGCATGGCGAGCAGCGTGAAGTGGCCGCTTGGCGTCCAGCGGTGCCGAAAGTCTCGGCGGCTCTCCACGCGTCGGCCGAGGCGTGGGTCCAGCACGAGGAATGTGCGCCGACGCGGGTCGTAGCCCGCGAGCACCACATAGTGCCCCACGGAAGCGGGCCCGGATGTGTACATGACGATGAGCGGCCGACCCCGGTCGAGGTTTCTCAACAGCCCAGCGGCATCACGGTGCAGGTCACCCGGAAACAGGAAGGCCTGATATCCCGATTGCACGAAGGCGGTCCGCAGGTCGCCGCCGGTGATGCCCCCGTGGATATCGGCCTGCCGTTCCAGTTTTTGGCGCGCCTGCGAAACAATGGGCGCGTCGTAGTAGCCGCCTACCATGTCGGCTGCCGCTAGACCGCAGAGGTCTTCGGTCGGCTGTCGCTCGTACGGAACCTTCAGCACCACTGCGGAAGAAGACAGATAGCCGACCGCGTCCAAGGCGTTGTTGTAGGTGGCACAGGCGCCGAGCGACACCATCGCCAGCGCAGCCACAGCTGTCCGAGCTACGCGGGGGAAAAGATTGTGAAAATGTCGTGGCATGCGCAGAGGTGTGGCGGGTTCTTGCGCCTGTTGTCCTGGGCGTACCATCATTTCATGTCATCTCACGGATCTGCGCTGACGGTTCTTTTCGGCGGCGAATCATTCGCCGATTTCAGTGTAAAGCTGCTCGCACATCCGAAACTCAAGGTAGGCTCGATATCAAGTTAAGGACACGGGGACGCGATGGTCTAGAATGAAATTGCAGGGGACATGCCTGTCCGATCCTCGAAGCATGATCTGTTTTTCCGTACGACGTCCGCCGGAAGGCGAGATGGCCGCGGGTTGGTTGAAAAGAACCAAGCATTCCAGGAATCAAGAAGAATAAGAAACAACGGTGAGAACAGAATGAGTCTCGATAATCCTGATGAGAAGGTCATCTGGTTGCGGCCACCGGAACTAGGCGGATGGGAGTATCTGATCGCACATCGCTCCCAACACTTGTGGACGGTTTATCATGAGACGTACGCCCTTTGCGCCGGCGTGCGGTTGTGGGGCCAGTCCTGGCGCTATCGCGGGCGCACCCACACGAGCCCTGGCCCGGGATTGATGCTGATGGAGCCGGGGGAACTGCACCGCACCCTCGCCGTTCCGCCCGGTGCGGAGTTCAAGGTGGCGCAGATTCCGCCAGCCGCGGTGGCGGAAGCGGCCAGAGAGCTTGGCATGTCGGGCGTCGTCCATCTGTGCCGGGCACAGGCCGACGATCCAGGACTCACCGCGGCAGTGTGGCGGCTCGGCGAGGCGGCCGAGCATGGCGGCACCGACTTGCTGGAACTTCAGACCCTGCAGGCCGTTGTGTTACGGAAGCTGCTTGCCCATGCAGAGCGTCCGCCTCCATCCGTCAATGCCAAGGATGAGCCGGCCGCTGTGATGCGCGCACGGGACTATCTGCGCGACCGCATTGGCAATCCGGTCAGCCTCGATGAGCTGGCGGCTGCAGCCGGGCTGGCGCGGTTTCGGCTCATTCGCGCCTTTCAGCGCCGATTCGGGTTGCCGCCGCATGCCTATCAGCTTCAGCTGAAGATCGAACGGGCACGCACGTTGTTGCGAACGGGACTGTCCGCGGCATTGGTGGCCAGGGAGCTTGGTTTCTGCGACCAGAGCCATTTCACGCGTCATTTCAAACGGATTCTAGGAGTGACGCCGGGCGAATACGCGAAGAATCTGTAGATGCGCCAGGTCGCCGGCGCCCGGCTGAAAACGTCGATGACAGCACGGAGGCGTCAGTTATAAGAGCGATCAGATTGCGGTTCACCGAACATCGCTCTTTCCGGCGATATCGGCACAAGACCTGCCGGCGCAGACCCGGGCCGCGTTTACCATGCAATTATTTGCCCGAGACCAGGCGAGCGGCCGTCACGTGGGGGCTCCCTGGTAATAGGTCTGTAGTGCAGAAGCAGCCTCCTCCGCAGTATCCACTATGGTGAAAAGGTTAATATCGACGGGGTCGATCATCCCCTCATCCACCAGGAAGTCGAAATCTACCGCTCGCTTCCAGTAGGACTTGCCTACCAGAACGACGGGAATGCGCCTAATCTTGCGGGTCTGAATTAGAGTCAGCGCCTCGAAAAGCTCGTCCAGAGTTCCGTAGCCGCCGGGAAACGCCACAAGCCCTCGCGCGCGCAGCAGAAAGTGCATCTTGCGCAACCCGAAGTAGTGAAAGCGGAAGCACAAGTCGGGTGTAATGAATGGGTTAGGAACCTGCTCGTGCGGCAGCGTGATGTTCAGACCGACACTTCGAGCATCGACATCATGGGCCCCGCGGTTGGCAGCTTCCATGATGCCCGGCCCTCCGCCCGTTGACACGACAAAGTCGCGTCGATGCTCGTGCTGAAATTCACGCGACATGATCGACGCAAAATGCCGCGCCTCGTCGTAGTAACGTGAACGTTCCAGATTGGCGCGTGCCCGCGCTACGGCCGCGCGAAGCGAGACATCGTCCGGCCGTGCATGCTCCTGCGCCAGAAGCTCGTCGAGCTGCTTGCGCGCCACATCGGGCGCCATAATGCGCGTGCTGCCAAACACCACGACGGTAGATCGGATATTGTGTCGACGCATGAAAGCATCGGGCTTCATCAATTCGAGCTGCAGGCGCACAGGCCTGGCCTCGTCGCTATCAAGATATTCGGCGTCCTCGTAAGCCAGGCGGTATGACGGACTGCGTTTGAGTTCCTCGACCAGCGCATCCCATTTTTCGCGGGATATATCGCGACCATTTTTCGGCATAGCCCCAGTCCTCCTTAAAATTGCACACTATCGCCAAAGTTCGGCACACTGACGTTCCATCCAAGCTGCGTCTTCACTTCTTCCGCAAATGCCAGCGCAATATCCTGTTCTCCATGCACAATGAAGGTCTGGCCTGGCGAACGCTTGAAGGAACGCAACCACCGCAACAGCGCGGGTTGATCGGCGTGGGCCGAAAACCCGCCCAACGTGAAGATCTCGGCACGCACCGTAACCTCTTCGCCAAAAAGGTGCACACTCTTGGCGCCGTCGACGAGGCGCCGACCCAATGTGCCCTGTGCTTGAAAGCCGGTGATCAGGATCGTGTTCTGCGCCGAGCCGATATTGTGGCGCAAGTGATGCTTCACCCTGCCGCCGTCGCACATGCCGCTCGCAGATACGATGATTGCGCCCGAGTGAACGTTGTTTAACGCCATTGATTCCTGCACGGTTTCAACGAATCGGATCTTCGCTTCTGCGAAATGCGCGTCGCGAGAAGTGGCAAGGCGTTGCGTCTGCGCGTCGAGAATTTCCAGGTGGCGCATCGTGATTTGGGTCGCCGCTGTCGCCATCGGAGAATCCACATAGATGAGCAGATCGTGAAATCGACCCTGCCGAGTCAGTAAATTGAAATAATGAAGTATCTCCTGAGTACGCCCGACAGCGAACGCCGGCACAATCACATTGCCGCCTTTCTCGTGCAAAGTATGGTTCACGGCATAGACGAATTCATCCAATGTCGCCGCCAGACTCCGATGAGCGCGATTGCCGTAAGTGGATTCTACCAACAGGACATCGGCCTCCGGAATTAGCGTCGGATCGTGCAACAACTGCCGGCCTGGCTGCCCAAGGTCGCCGGAAAATACGAGTTTGCGGCTTTCGCCACCCTCTCTGAGCCACACTTCGATTATTGCCGAACCGAGAATATGTCCAGCATCGCGGAACGTGCAACGAACCTGTGGGTGAGGGTCAATCGGACGGTCATACTTAACACGATGCACTTGCGCAAGACTGGCCACGGCATCGGCCGCGGTGTAGAGCGGTGTGCCGGCTCCAGGCGTACGGTCATTTGCACCCGGATGGCGCAGCGCACGCTGCGCCTCAACTTCCTGCAAATGGCCACTGTCCGGCAACATGATCTCGAGTAAATCGGCAGTGGCATCCGTCGTGAACACAGGTCCTGCGTATCCCGCCAGACTCAGCTTGGGCAACAAGCCGCTGTGATCGAGGTGCGCATGCGTCAGAAGAACAAAGTCGATCGACCGCGGATCGAAAGCCAACGGTTGAAAGTTTCGCTCCGCCGCCCACGCGCCACCCTGATGCAGACCGCAATCGACGAGAAATCGCACCTGCTCGGATTCCACCAGAAAGCAGGAACCCGTCACCTCGCGCGCCGCCCCAAAAAAGGTAATCTTCATTCCACCCTTCCTAACGGTCTTTGCGGCGGATGCCAGTAGCACAGCAAGGCCTCATTTAATCGCCGTCAGCTGCAGACGCATGCAGTGCTCAACCCTAACCGCGGCTACCTTCTTTACAAATTTTTACAATTTTTGATTTGCCATGGCGGCAATCATTTTTTCGCCAGACTGCCCGTCTCAATGATCATGGCGTCGCGCGATCTGGGCTATGTTATCAAGAGCATGGGCAATATTCGCGAGAGCCTGGAACTGCGAATCGCTCAGTGTCGGCCATGCAGCCGCGGGGGCTTCAAAGGAGTCTCCTGCGCAAGGTTGGGGGCAATTCATGAATTAGAATCGCCCGGCAAAATCCAAATCACGTAACAGGGCCGTATCCCGGATAAGTAACGGGGTTAACAATATACATTGCAGGCAAGGCTGCCGGTAATACATTTGGGGGTCGATCCGGAACAGCCGCCGCGCCTGCATTAATGAATTGCTGTCCGGCGTGAATTTCATGCGATAATTTCGCCGCCTTTGTTCTACTGTGGAAAAAAAGCATGAAGCGTTTGGGTATCGGCATCGCAATCCTAGTAGTGGCAGCATTGCTTGGCGGATATTTCATACACCGGCACCGTGAGTCCGCCGCGGACGCAAAAAAAAGACAGGGCATGCCGCCGGCTCCGGTCACCACGCAGGCAATCTCGCGCAAGACCGTTACGCTCAAGCTTGATGCCATCGGCACGGTGGAGGCGTACTCGACCGTTACCGTCAAATCGCGTATCGATGGTCAGATTCTGAAAGCGGGATTTCGCCAGGGGCAGATGGTGCGGCGTGGCGAATTGCTCTTTGATCTGGACCCGAAGCCGTTTCAGGCGCAGCTAGATCAAGCACAGGCCGTCCTGGCGCGCGACCAAGCGCAATTCGAAAACGCGCGCCTGCAAACGAGGCGCGACGCCGATCTTGTGCAGAAGGGATTCATCGCTCAGGCAAAATACGATACCGACAAAGCCACCGCAGACGCGCTGGGCGCGAGCGTCGACGCCGACCAGGCGGCGGTACAGCTGGCGCGTCTGCAACTCGGTTATACGCGCATACGCTCGCCTATCGATGGGCTGGCCGGCAGCATCCTCATTTACCCAGGTAACCTGGTCAAGAACAACGACACGACGCTGGTAGTAATCAATCAGGTGCAGCCAATTTACGTAACCTTCTCGGTACCGCAGGAGAATCTGCCCCAAATCCAGCACGAACTTGCCTCAGGCACAGTCAATGTCGAAGCGCGGCCTGCAGGCGATGCTGCCAAACCCATCGTCGGCCACTTGAGCTTCGTGAACAATGCCGTCGACGCCACTACCGGAACAATTCAGCTCAAGGCGACTTTTGCCAACGACGGTCGATCGATGACTCCCGGCCAGTTCGTTAATGTCGCCTTGGCACTGAAGCAGCTGCCAAATGCCCTGGTCGTTCCCACGCAGGCGATTCAGCGCGGTCCTAAGGGCAGCTACGTGTATGTGGTCAAACCTGACAAGACAGTTGAAGTACGCTATGTAACTGCGCAGGCCAGTGCCGGCGGCGATACCGTCATTGACGGCGGCTTGCAACCGGGCGAAGAAGTAGTTACCGATGGCCAATTACGGCTCTACCCCGGAGCACGCGTGACGCCTGATAAGGCAAGTTCTGCGACTGACGCAAACAGATGAATCTGCCAGAGTTGTGTATACGCCGGCCGGTCATGACAACCCTGCTCATGGCAGGGTTCCTCATCTTTGGCGTGATCGCGTATCGCGCGCTCCCGGTCAGCGAATTGCCCAACGTCGATTTTCCGACTATCTCCGTCTCGGCCAATCTCCCTGGGGCGAGCCCGGAAACGATGGCCTCGTCGGTCGCGACACCCCTTGAAGGGCAGTTTTCGACAATCGCCGGTATCGACTCCATGACGTCGACCAGCGCTCAAGGAACAACCCAGATCACGCTTCAGTTCAGTCTCGACCGCAACATTGATGCTGCAGCGCAGGATGTACAGGCCGCAATTTCCGCCGCACTCGGCAAGCTGCCTCCCGGCATGCCAAACCCGCCGTCATTCCGCAAGGTAAATCCGGCCGATTTTCCAATTTTTTACGTGGCAATGTATTCACCCACGCTACCGCTGTCTCAAGTCGACAAGTACGCAGAAACGATGCTCGCCCAACGGCTGTCGACTGTCAGCGGTGTCGCGCAGGTTGTCGTTTATGGTTCGCAAAAGTACGCCGTGCGCGTTCAGGTCGATCCGCTGGCTCTGGCGAGCCGCGGTATCGGCATCGACGAGGTGGCGTCGGCGATCCAGCACGCCAATGTCAATCTACCGACCGGTTCTCTCGACGGACCGTACCAGGCGCAAACCATTCGCGCCAACGGACAACTGAACGATGCCGCCGCCTACCGGCCGCTGATTGTTGCCTACCGTAACGGCGCTCCCGTCCGACTCCAACAACTGGGACAGATTGTTGACAGCGTGGAAAACACGCGCATCGCGGGCTGGTACAACGGACAGCGCGCCATCGTGCTCGCCATCCAGCGCCAGCCGGGCACAAATACGATCGCCACAGTCGACGCCATCAGAAAAATCCTTCCGGTATTCCAGAGCCAGCTGCCGCCGGCCATTCACATGACGGTCCTCTTCGATCGCTCGCAGTCGATCCGAGCTTCCATAGCCGAGGTTCAGTTCACTCTTATACTAGCCGGCTGCCTGGTGATCCTTGTGATCTTCCTGTTTTTGCGCAACGCATCTGCCACGATTATTCCCAGTCTGGCCCTGCCGATCTCCGTTATCGGCACCTTCGGCGTGCTGGAACTGCTGGGTTATGGCCTGGATAACCTCTCTTTGCTTGCGCTAACGCTGTCCGTCGGCTTCGTCGTCGACGATGCGATCGTCATGCTGGAGAACATCGTGCGCCACATAGAAGCGGGCGAAAATCCTCTGCAGGCGGCGATATTGGGATCGCGCGAAATCGGCTTCACCATCATATCCATGACATTGTCGCTCGCTGCGGTTTTCATTCCGGTGCTTTTTATGGGCGGCATTGTGGGCAGACTGCTGCATGAATTCGCAGTCGCCATCGTCGTTGCCATTCTCGTGTCCGGCTTCGTCTCTCTGACTCTCACACCGATGATGAGCAGCCGCTTCGTGCGCCCTGCGCTGCGCGAGAGTCATGGACGTCTTTTCATGGTGGCTGAGCGCGTGCTCGAGTCCGTTTACCGCGCCTACGAGAAGAGTCTTGCGATCACCTTGCGGCACCGTGGCAGCGTCCTTGCCATATTCTTTGTAACGGTGATTGGAACAGTCCTGTTGTACGTCGCAATCCCCAAAGGATTCCTGCCAAGCGAAGACATCAGCGAGGTTATCGCCTTCACTCAAGGCGCGCAGGACATCTCCTTTGAATCAATGAAAGCGCACCAGAAAGAAGTCATGGCGGTTTTGAAAGACAATCCGAACATCGAGGCGTTCATGTCCTTCGTCGGGGCTGGCGGTCCGCGCGCAACCGGCAATACCGGTCTGGTGTTCATGCACCTTAAGCCGCCGTCACAGCGTCCACTCAGCGCTGATCAGCTGATCCAGGCATTGCGCCCGAAATTCGCCGCTATTCCTGGAATCCAGGTGTTCATGCAGAACCCCCCGCCCATTCGGATTGGCGGCCAGCTAACCCAGGCGCAGTATCAGTATACGCTGCAGGACTCTGATCTCGACGAGCTGTACAAATGGTCGACGATTTTCGAAGAGCGGATGCGCAAGATACCAGGCCTGCAGGATGTGGCCACAGACCTGCAGAACGGAGGCTCGGCGACCATTGTCAGCGTCGATCGCAATAAAGCTGCGGTTTACGGCCTTACCATGCAGCAGATCGAGAGCGCGCTGACCAGCGCCTTCGGTACTGAACAGGTCTCGACAATTTATACCGCATCCGACCAGTACCAGGTGATCCTCGAAGTCGCACCGCAATACCAGAACAGTCCTCGTGCTCTATCCCAACTCTATGTGCGCGCAGCCAACGGCACCCTTGTCCCGCTCGACGCGGTCGCAACTGTCAGACAGGGAATCCAGTCGCTGACCGTGAATCATCAAGGGCAACTACCGTCCGTGACCCTGTCGTTCAATCTCGCTCCAGGGATGTCTCTGGGCAGTGCAGTTGACGCTATTCATGCGGCGCAGCGGGAGCTGCGAATGCCTGAGTCGATCATTGGAAGTCTGCAGGGCACCGCCAAGGCATTCGAGTCATCGCTCAAGGGGCTCGGCGTACTGCTGATTATTGCCATGCTGGTTGTCTACATCGTGCTAGGAATTCTCTACGAGAGTTTTGTGCATCCACTGACCATCCTCTCGGGTCTGCCAGCCGCGGGCGTCGGCGCTCTGCTGACCCTACTTCTGTTCCATGTGGATCTCAGCCTCTATGCATTTGTCGGCATCATCATGCTTATCGGCATTGTGAAAAAGAACGCAATCATGATGATCGACTTCTCGCTTGACAGACAACGTAATCAGGGCAAGACGCCGCTGGAAGCAATTTACGAGGCCTGCCTGATTCGGTTCCGACCGATCATGATGACTACCATGGCGGCCCTGATGGGCACCTTCCCGATTGCGCTCGGCTTCGGCACGGGCTCAGAGGCGCGACGCCCTCTGGGACTTGCTGTGGTGGGTGGACTTCTATTGTCCCAGTTCCTGACGCTGTACATTACGCCAGTCATCTATCTGTATCTGGAAGATTTGCGCACGCACCGTCCACGGTGGATGCGAAACCTGTCCAACGGCTCGTAATCGCAGCCTGTCCGATCAGCCGCCGTTGTATTTTTCCGGTCGTGAGTCGGGGGCCAAAGCGGGATCGCCGATCTCGACACGATTGCGCCCCAGGCGTTTAGCGCGATACAAGGCTTTATCAGCCCGGTCAATCAGGGTGTGCGGAGATTCGCCGGGCAGATACAAGGTTAGTCCCGCGGAAAATGTCGGCAACGTGAGGCGTTGTCCGTTATGTTCACAGGAACCATGGGCCACTCGTTGCTGCACCTTGCGCAGCGCGCAACTGGCGCCTTCCTGTCCCGTGTTGGGCAACAACACTGAAAACTCCTCGCCGCCATATCGGGCCACCATGTCGTGATGGCGGAATATCGATAACACGTCATTGGCGTAATGTCTCAACACCTGGTCACCGGCAGCATGCCCCAGGCTATCGTTGATGGCCTTGAATTGGTCAAGATCCATGATTGCCAGGGCGAGCGGCGTGCCATAACGCTGCGCACGCCCGATTTCGTCCTCGAGCCGACGCATGAAGGCACGCCGGTTTGGCAACGCTGTGAATTCGTCAGTAAGACTCAGCAGGCGCACCTTGTTAAGTTCATCGTGCAGACGCTCGCTGTCTGATTTGACCAACTGC
>JAJXUF010000288.1 GCA_021783175.1 Pseudomonadota bacterium
GCCGTGCGTCAGCTTGTGCAGCTGCTCGATCACGTATTGCGGCTTGATAACTTCGCTCGAATTTTTGTAGGCGAGCGAATTTGCGCTGCGCCACTCGTCGATTTGTTTCCACCAGTCCTTCAGCGCCGCCGCATCGGGCTTTTGCTTACTGCTGTTCAGCACCGAGAGCAAATCGGCAAGCACATGCGCCACATCGCCGACGATAGGCACGTCCACCTTCACGCGCTTGGAAATGGACGCCGGATCGATGTCGATATGGATGATCTTGCGCGGCACCGAATTGAAATGTCCGACATTGCCGATCACGCGGTCGTCGAAACGCGCCCCGACAGCCAGCAGCACATCGCAGTTCTGCATGCCGAGGTTGGCCTCGTAAGTGCCGTGCATGCCAAGCATGCCGACGAATTGCTTGTCGTCCGCCGGATAGCCGCCCAGCCCCATCAGCGTGTTGGTACAGGGCACACCCAGCAGGCGCACCAGCTCAGTCAGTTGTTTTGATGCGTCGGACAGCACTACACCGCCGCCTGCGTACACCATCGGGCGCTTGGCTTCCAGCAGGAGCTGGGCTGCGCGCTTGATCTGCCCGATGTCGCCATGGGTCTGCGGGGTATATGAGCGGATATTGACCGTCGCGGGATAGGAGTATTCGGTCTTGTGCTGTGACACGTCTTTGGGAATATCCACCAATACCGGGCCGGGGCGTCCGCTCTTCGCCAGATAGAAGGCTTTCTTCATCGTGCTGGCAATGTCTCTGACATCCTTGACCAGGAAGTTGTGTTTAACACAAGGGCGCGTGATACCGACCGTATCCACCTCCTGGAAGGCGTCTTCACCGATATAACTGGTCGGCACCTGGCCGCTGATTACGACCATCGGGATGGAATCCATATAAGCGGTGGCGATGCCGGTGACGGCATTGGTCACGCCGGGACCGGAAGTCACCAGCGCCACACCGACCTTGTCGGTGGAGCGGGCATAGCCGTCAGCAGCATGCACGGCAGCCTGCTCGTGGCGCACCAGCACGTGTTTGACCTGCTCCTGCTTGAACAGCTCGTCATAGATGAAAAGCACCGCGCCGCCAGGATAGCCGAATACGTATTCGACCCCTTCTTCCTGCAAACAGCGAATGGTTATTTCTGCGCCCGTGAGTTCCATGAACACGCTACCTTGATAAATCAAATGAAAGACCGCGCAAGATAAAGGCTGGCTGCGTTTTGGTCAACCCCTGCAGCGCCTCAGGAACGGCAAAATCCCTATTTGACGCGGGAATTTGCTAGTATCCGCGCCGAACATCCCGGAGCCGCCGAAACTGTCCACGCCACAGCAACTTTCCGAATTCCTCGCCCAGGTCGAACGGCGCGCCTACAAGCAGGCGCAATTTGCCGTGCGCGACGAGCATGTGGCGCTGGATATCGTGCAGGATGCGATGATGAAACTCGCCGAGCGCTACGGCGACCATCCGTCCGAGGAATACCCCATGCTGTTCCAGCGTATCCTGCAGAACACCATACGCGACTATTACCGCCGCCAGAAGGTACGCTCGTTCTGGACGACGCTGATGTCTTCGCTCAGTCCGCAAAGCGACGGAGAGGATTTCGACCCGCTCGACACCCTGCAGGATGAGGACAACGCCAGCCAGCCGGCACGTCCTGAGGCGGACTTGGCGCAATCCCAGATTATCGCGGCGATCGAGGAAGCACTGGGCAAACTGCCGGCTCGTCAACGCGAAGCCTTCCTGCTGCGTTACTGGGAGGAAATGGACACTGCGGAGACAGCAGCGGTCATGGGATGTACCGAAGGCAGTGTGAAGACACACTGCTCACGCGCCACCCACGCGCTTGCCGCAATACTTAAAGAACGGGGGATAGACCTATCATGAACATCAAATTATCCAACAAGGAAATCGGCGGCCTTCTGAACCGGGCGGCCCAGCAACTGGATCGGCCCACCCTCGACGAACTCCGTACGGCGCGTCAACATGCCTTGCAAAATCAGCGGGTTGCCTCCCCCGCTTGGGTAAGCCGGAATGGCTTGCTGCATGGACAGCTGCAACTTTCCCAGCGTGCCCTCAATTGGATCATCGTTGGCGTCGTCGCGTCCCTGCTGGTGATCAACCTGACCTACTGGGAGCGCACCTACGAACACGACCACAGCGACATCGATATCGCCATATTGACGGACGATCTGCCCGTTGACATGTTTGTCGATTAGCCCCTTACGGACATCCTGATGCCTGCTTTGCTTCGCAATTGCCTGATAGCACTGTTTTTTGCTGCCGCCTGCCTGCCGATGTCCGCCCATGCCAAACCGTGGGAGAGACTTAATCCTCAGCAAAAAGAAGCGCTTGCTCCGCTGTCCGGCACATGGAACTCTTTGTCCGAACAGCAACAAGCTAATTTTCTGGCATATGCCCAACGTTATCCCAAGCTCAATGCGCAGCAACAGCAGCGGCTGCATTCGCGCCTGGAAGCATGGAGCAAGCTGACTCCGGAACAACGAAAACGCGCCCGGGAGAAATACAAGGCATACAAGAAATTGCCGGCAGAAAAGCGCGAGGCCGTGAAAAAAATGGTTCGCGAACAGCAGGCAGTCAGCGAAGTCCCGCCAGCCAGTCCGGCCCAATAATACCCATCAGCGCCGCTCGGTGCGCCAGAGCATCCCCAACGCCAGCGCCAGGAACATCCAGCTCATCGCTGTGGCGCTCAACACGGGCGACCACTCGTTCAAGGCGCCCACGTTGGCAAACAGCCTGCCGACGAAGTGAAAACTCAAACCCAGCAAGATGCCCATGAATATCTTGCCGCCGATACCGCCCTCGCGCCGTTGATAGGCGGAAAACGGCAAAGCAAGCATCATCATCACCAGTACCGCAAACGGGTAAACCATCTTGTTCCACATCGCGATCTCGTATCGCACCGTCTTCTGGTGGTTCTCGCGCAAATGCCCCGTATATTGATACAAATTCCAGGCCGACATCTGCTCGGGCACCACCAGCAGCACGCTCAGGATGTCGGGATTCAAAGTGGAATGCCATTCCGCGACCGGCCGGTTGTCAATGGAGGCGCCCCGGCTATCGAAGCGCGTTTCCCTCACGCCTTCGAGTTGCCAGCGAGTATCTTCCAGATACGAGGCTCGCTCTGCAGAGGTGATGCTGCGCAAGTGGTATCGCTCATCGAACTCGTAAATACTCACGTCCAGCAAAGAAGTGTCCGGCAACACACTCTTGACATTGATGAAGCTGCGCTCGTCTTTTGCCCAGACTCCCGACCTGAATTCTTTCACCGAGACTTTTGCATTCTGCGCCTTCAGCCGCAATTCCTGTGCCATGCGCTCGCTCGGCGGGGCGACGACCTCCCCGAACAGGAAACACAGCACCACCAGCGGCAAAC
>JAJXUF010000289.1 GCA_021783175.1 Pseudomonadota bacterium
CTGCTCTCTTTGGCGTATAGCGTCAATGCGAACGGTGCAGAATAGGTCTTCTCGACATGTGTGCGCAACGGATCGACCAGCTTGTCGAACACGCTCAGCACTTCCGGCGAATACAACTTCCCGCCACCGTTCGTTTGCGGCAATGCCATGCGGAAATGCAGCGTATCCAGCAGTCCGACGACAATGAACAGCGACAACACCAGCAGCGACACCATCGCTACATTGTTCTTTGCCACCCGTTTCCACGGCAGCAGCAGATGCTCTTGCCGCCGGACATACCAGGCGCCCGCGACCACCGCGGCCAGCAACAGGAACACCAGCGCATCGCTCCACAGGATCACGGGCATGAAACTCATTGCAACCTCACCCGCGGATCGACCATTGTGTATGAAATGTCGGTCAGGATCAGCCCGGCGATATACAACACCGAACCCAGGAACACCATCGCGCGCACCACGCTGAAATCCTGCGAGTTGATCGCATCGATGGTGTAGCTGCCCAGACCGGGGATGCCGAAGAACGATTCGGTGAGCAGGCTGCCCATGAACAGCAGCGGGATGACCACGACCACACCGGTCAGGATCGGGATCATCGCGTTCTTCAGCACATGCGTGAACAACACGCGCAATTCGGACAAACCCTTGGCGCGGGCCGTGCGCACATAATCCTTGCCGATCTCCTCGAGAAAGATGGTGCGGTACCAGCGGCTGCTGGAACCGACACTGCCCGCCACGCCGATGGCGATGGGCAGCACCACGAACTTGAAGCCATCCATCCCGCCCGCATAGCCGGAAATGGGTACCAGATGCCACAACTTGCTGACCAGGAATTGTCCGCCGATGATGTAGAACAAACCGGAAACCGACATCAGGAATACGCACAAAGCCACCCCAGCCATATCCAGGGCCGTGGCTCGGAACAGGGTCATCAGCAACGCAAAGCTGACATACACGACCAGACCGATCAGAAAAGTCGGCAACGCGATGGCCAGGCTCGGCCCCATGCGCGCGGCGATTTCGCGGCTGATGTTGCGCCCGTCGTCGGCATAACCGAAATCGAACACGAACATGCCGGCGGATTTCTGCCAGAAGATGGTGTCGGTGATCTTATCCATTCCGTTCGCATGGTCGTTGATCATTAGCGGCTTGTCGTATCCGTGCTGCTGTTTCCAGCTCTGGATGGCTTCCTGCGTCACGCGCTTGATGCCGAGCTGCATGCGCGCCATGTCGTCCGGCGTGTTCACCACAAAGAAAAGTGCGAAGGTGAGCAGGTTCACCCCGATGAGGATAGGCACGGCGTATAGGATGCGGCGGATGAGGTAGGCGATCATGAGTGGCCCTATTGTAAGGGCAAACAATAACCTGAGGGCAAGCGCCGGGAGTAGAATCGGGGCGTTCTCGAATAACGAATCGTGGCCCGTGAATAGGGGCATTGCCGCAAGGAAAAAATCATGCAAGTAGAAATCTGGTCCGACATCATCTGCCCCTGGTGCTACATCGGGAAGCGGCGCTTTGAACAGGCGCTCGCCGGTTTCGCGCACAAGGACAAGGTAAACGTGATCTGGCGCAGCTTCGAACTCGATCCCGACGCGCCGAGCCAGCGCGAGGGCACGCTAAGCGAATATCTGGCGAAGAAATACCGCGTCAGCCTGGAAGAAGCCGCGGCGATGAACGAGCGCGTCACCTCGGTCGCCAGGGAAAGCGGCCTGGAATACCGTTTGTCCAGTGCCCGCCCCGGCAACACTTTCGATGCTCACCGCCTGTTGCATTTGGCTGCCTCCCGGCAATTGGGCGAGCGCGCCGCAGAACGTCTCATGCATGGGTATTTTTCCGAATCGCTGCCGGTTGGCGATCGAGCCGCGCTGGCGCGCCTTGCGCCGGAGTTCGGCATTGCGGAAGGCGAGGCGCTGGCGATGTTCAAAAGCGGCGCCTATTCGAACGAAGTGCGGGCTGACGAAGCACGCGCGGCGAAATTCGGCATTACCGTCGTGCCGTTCTTTGTGTTCGACGAGAAATCCGGCATCTCCGGCGCGCAACCGGTTGAAGTGTTTGCAGAAGCGCTGCAGCAGGCGCAGAAGAACGCATAGCCATGCATATAACGTTACCTCATCATTCCTCCCTGAACGAAATGGAATGAAGTGACTACCCCGCCCCCGTCAACCGAACGCGAACAATCGCGCAGCGAAGAAATCGCCAACAGCACCATTCACGGCATCGGCTTCATCACGGCACTGGTCGGCACACCGGTACTCATTGAACACGCGGTACGGCATGGCGAGTTGGGATATATCGTCGGAACTTCCGTCTTCGCCGCAAGCATGATCCTGCTCTATCTTGCATCCACCCTCTATCATGCTTTGCAACAACCGGGACTCAAGAGCATTTTTCACCAGATCGATCACCTCATGATCTACCTGCTCATTGCGGGAACCTATACGCCCTTCACCCTGGGAGTCCTGCACGGAGCGTGGGGCTGGACCTTGTTCGGAATCATCTGGGGACTGGCCACCATCGGAATGACTTTGAGGATACTCAAAAGAATGGGGCATCCGGTCATTTCAACCGGCATGTACCTGCTTATGGGCTGGCTCATGCTGGTTGCCGCCGAACCTATGTACGCAAAGGTTTCGACGCAGGGACTGCTGTGGCTGCTCGCCGGGGCTCTCAGCTATACCGCAGGGGTGTTCTTCTATGCGACCGATGGACGCTTGCGCTATGGTCACAGCATTTGGCATCTGTTTGTACTGGGCGGCACGGTCAGCCATTACTTTGCCGTCTGGTACGCTGTCTGACAATACAACCCTATCAGCCTTACTGTTCGCGTTTTTGCAGTGCCTTCCACATCCAGAATCCAAACAACATCAGCGCCGCCCCGCCCAGCCACAGAGGCCAGCGCACAGGCTGGTTCCACTGGCGCCGCATCCGGTCGCGCTGTGCGGCGTCAACGCGCCAGTACTTGAGTCTGTTGTTGGCCATGATGTTGGACTTGACGTTATGCAGCCAGCCGTGTTGCAGCACATAGTTCTTCGGATGATAGCCCCACAGCCAGGGCGCATCCCGGCGCAGGATCTCCAGCATCTGGTCGATGATCGCCTGCCGTGCCGGGCCGTTGTCCATGTTCTTCATCTGCCCGAACAACCGGTCGAATTCGGGGTTGCTGTAATTGCTCGCGTTTTCGCCGCCCTTGCCCACCTTGGCTTGCGCGCCATCCAGCAGAAACAGGAAATTCTCCGGATCGGGATAGTCGGCATTCCAGCCGTAGTAGTACATCTGCGTATCCCCGCGCCGTATCTTGTCCTGGAAGCGGTTGTAATCGGTGCTGCGCACGTCGAGCTGCACGCCGAGCTTGTCGAACTGTTTGCGTATCCAGTCGAGGCGGGATTT
>JAJXUF010000077.1 GCA_021783175.1 Pseudomonadota bacterium
GAAAGGAATGTTCTTTCGTAGATTTGTGCGGTATTCACGGCGTCCCTCTCGTTTTGGAATAACGGTTGGGGCTTTGTCGCCAGCAGTACGGTCTGGGCGGACACGCTCCAGCGGTACTCCTGGCCAAGTTTGTTTGAGATTTGTGTTCATGTAATCACCATCCACTGCGGCTCCATGCGCACCTCCACAGGA
This sequence comes from Pseudomonadota bacterium, assembly GCA_021783175.1. The sequence goes on from JAJXUF010000077.1 coordinate 193, forward strand.
ATACTTATACAATTCTTTGTCCGGCCGGTTAAGACTTAAACGTGCCATTCGGCGCTCAAAACGGCCAGTTCGTCCCCAATTCAGAGAAAAGAGTGCGAATGGCATCCCCAAAAGCCCCATTTTGTCATGGTATCGAGCCTTGCAGCCGAATTGAGCGGCGGTCCACCACCTGCCTCCACATGACGACGGTGCAATCGATTGAGGCGTGAATTGATTCTGAAACTAGCTGGAACGAAGATATGCGAGTCAACCGGAAACGACACCCACGTGGTGCAAATTCCGGAAGATGATAGGCGGACTAGCGCACCCTAGTGCAGATTGCTACGCAGAAGCTGCCCGAATTGCTCGGCTGTCAGCGGCGGGTGCAGATAGAATCCCTGCGCGATGTCGCAATTTTCGCGCCGCAGGAGGTCAAACTGAGCGGCGGTTTCTATGCCTTCGGCCACCACCTCGAGCTTCAGGCTGTGACCGAGTCCGATTATGGCTCGGGTAATGGCTGCATCGCTGTCGTTCCTTGTGAGGTTGCGCACAAACGACTGGTCGATCTTGAGCTTGTCGATTGGGAAGCGTTGCAGGTAGCTGAGAGACGAAAATCCGGTACCAAAGTCATCGATGGACAGGCGCACGCCAATGTCCTTGAGTTGTTTTAGGGCTGTGGCAGTGTGTTCGACATCCTGCATTGCTACCCCTTCTGTGATTTCCAGCTCCAGCATTCCTGGTTGCACTCCCGTCTCTGTCAGCACTCGCGATACCAGCTGAAGTGTGTCCTGGCGATGAAACTGTCGGGCGGATATGTTAACCGCGACGGTCAGTTTTTCCTGATCTGTCTCCTGCCAGGTTTTGCATTGAGCGCAGGCGGTTCGCAGTACCCACTCTCCGATTGGTACGATGGTGCCAGTTTCTTCGGCCAGCGGAATGAACTCAGTTGGCATAACCATACCGAGCTCGGGGTGATTCCATCGCAATAAGGCTTCGGCTCCGATTATCCGTGCGCTTTTGATGTTGATTTCCGGTTGGAAATGCAGAGCCAGTTCATTGTGCTCCGTGGCGTGACGCAAATAATTCTCCATCGAAAGCGACTCGGCGGCGCGGGCATTCATTTCTTGCGAGTAAAACTGGAAGCTGTTGCCTCCCAATTGTTTTGCACGCTGCATCGCGGTGTCCGCGTTGCGCAGCAACGAGATGCTGTCCTGGCCGTCGCTTGGTGACATGCTGATTCCGATACTGAAGCTAACGAAGTATTCTCGCGTATTGACGTAGAGTGGCCGCTGCATGGCAGCCAGGATGCTTTCCGCCAAGCGCGCGGCGGCGTGCCTGGCGGAAATGTTGGGTATGAGGATGGCAAACACATCCGCCTCGAAGCGGTAAACACTGGCATTGGCACATATGTCGCGAGCATCACGCAGTACGTGTTCAAGGCGAGCGGTTGTTGACTGTAGCAGGCCGTCCGCAACTGCGTGACCTAGGCCGCGGATGATTACTTTAAATCGATCCACGTCCATCAGTATCACGCCGGAATGAAACCCTCGGCCGCGCGCAAGCAACGCCTGTTCAATACGTTCCTCAAAAAGCCGGCGATTGGGAAGTCCAGTCAAAGTATCGTGGTGTGCCAGATGCGACAGTTCCGCTTCTGCACGCCGGTGCTGGGTGATATCGGTGATATAGGCGTGAAATTGCTGCTCGTCAGACAGGTAATGGATCCGACACGCTAAAATGCGATTGCCCACCGCATATTCCCAAGTGGCGTGCCTGCCAGGTTCAGCGCGCAGTGCCCACAGGCGCTGCTGCAGATCGGAAGGCAGCAATCTCACCGGATGGCGAGCATCTTCGCCGAGACTCCTGAGCATCTGTGTCGCGCCGGCATTGGCATAAATGACCTTGCCATCAGTTGACATGCCTAACACGGGGTTCGGATCGCGCTCAGGAAAGAGAGGAAGTTGCGGCCAGTCTGCGCGAGATGTATGCAATGCGCGCTCCGGCATGCGAATAGCGGTCCAAATAACGAGAGCTGCGCTCCCAAAGAATAGGATAAGAGCCAGGGGGGTGCTGATAACCTTGTATGGAACGGTGGTAATGATGGCCGCCCCAAGTGCCGCCAAGGCGCCACTTGCAGCCAACAATCTGGTACGGGGCGGAATAGTCATGGTATGTCAAAATTGCGGTTCTGAGCAAAACTCCCAGCGTCTTCTTTTTGACAGCGCAATCGGCAATTTTACACCTCTTGCGTCGGCCAAGTAGTATTTTTGTGCAGCCGGTTGCCCGCGCCCCGCCACGGCGCATACCGCGCAGGCCGAACGCATGGGGCGACATGGTATAATGGCGCCGACTGTCGTCCTTATACCTGCGGCGGCGAATGGGGATAACTAGGGCAATGATTCCAGCGCTGGTCATTCGTAACCTGACCAAGACCTATAAGAATGGGTTTACCGCCCTCAAGGGCATCGACCTGGATGTGAATCAGGGCGATTTTTTCGCGCTACTGGGACCGAACGGTGCGGGCAAGTCGACAACCATCGGCATTATTGCCTCGTTGGTGACGAAGACCGCAGGCAAGATTGCGGTTTTCGGCGCCGATATAGACACCGAATTCGATCTTGCCAAGAGCTATTTGGGACTCGTTCCGCAGGAAATCAATCTTAATATCTTCGAGCCATTGCTGCCGATCTTGATTAATCAGGCCGGCTATTACGGGATCCCGCGCCGGCAGGCGCGCGAGCGTGCCGAGCATTACCTGAATAAGCTGGGCCTGTGGGACAAGCGCGACGATGCCGTGCGCACCCTGTCCGGGGGTATGAAGCGCCGTATGATGATCGCCCGCGCGTTGATCCATGACCCAAAGCTGTTGATTCTGGATGAGCCGACGGCAGGGGTGGACATCGAGATCCGCCGAACCATGTGGGAGTTTCTGCGCGAGATCAATGCCGCCGGCACCACGATAATTCTGACGACGCATTACCTTGAGGAGGCCGAGAGTTTGTGCCGGCACATCGCCATAATCGACAATGGCGCGCTGGTCGAGAATACGACCATGAAAAGGCTGCTGGCAAAATTAGGCACTGAAACGTTTGTTCTGGATCTGGGAAGCCCGGTGACGCGTATTCCATCCATTGCGGGGTATGAAATGCGACTTACCGATGACCATACTCTGGAGGTAGACATTTCCAAGGCGAAGGGCATGAACAGGTTGTTTGCGGAATTGTCAGCGCATGGGATCGAAGTTCAGAGTCTGCGCAACAAATCGAACCGTCTCGAGCAACTCTTTTTGCGCCTAGTTCAGGACGGCAGACAGCGCCTTGCCGGTACCCGGAAAATGCGCGCATGAGATCAGAACAGGCCTTTGTTGCCTTTAAGACAATCCTGGCGAAGGAGATCATCCGTTTCTTGCGCATATGGGTGCAAACTATTCTTCCTCCCGTAATCACCACCGCGCTTTATTTCATCATATTCGGGAGTCTCATCGGATCCCAGGTCGGTCCGATGGAGGGGATTCGTTACATGGACTTTATCGTCCCCGGGCTGATCATGATGGCGGTTATTACCAATTCCTATTCCAATGTCGTGGCATCATTCTATAGCGCCAAGTTCCAGAGAAGTGTCGAGGAGCTTCTGGTTTCGCCTACGCCAAACTGGATAATTCTCGCCGGATTCATCTCCGGTGGCGTGGTGCGCGGGCTCGTGGTAGGCCTGGTTGTTACGCTTGTGTCGCTATTTTTTAGCCATTTGCATGTCTATAACCTGTGGGTAACGATGTCGGTTGTGCTGCTCACGGCAATACTCTTTTCGCTCGGCGGTTTCATCAACAGTGTGTTCGCACACAGTTTCGACGATATCACCATCGTGCCCACCTTTGTGCTGACACCGTTGACCTATCTCGGCGGCGTTTTCTATTCGATTCACTTGCTGCCGGCGTTCTGGCGCAAAGTGTCTCTGGCGAATCCCATCTTGTACATGATCGATGCCTTTCGCTACGGTATTCTAGGTGTTACGGACATCAATCTGTTCGCATCCTACGGCATCATCATCGCATTCATCGTGGCGCTGACGGCGCTGAGCCTGCGTTTGCTGCATACTGGATACGGCATGCGCACCTGACGGCTAATGCTTGCCGACCGGAGCAAGATGAAACGCGGTCAAGGAATACGCGTTTCGCGCCAGTTCCGACAGAGCTCTTAATGCGAGCAAGCTCGGGAATGAGCCAATCCGTCGCCTGGCATGGGGCGATATAAAAAAACGAGGAATCAGGCGATAAATTTTTGGTCTTGGTGTGCGCCTTTTCTCCATTTACCTTGAGCTCTCGGTGGCAAAGTGCGGGGCGCAAGACATGTTAGGGTTGGTACGCCGGGCGCGCAGTGCGAGTGGGCGAATATGCGAGGGCAGCGGTTCTCGCGCGCAGCGAGATGTTTCCGGCCACATCTACGCCATGCGGCAAAATCCTTGCGTCGGCCTCACTATAGCCAGCGTAGCCTGTTCACCTGCATCTATGGGTTGAGGGCGCTGCGCTTGCAGCATGTCGCATAACCGGCGAGATTCCTAGCCGCTATGGTGATGTTCATCTTCCCGAATGTGTCGCCGGGCATAGAAGAAGAGAAAAATCGCCATGCCGACGATAAATGTTAAAGTAATCGCGGATAGGATGCCCACCCAGTCGCTGAACAGTTGGATAAGAAGTTGCACGGAATTGCTCCGGTGTCTGTTCCAATGAACCGCTAGTTTGAACTGACTACCGTAGCCGGACATTGATGTCCGTCAATGAATATTTGAAATTGGGCCCGGCGAGTGTGAGACCGCGGCGCGACCGCTGTCACCGGGCTGTCTGTTGCTGATTGGATTCCTGAGTGAGTGAGCCTGACGAGGGAATGCAGTCCGGCCGAGTGATCAGAGCACCACAGCTGTGTCCGGCAATTCGTTGGGTGTGGAACCTTCGCCCGGGTAATGGTGTGCCAAATGCCTGGTGACCGCTTTGATTCCGGCGATCACACCATCCTCGAAGCGATTGCGCTGAAAGAACGATTCCATTTCGCGGCAGATTTGCTCCCAGGATTCGACGCCAACCCGGGTGTGGACGCCGCGGTCGGCGACGATTTCTACAGTGCGGTCCGCCAGCAAAAGGTAAATAAGCACTCCGTTATTGTGTTCCGTGTCCCAGACGCGTAATTGGGAAAAGACCTCCACGGCCCGCTGCCTGGCCGATACGTTGCGCAGCAGATGCACAAAATCGAGCGACGCCTCGACCGCAAAAAGGATCTGGCCTCGATGGTGTGCCTCGCTGTCGCGGATCGCGGTTTCGATAGCACGCAGCGAGCGCCGCGGTAATATCACGCGTACCCGCCAGGGCGGTGTCAGCAAATGCCGCAGGATGCGCATCACCATTGCCCGGACGCGCCTCCGCCGCCGAAGCCACCGCCGCCACCGCTGAACCCGCCACCACCCCCACCAAAACCTCCGCCGCCTCCAAAACCGCCACCGCCAAAACCACCGAATCCGCCAAAGCCACCGAAACCACCGAACGGTCCATATCCGATCCGCTGTCCGCTAATCAGCGCAAAAACGAATGCCAAAATGCCGACGAATAGAGAACCGAAGATTGAACTGATCATGAGCCAGAACACAATGCTGGTAATGCCGCCTGTGACAATTGCGCCGCCGAGGCGCCCGAAGATGGCGCGCAGTATGGTGGCGGCGAAGAAGACCAGCACCAGCCCCACCGGCAGGAAGTTCTGCAGACCGGACGACCAGGATGGATCTCGCTGGTTGGGGGCGGGCAGCGGTTCGCCGTCAATGACGCGCATCATGCGGTCCACTCCTGCCTGTATGCCTCCGTAATAGTCTCCATGCCGGAATAGCGGCACGATGGTTTCGCGTATGATGCGGCTCGCAATGGCATCGGGCAGAATGCCTTCCAGTCCGTAGCCAACCTCGATGCGTACCTCATGGTCATTCTTGGCGACTAACAGCAAGGCTCCATCATCCACACCTTTGCGCCCGAGTTTCCAGGCGTCCACCACGCGGATCGAATACTGATCGATGGTTTCAGGCTGCGTGGTCGGCACTATCAGGACCGCGATCTGGCTGCCCTTGCGGGCCTCGAATGCGCTCAGCTTCTGCTCCAGCTGGGCCTGCTGGCTAGCGCTAAGTGTGCCCGTGAGATCCGTGACACGCGCTGAGAGTGGGGGCACGGGAACGTCGGCGCGCGCCGGCAGGGCGACCCAGAACAACAGCGCACATAGCGCGATGAAGCGTGCCAACACAGGGACCGTACGGGTACGCGCCGATGCGTTAATTGCGTGCCATCGACACGTCAGCAGGGCAGTCATAGGGTTCTGGCTCCGGGGCGGCAACCGCATCACTTAGGCGCGGCTGCCGGCGTCGAACCACTTGCCGGGGTGTTGAAGTTTACGGTCGGCGGTGTGGCCAGCGATTTCTCGTTTTCCACGGTGAAAGTGGGTTTGGTCTGGTAGCCAAAGAGTTTGGCCGTCAGGTTCGAGGGAAACGAGCGCACCAGGATATTGTAATCCTGAACCGCTTTAATATAGCGCATGCGCGCCACGGCGATGCGGTTTTCCGTGCCTTCGAGCTGTGCTTGCAGGTCGCGGAACAGATTGTCAGCCTTGAGATTGGGATAGTTCTCCGACACGGCCATCAGATGCGAAAGCGCGGTGCTGAGTTCTCCCTGGGCAGCCTGGAATCTGGAGAAAGCTTTCGGATCATCCAGCAGTTGCGGCGTTAACTGAATAGTGCCGACGCGGGCGCGCGCTTCGGTAACCTCGGTCAATACCTTCTCTTCGTGTGCCGCGTATCCCTTGACCACGTTCACCAGGTTTGGCACGAGATCGGCGCGTCTCTGATACTGATTGAGCACCTCCGCCCAACTTGCCTTAATCTGTTCATCGTCGCGTTGCATTGCATTGTAGCCACAGCCGCTCAGGGATAGACCCAGTATAAGCAGCAGGATGGCCGACCAGATTCTTGTGCGCATCGACTTCTCCGGGAGTCATGAAAAGGCGACTAATGATATACGGGTTGCATTGGCCGATTGCAAGTCCGGCAGTAAAGAATCCGTCATATTTTAGGGACATGCTGTTGGGTGTCGCCGGGAATGGAGGGGGTCGACTATACTTCAAGCATATGGGCGGGATTTCCTGTATTGCCAATGCCGGTAGTGGCCGCCGGCCGCTGGTTCACTTGATCCGACGTGGATCCGCAGAACTCTCTGGTCTACTCACGCTGTTGCGCCGCTGTGGCCTGGTGCTGTGGGCGTTGAGCGCCTATCCGGCTTTTGCGGCGGTGAGTTTCCATTCCCCCACACCGGAACAAAAACACCGGCTTGACCAGTTCGGTTATGAAGTTTTCCAGCCGAGCCTAGTGAAACTCGAAAACGACAGAGGCGAGGTCAGCCAGGAAGCTCTGGTCAGGCGTTTTGGCCGCCCGCTGCGCCGTTACGCGGTTATGCGCAGGGTTGCAGCGCCTGACAGCAACGAGCAGATTCCGCCCGAGTTGATCAATTGGTATTTTCACGGTTTGGCGCTGGCCATGTCGCATGCTGCCGACGCAGCGGGTCGTACGCGTGACGCACCGCTGGTTATTCTCGGGGTGAGCGTCGTCAGCCCCGCCTATGTTCTGCAGCACGGGCTACGTGTCGGCGAAGCGCGCTCACGCTTCCTCGCTGTGCTCGGGCCGCCGACCTATCAGGATCGCCGCCACGTGCGTTACGACGTCGAGAATGCCGCGCGTGTTTCGCCGGACGCCTACGCGGTCGAACCGTATCAGATCCAAATGGATCTGGATTCCAGCGACAAAGTGCGTCGTATCGTCTGGAGCTGGTGGGAAGACTAGCCGGTCGTTCGCAATCTGTCTGATTCAGCCGTCCGGACCCGAATCCTGCTCCGCCGTCTGTAATGCCTCACTCGCCAACAGCCACGCATCCTCAGTACCTTTGATTTCCTGGTCAATGCGACCCTTCTCGATCAGTAGCTTCTTCAGGCGTTCGCGCTGTGCGTCCTGATAGAGTTCGGTTGCCGCAAGCGCCTGCTCAAGGCGAGACCGATCTCCCGCCAGTCTGTCCAGCGCCTCATCCAATTGACGCAGCCTGCTGCGCAGCGGTTGCAATCGCCGCCGTTTTTCGGCTTCCAAGCGACGCTGGTCTTTACGACCCGGAGTATACGTACTCGCGGTATCGCCCGGGATTTCGTAATCAGCGCGATTGCGCGCCTCGAGCCAAAGAGGGTAATCATCCAGATCACCTTCGAATGTCGATACCTTGCCATCCGCCACCACCAGGAGAGCATCAGTAACCGATCTGAGGAGATGGCGGTCGTGGGAGACTACTACCATGGCGCCGGCGAAATCCTGCAGCGCCACGGCCATTGCATGGCGCATTTCAAGGTCGAGATGGTTGGTGGGCTCATCGAGCAGCACGAGATTCGGACGTTGATGAAGCAGCAACGCCAGAGCCAGCCTTGCCTTTTCTCCGCCGGAAAAACCGGAAACCGACTCATTAACGCGATCGCCGCTGAATCCCATGTGTCCGAGAAAGTCGCGCAGACTCTGTGCGTCGGCGTCGGGGTCCAGTCGCTCCAAATGAGCAAGTGCGGTGTCCTCGTTGCGCAGTTGTTCCACCTGGTGCTGCGCAAAATAGCCAATGCGCAGGTCGCGCGCGGACTGTCGTCGACCCGCTGTCTCAACAATCACGCCTGCCATGAGCTTGATCAATGTCGACTTGCCGGCTCCATTTGGACCAAGCAGGCCGATGCGGTCGCCGGGGGAAAGGCTGAGCTTGACGCCGTTCAATACCGACTTGCCGTCATAGCCCGCAGTCGCATTGTCCAAAACCAGAAGCGGGCTGGGCAGTTTCTCCGGTGCGGGGAACTCGAACTGGAAGGGTGAATGCGCGTGGATCGGCGCGATCAACTCCATGCGTTCGAGGGCTTTGAGACGGCTTTGTGCCTGGCGCGCCTTCGTCGCCTTGGCTCGAAATCGTTCGACGAAACTGCGCATGCGGGTCATTTCGCGCTGTTGGCGGGTGCTGTCAGCCTGACGCCGCACAAGTTCGGCCGCGCGTGCAGTTTCAAAGGCCGTGTAATTGCCCGAGTACAGGGCCGCGTGCCCGCCGTCGACGGTGCTTTCTAGATGGACGATATGGGCTACGACCCGGTCGAGAAAATCGCGATCATGCGATATGAGAAGCAGCGTGCCAGAGTAGCCAAGCAGCCAGTTCTCCAGCCACACGATGGCATCCAGATCAAGGTGGTTGGTCGGCTCGTCCAGTAGCAGAATGTCGGAGCGGCACATGAGCGCACGCGCGAGGTTCAAACGCATGCGCCATCCGCCGGAAAATGTCGTAAGCGGTCTTTCGTGGGTGTCTGCCGAAAAGCCCAGGCCATGCAGCAGCCGGGCGGCGCGAGCTCGCGCACCGTATCCGTCGATCGCCTCGACGCGATCATGCGCCGCGGCCTGTCTCAGGCCATCGCCGGCGTTCTGGGCCTCGGTAAGCTCCCGTTGCAAAAGCATGAGTTCGGCATCGCCTTCCAAGACATAATCGATCGCTGGTGTGTCGCAAGAAGGGGTTTCCTGAGCCACATGCGCCATTACCAGCCGCGGCGGCAGGCCGATGCTGCCAGCATCGGGTTCAAGCTCGCGGCGCACCAGCGCAAGCAGACTGGATTTGCCGGAACCGTTGGCGCCGGTAATTCCCACCTTCTGGCGCGCATAAATGGTGAGGGTTACGCCGCTGAGCAGGAGCCTGCCGCCGCGGCGTACGAAGACGTTGGTGAAAGTCAGCACGGCCGCGCAGTTTACCAGCCGCAGACGCCATTGCCCACTGGCCAGCGGGAACCCAAATCAGTCATTAGTCCATAGCGGGTCAGGGCGCCCAGCTCTTTTTTTGGGGCGGTTATGCTTTAATTCGCATATGAAAGATGGCCGGGCGCAATCTGGGCGGAGTAGGCGGATTTGTCCCGTGTCGGCACGGATGAGCGCGGAAGATTAGAGCGGAAGGGTGCATGGCAAACGTGAATCAATATGTTCTTTTGCGGCAACGGCGATTTGTGCCGTTTTTCATCACCCAGTTTCTGGGCGCATTCAACGACAATGTTTTCAAGAATGCGCTAATTATCCTGATTGCATTTCACGGCGCCGGCCCGATTCGTGCCAGCAGCAACACCGTCATTAATTTGAGCGCCGGCCTGTTTATACTGCCGTTCTTCTTGTTTTCGGCCACCTCCGGACAGATAGCCGACCGCATGGAAAAATCGCGTCTGATGCGGCTGGTCAAGCTCTTGGAGATTGCGATCATGATCGGGGTAGCGATCGGCTTTTACCTTCACGACATTCCCTTGCTTATTGGTTTGCTTTTTCTCATGGGCACCCATTCGACACTGTTCGGGCCCGTTAAGTACAGCATCTTGCCGCAAACGCTCGCCGACAATGAACTGATCGGTGGGAACGGCCTGGTGGAGATGGGCACTTTTGTTGCAATCCTGGTTGGCACAATCTGCGGTGGGGTGCTGGTTGACCTGCCCGGAGACGGCGTCAGTCCGGTATCCATAATGGTGTTGGTGGTAGCGATATGTGGCTATCTCGCGAGCCGCGCCATACCCTTCACTCCGGCCGTGGCGCCCCAACTGCGCATCAACTGGAATCCCGTGAGCGAAACCTGGCGCAATCTGCGGTTTCTGCGCGGCAATCGTACGGTGTTTCTTGCGATTCTGGGAATCTCGTGGTTCTGGTTCTATGGGGCCGTTTACCTGGCACAGCTGCCGAATTATGCGCGCCTGACGCTCGGCGGCGGAGAGCACGTGGTCACCTTGCTGCTGACCATGTTCTCGCTGGGTGTCGGTGTCGGCTCGCTACTGTGCGAACGTCTGTCGGGACATAAGACGGAACTGGGTCTCGTGCCATTCGGTTCCATCGGACTGACGCTGTTCGGCGTCGATCTTTATTTCGCGCATCCGATTGCGCATGTGGCCGCACCGCTTGGCGCGGAAGCTTTTCTGTCTGTTGCTGGCAGCTGGCATGTGCTCGCGGATTTCGTTTTGATCGGGATGTTCGGTGGATTTTACACAGTACCGCTCTATGCCCTGATCCAGCAGCGCAGCGACCCGGCGCATCGCTCGCGCGTCATTGCCGGCAACAACATACTGAACGCGCTGCTTATGGTGCTGTCGGCGGTATTTGCCGTGCTGCTGCTCAAGGCTGGTTTGACGATAGCGCAATTACTGCTGGCCACGGCGATCCTGAACGCAGCAGTTGCGATCTGGATTTTTACGCTGGTTCCAGAATTTTTTATGCGATTCCTGGTGTGGTTGCTGATCCACACCGTTTATCGCGTACAAAAAGAGGGGCTGCAGCAGATTCCTGACGATGGGCCGGCGCTGCTGGTGTGCAATCATGTGAGCTACGTGGACGCTCTGGTTATTGCCGGCTGCATTCGGCGTCCGGTGCGATTCGTAATGGATTATCGCATTTTTCGGATTCCGGTCCTTCATTTCATTTTCCGCATCGCAGGGGTCATTCCCATCGCACCAGCGCGCGAAGATGCTGAGCTGTTGGCGCGTGCCTTTAGTCGAATAGACGCAACGCTTGATGCTGGAGAGGTAGTCTGCATGTTTCCTGAAGGCGGCCTGACAGGAACCGGCGAGCTTGATCGCTTTCGCCCAGGTATCGAACAGGTACTCGCGCGCCATCCAGTTCCGGTGATACCCCTGGCGCTTCGCGGGTTGTGGGGCAGTATGTTCAGCCGCAAACCGAAACGTCTTTTAAATCTGGTGACGCGTGGCTTATGGCGCAGAATCTCGCTGGTTGCCGGCGCGCCAGTGCCGCCTGCTCAGGCAGATGCTGCATCGCTTCGAGAGCGCGTGTTGGCTCTGCGCGGTGACTGGCTGTAACCGGAGTCTGCCGATCTCAATACCCGCCGGTGGCTCCGAGCCGCCGGAATGTGGCATCACTCGATTGCGGCGGCCATAGCCTCTTCTTTGGTTGTGTGCTGCTTGGCACGTCCGATCATCAGTACCATGGGAAGCATGGCGATGAAGCTCCAGGAAATGAGCTTGAATGCGTCGAGAACTCCCAGCATCTGCGCCTGATTGGCGAGCGATTGCGCCAGTACGGCAATGGCCGTGGGATCAGCAAGGGTGACGTGCAGACCCTTGAGATAATTGCTTATCGCGGGATTGTACAGGGAAATGTGTCCGCCCAGCTGGTTCCAGGTGACCTGCATGTAGCGCGTCATGACCGTTGTAGCGATCGAAATTCCCACGGAAGAGCCGACCGTGCGCATTAGACTGTAGACGCCGGCGGCTTCCGCCGACTGTTCTTTAGGCAGGGTGGAAAAAGCCACGGTTGAGAGCGGCACGAAAATCATCCCCAAACCGAATCCTTGCACAATCACCGGCCAGATCAGCCACCATTTGTCGATGTCCAGGCTGTACATCGTCATCGCATGCGAGCCGATAGCCGAAAGCACGATGCCAAAGGCAATGAGCGCGCGTGGTTGTATGCGGGTAATGAGTTTCCCCACCAGCATCATGCTGATCATGCTGGCGACGCCGCGCGGCGCCATGATGAGCCCAGTGGTGGATGTCGGATAGTTGAGCAGGGTCTCCAGCATCATCGGTTGCAGTACCATGGCGCCGTACATGCCGAGACCGAATACCGCGAGCAATAGACTTGCTGTGGCGAAATTCCTGTCATGGAAGATGCGCGGATCGAACATGGCTTTGTGCGGCCGGGTTAGACCGTGATACAGGAAGCCAAGAAGGCCGATGGCGCTAAGGACTGCCGCCAAGCGAATTGCCCATGAGCTGAACCAGTCGGCTTCGGTGCCGCGATCGAGTACGAATTGCAGCCCGCCGACGGCACATGACATCAGTACCATCCCGAGCCAGTCCATGCTGCGTTCACGCCGCGGCGTGTCGGGTACCATGCGCCATGCCAGGAAAAGAGACAGAATGCCGACTGGAAGGTTGATGTAGAAAGTCCAGCGCCAGTTGACCACCTCGGTGATATAACCGCCAAGCGTGGGCCCGAGAATGGGGCCGACCATGACACCGATGCCCCAGATAGCCATGGCCCGACCGCGTTCTTCGGCAGGAAATGTCTGCACCATGATCGACTGCGACATAGGCACCAGTGCCGCGCCGAATACGCCTTGCGTCAGACGAAATAATACGATTTCGGCAAGGTTAGTGGACAGTCCGCAGAGCGCCGATGACACCACGAAGCCGAGGATGCTCAGCAGGAGAAAATTCTTTTGCCCCAGGCGATCAGCGAAGTAGCCAGTAAGCGGCATGCAGACGCCCGAAGCCACAAGATAGCTCGTAAGCACCCAGCTGATCTGGTCGGGGGTCGCGCCGAGCTGACCCTGCATATGGGGCAGGGCAACGTTGACGATGGTGGTGTCGAGCGCCTGCAGTACGGTGGCGGACATTACCGCCAGCGATATCAGGAAACGGTGACTCGTTCCGCCGTTGCCGCTTGCACCGGCAGGGTTGCTGGTCAACGGCGCGACTCCAGAATGGGAGCAGATTTTTGTGTGGTGGCTGCGGTATCGACGGTCACTTGGGCGCTTGTTCCCACGCGCAATGGATGCTTGGAATCGGGATCAAGCACGGTGACCCTCACTGGCACACGCTGTGTCACCTTTACCCAGTTGCCTGTGGCGTTTTCCGGAGGCAGTAGTGAGAAGGCGGTGCCGCTCGCTCCGCTTAAGTTTTCTACGCGACCGCGAAAGTGATGTCCTGGATACATGTCAACAGTGATGTCCGCCGGCTGACCCGGATGGATGCGCTCAAGCTCCGTTTCCTTGAAATTTGCGTCTACCCAGAACTGCTTGTCGCACACCAGGACAAACAGCGGCGTTCCGCTTTGCACAACGTCTCCAGGATGCAGCGTCAGCTGAGTAATATGACCGCTACACGCCGCCGAAACATGTGTGTGGCTGAGATCGAGCTTTGTCTGGTCCAGCGCCGCGGCTGCCTCGCGGATGCGCTCATTCTGCTCACCCGCGCCACCTAGTGTCATTTCCGCCTGATGTACTTTGGCGGCGGCAAGGTTGACCTGTGCCTTGGCGCTTTGCACTGCAGCGTTGGCGTTGTCATACGCCTGCTCGGATACAAAGCCCTTATCGCGGAGTTGGCGCGTGCGCTGAGCCGTGGCCTGTGTGTTCTGCAGTTGCACTTTGCGGTCGGCAACTTCCGCTTGCGCGGCTGCAACTGCAGCCGCATCGGCCGAGACCGATTGGCGTGCGAGCACGAGCCTTGCGTGCGCCTGGGTCATGGCAAGCTGGAATGCGGTCGGACTGATATCGAAGAGCGGATCGCCCTCATTCACCTCCTGCTGGTTGACCACATACACCCGCGTAATGGGTCCGGTAATCTGTGGCGCTACCTGCACGACGTGCGCGCTGACGTAAGCGTCTTCGGTGCTGGGATAGATTTCAGAATGGCGCCAGTAAAAAAACATTCCGACTGCAAGCGCGATTGTCACCAATGCAACCAGCGGCCACTTCCATTTGATCAATTTGCGCATGGCTGTATTCCCCGCGCGAGTCTGTCTGCCGGTGCGCTTGCGTTAAAACGATGCGTTCTCATAAAATTTCTGCACGTTCCTTGATTCGTTCCAAAACCTGGGCGCACTGGCGCAATTCTTCCAATGACATTCCGGTCAGAAGCTCGCGGCGCAGGTGTGCGGCAACGCTTTTGATCTGACGCAGAATCTCGGTGGATTTTTCGGTGAGGTGCACAGTCTTGCTGCGCCGGTCTTCGCTTGACTCGTGCCGCTGCAGCCAGCCGT
>JAJXUF010000290.1 GCA_021783175.1 Pseudomonadota bacterium
ACTTGCACCTGCGCGACGGCGCGTTGATGCATTCGGTGTTGCCCGATACGGCACGCCAATTCGCCCGCGCAATTGTCATGCCCAATCTGCGTCCGCCGGCGACCACCACGGTACTGGCGCTGCAATATCGCCAGCGCATCCTGTCCGCCTTGCCAGCGGGGGCGACGTTCGAACCGCTGATGACTTTGTACCTGACCGACAATACCAGTGCGGAAGAGGTACGCAAAGCCAGGCAGAGCGGGGCCGTCCATGCGGTGAAGCTCTATCCGGCCGGTGCCACCACCAATTCGGATGCCGGCGTGACCAGCTTGCGCAAGACCTACGCGGCGCTGGAAGAGATGCAGCGCTGCGGCATGCCGTTGCTGGTGCACGGGGAAGTGACGGACAGCGACGTGGACGTGTTCGACCGCGAGGCTGTATTCATCGAGCGCGTGCTGCAGCCGCTGCTGAAAGACCTGCCCGGGCTGCGCGTGGTGTTCGAGCACATCACTACCAGGGACGCCGCGCAATTCGTTGCGGGCGCGCCAGACAACATTGCCGCCACCATCACCGCGCATCACCTGCTGTACAACCGCAACGCCATGCTGGTTGGCGGCATCCGTCCGCATTATTACTGCCTGCCGGTGCTGAAGCGCGAGACGCACCGCGAAGCGCTGGTAAAAGCGGCGGTCAGCGGCAACAGGAAGTTTTTCCTCGGCACCGACAGCGCCCCGCACGCGCAACACACCAAGGAAAACGCCTGCGGCTGTGCCGGCTGCTACACAGCACACGCCGCCATCGAGCTGTATGCCGAAGCTTTCGAGGCGGCCGGAGCGCTGGACAGGCTGGAAGCATTCGCCAGCTTTCACGGCGCGGACTATTACGGCTTGCCACGCAACACCGCCACCGTCACCCTGCGCAAGGAAGAGTGGCAGGTACCCGCAACGGTGGGGTTTGGCGAATATCGCCTGGTGCCGCTACGGGCGGGCGAAAAGATGAGCTGGAAGCTGGAGTAGACACTTATGCAAGGCGAAGATTTCCTGCTGAAAGATACACACGGGCTGGAGCTGGAAATCGAACGCCATTGTGTAGGGCTGAAGCTGGATTGTTCGGACGAATACCAGGTCCACCAGTTCGTTGGCGAGATGCTGCAAAACATGGAACAGCTGAAGGATGCTGCCGGCAGGGGCGACCGTTCGGCGAGAGCGAAAGTCGAACTGTTCGGGATGGCGGTGCTGATGCACAGGGCGAACGTCAAGGCTTTCGGTCCGGGATATCTCGCGAACATCGACGTGCTGGCAAAGCAAGAATCGGCCTGGGTCGCCATCGCCAAGGCGATGTGGAGCGAGCTCGAGGGCCGCAATCTGGATAACGAATAAACTGTTCGAGAAATTCATCCCGCAACTTCACCCGCAAAATCATCATGCCGCTATCTCCCTATCTGAATGCCACTCCCCATCTGGGCAACCGCATTTTCCTTCATCCCTCGTGCCAGGTCATCGGCGATGTGAAACTGGGCGATGACAGCTCGATCTGGTGCAACACGGTGTTGCGCGGGGACATGAACCACATCGTGCTCGGGCGCGGAACCAACGTGCAGGACCTGACAATGTGCCACGTGACGCACAAGTCTGCCGCCAAGCCCGCAGGCTCGCCGCTCATCATCGGCGACTACGTGACAGTCGGCCATTCGGTCATCCTGCACGGATGCCGCATCGGCAACGAATGCCTGATCGGCATGGGGTCGATCATCATGGACGATGCGGTGATTCCGGACTATGTGATGATCGGCGCGGGCAGCCTGGTTCCGCCGGGCAAGACGCTGGAAAGCGGCATGCTCTACACGGGCCGTCCGGCCAAGGCTGTGC
Source organism: Pseudomonadota bacterium (assembly GCA_021783175.1). The sequence goes on from JAJXUF010000290.1 coordinate 1,848, forward strand.
GCGCCCTGACTGCGGAAGAAATCGCCTACCTGCGCTATTCCGCCGAAAATTACATACAGCTAAAGAACAATTACCTGAACGGATCGAATTCGTAATCGGAAAGTTTGTTGCAAATGACACTCAGCCAGCAGGATATCGAACGCATCAACATCAACCTGGAGACTTCGCGCATTGCCTGGAGGGAACTGCAACGCTTCTTCGCCAGCGGGGCGGCGATCTTCGTGAACCAGGGTCTTGACCTCGTCGAGGCGGCGGTTCAAATATCCAGGGACAACAAGGCGCAAGTGGCGCAATGGATGGAAAGCGGCCAGATCGCCCGGGTTTCAGATGCACAGGCGCTGGCCTGGTATGAGGCGGATGCGGACGTGTGGGCGGTCGTGGTGAGGCCTTATGTCCTGGTGCAACCGGCAGCCAAATTGCAGTAGTCCTTACGCTTTCTTTGCATTCTTCATTGCCGCTTCGATGCGCCGGCATAGCGTTTTCAGCACCTTGATGCGCGCGAAGTTCTTGTCGTTGGCTTCCACCAGTGTCCACGGCGCGGCTTCGGTGCTGGTGCGATCGACCATGTCGCCGATGGCCTGCTCGTAAGCGTCCCACTTGTCGCGGTTGCGCCAATCCTCGGCCGTGATCTTGAAGCGCTTGAAACCGATCTTTTCGCGCTCCTTGAAGCGGCGCAGCTGTTCCTCCTTGCTGATGGTCAGCCAGAATTTGACCACGACGGTCCGGTGCCGCACGAGCTGTGCCTCGAAATCGTTGATCTCGTGATAGGCGCGCATCCAGTCGAATTCGGAACAGTAGTTTTCCACCCTTTCGACCAGCACGCGCCCATACCACGAGCGGTCGAAGATCGTGATGCGGCCCTTGCGCGGTATGTGGCGCCAGAAGCGCCACAGATAGGGCTGCGCGCGCTCCTCTTCCGTAGGTGCGGCGATTGGAACGACCTGATATTGGCGCGCATCGACGGCGCTGGTAATTCGGCGGATCGCGCCGCCTTTCCCCGCCGCGTCGTTGCCCTCGAAGACCGTCACCACAGTGATGTCCTTGAAACGCGGATCGAGAGTCAGCTGGGCCAGTTTTCCCTGATATTTTTCCAATTCCCTGTCGAATCTTTTCTTTTCCAGCTTTTGCGTGAGATCGAGTGTCTCCAGAATGTTCAGCTTGTCGATCGAGGGCAGCAACGGCGCAGCACGGACATTCGACTCCTTCTTCTTGTCCGGTTCCGCCAGGCGTTTGCGCATGGCTTCGAGTATGACCCTGCCTACCGTCAGGCTGCGATAGCGGGCGTCAGCCCCTTCTATGATGATCCACGGCGCCTCCGCGGTGCTGGTATGGCGGATGACGCTTTCGTTCACAGTCAGGAACTTGTCATAACGCCTGTAATGTTCCCAATCGCGCTTGCTGACGCGCCAGCGTGTCCTGGAATTGCTTTCAAGTGCCTTGAGGCGTTTCTCCTGCATTTCCCTGGAAAGGTGCAGCCAGAATTTGATGACCAG
>JAJXUF010000291.1 GCA_021783175.1 Pseudomonadota bacterium
CAGTTTCGCCAGTTCCAGCATTTCCTCGGCCAGGCGCAGATGGCCGTAGTGTATCGGGTCGAAGGTGCCGCCCAGGATGCCGATCGGCTTCACAGCGCCAGGCGACGGATATCGGACAGCACCTGCGCGAGATAGGTCGTGAAGCGTGCAGCCAGCGCACCGTCGATCACCCTGTGGTCGTAGGACACAGACAGCGGCAGCATCAGGCGCGGCACGAATTCTCCGTCCTGGTATATGGGTTTCATCGCAGCGCGCGACACGCCCAGGATCGCCACCTCGGGGGCATTGATGATGGGGGTGAAGGCCGTGCCGCCGATGCCGCCCAGGCTGGATATGGTGAAGCAGCCGCCCTGCATGTCGCCTGCCGTGATCTTCTTCTCGCGCGCCCTGGCCGAGACTTCGGCAAGCTCTTTTGCGAGCTGCACCACGCCCTTCTTGTCCACATCGCGCAGCACGGGAACCACAAGGCCGTCGGGCGTGTCGACCGCGACGCCGATGTGGAAATACTGCTTCAACACCAGGTTCTCGCCGTTAAGCGAAGCGTTGAATTTGGGGAACTGCTGCAATGCGGTGACCGCAGCCTTGAGCATGAACGCGAGCGGGGTGATCTTGATGTTTTGAGCGGCGTATTCCGCGGAGAGCTGCTTCCTGAATTCGTCCATGTCCGTGATGTCCGCCTCGTCGAATTGCGTGACATGGGGGATGTTCACCCAGTTGCGGTGCAGGTTCGCGCCGGAGAGCTTCTGTATGCGGGAAAGCGGCACGGTTTCGATCGCGCCGAATTTTGCGAAATCGAATACCGGCATGTCCGCAACCTGAAGACCGCCTCCTGTTCCGCTTGCCAGCGCGGACTTGACGAATAACTGTATATCCTCTTTCGTCACGCGCCCCTTTGCGCCGCTGCCGGTAACCCTGGCGATGTCCACGCCCAGTTCGCGCGCGAAGCGGCGTATTGCGGGGCTTGCGTGACCGCCGGACGGGACGGCCTGAGGTGCCGCAGGTGGAACGGGCGGTGTTGCAGGGACGGCAGGCGCTTCCTTGGCGGGTTCGGCAGCGGGAGTTTCGGCGGGAGTGTCGGCCGCGTCGGCCGTTTCCAGCACCAGTATCAGCGACCCCTGCGATACCTTGTCGCCGATCTCGACGTGCAGTTCCTTGACAGTGCCGGCATAGGGAGATGGCACGTCCATCGCGGCCTTGTCGGTTTCCAGCGTCAGCAAAGTGTCATCGACGTTGATCGCATCGCCTGCCTTGACCATTACCTCGATGACGTTGACGCCCTTGTAATCGCCGATGTCCGGCACCAGTATCTGTTTCGTGCCCGCACCGGGCTTTTTTGATGTATCTGCCACTTGTTTCTCCTAATCCTAAACCGTCACTGGATTGGGTTTGTCAGGATCGATGTTGTAAAGCGCGATTGCGCGGCTCACTTCGGATGCCTTGATGGTTCCTTCGTCTGCCAGCGCCTTCAATGCGGCTACAGCGACATAGAAACGGTTCACCTCGAAGAATTCGCGCAGGTGCTTTCTGGTATCGGAGCGGCCGAAACCGTCCGTGCCCAGCACCTTGTAACCCTTGGGCAAAAAGCCTCGCACCTGGTCGGCGAAGGAGCGCATGTAGTCGGTTGCGGCGATAACCGGGCCTTCCTGTTTTTCCATGCACTGTTCGACATGGCTCTTGCGGGGCTTGGCCTCGGGATGCAGCATGTTCCAGCGTTCGCAGTCGAGTCCGTCGCGGCGCAGTTCGGTGAAACTGGTCACGCTCCAGATATTGGAGTTCACGCCGAAATCCTTTTCCAGCAGTTCGGCAGCCTCAATGACTTCGCGCAGTATCGTGCCGCTGCCCATCAGCTGGACACATGGTTTTTTGCTTTTCTGCCCTTTGCCTTCTGTCTTCTGTCCCCTGAACAAATACATGCCCTTGATGATGCCTTCCTCCGCACCTTCCGGCATCGCCGGATGCGCGTAATTCTCGTTCATCAGCGTGAGGTAATAGAACACGTCTTCCTGCTCGACATACATGCGGCGCATGCCGTCATGGATGATCACGGCCAGCTCATACGCGAAGGTCGGATCATAGGAGACGCAGTTCGGTATCATTGCGGACATCAAATGGCTGTGTCCGTCCTCGTGCTGCAGCCCTTCGCCGTTGAGCGTCGTCCTGCCCGCGGTGCCGCCCAGCAAAAAGCCGCGCGCGCGCATGTCGCCCGCCGCCCAGGCAAGGTCGCCTACGCGCTGGAAGCCGAACATCGAATAGTAGATATAGAAGGACAGCATCGCGCGTCCGTGATTGGCATAGGCGGTTGCTGCCGCGATCCAGGACGACATCGCACCCGCCTCGTTGATGCCTTCCTGCAAGATCTGGCCTGTCTTGTCTTCCTTGTAGAACATCAGCTGGTCCGCGTCCTGGGGCGTGTAGAGCTGGCCCACCTGCGAGAAGATGCCCAGCTGGCGGAACATACCTTCCATGCCGAAGGTGCGCGACTCATCCGGCACGATGGGCACCACCTGGCGGCCGATGTTCTTGTCCTTGACCAGGATGCCCAGAAGGCGCACGAAGGCCATGGTGGTGGAGATTTCGCGTCCGTCGGTGCTTTTGAGCAGCGAATCGAATGCGGAAAGCCCGGGTATCTTCAGCGCTTCGGTGGCAGGATTCCTGGCAGGCACGGAACCCATCTGTGCGGTGCGCTCTTTCAGGTATTTCATCTCCAGGCTGTCTTCGGGCGGACGGTAGAATTTCAGGCTGGCGACTTCCGCATCGTTGAGCGGGAGATTGAAGCGGTCGCGGAAGGCCAGCAGCACCTGTCCTGCCATCTTCTTCTGCTGGTGGGTGATGTTCTGTGCTTCGCCTGCCTCGCCCATGCCGTAACCCTTGACGGTCTTGGCCAGTATCACCGTGGGCTGGCCGGTGTGCCTGGTGGCTGCCGCATAAGCCGCATACACCTTGTCCGAATCGTGGCCGCCGCGGTTCAAGCGCCAGATCTCGTCGTCTGACATGTCGGCCACCATCTCCAGGAGTTCGGGGTACTTGCCGAAGAAGTGTTCCCGCACATACGCGCCGTTCTTGGACTTGTAGGTCTGGTATTCGCCGTCCACCACTTCCTGCATGCGCTTTTGCAAGAGGCCCTTCTTGTCCTTGGCAAAAAGGCGGTCCCACTGGCTGCCCCAGACGACTTTGATCACGTTCCAGCCCGCCCCCCTGAACACGCCTTCGAGCTCCTGTATGATCTTGCCGTTGCCGCGCACTGGTCCGTCCAGACGCTGCAGGTTGCAGTTGATAACGAAGATCAGATCGTCGAGCTTCTCGCGCCCGGGCAGCTAGA
>JAJXUF010000292.1 GCA_021783175.1 Pseudomonadota bacterium
GCACATCGCTCATGTGGATACCGGCGCACACGACGATCCCGCCTTTGGCGGTATGGCGCAACGCCTGCGGTATCAGTGCACCGACCGGCGCGAACAGGATCGCGGCATCCATATTTTCCGGTGGCGCGGAGTCGGAATCGCCAGCCCAGGTCGCACCCAGCTCCATGGCGAAACGCTGTCCCGGCAGGTCGCCCGGCCTGGTGAAAGCGAACACCCGGCGACCTTGCCATCGTGCTACCTGGGCGATGATGTGTGCCGCCGCGCCGAAACCGTATATACCGATACGCTCGGCATCGCCCGCAGCAACCAGCGCACGATAGCCGATCAACCCCGCACAGAGCAGCGGGGCGGCTTCCGCATCTCCATAACCTGAGGGCAGCGGAAGACAGAAGCCCTGGTCGGCCACCGCGTATTCCGCATAACCGCCGTTCAGTGTGTAGCCGGTGAAACGCGCGTCGTCGCACAGGTTCTCGCGTCCGCTTGTGCAATAGCGGCAGTGGCCGCAGGTGTGGCCCAGCCACGGCACGCCAACCCTCTGCCCGAGGGCGAAACGCCCGACACGCTGGCCCCTGGCGAGCACTGTGCCGACGACCTCATGGCCCGGTATCAGCGGCAGCTTGGGTTGGGAAAGTTCGCCGTCGAGTATGTGCAGGTCGGTGCGACATACGCCGCAGGCGCCGACTTTGAGCAGCACCTCGTCGGCGCCGCATGCCGGCCGTGGCAATTCGGCCAGCCGCAGCGGAGAACCTGGTGAGTCCAGAACCATCGCACGCATTTTGTTTTCCTGGGCTGTGCCGTGAGCCATTATTTAAGACTCGACCGGCTGTTTTGACGGCGGTTGGCATTGCCGATCCTTGCCGCCAAGCAGCGCATGCATCGGTGACCGCGCTCTGCATCGAGGACCTCCATGTGCCGGCGTTTCGATATTCGAGGCCTTGCAGGTGCGGCGAGCATACGCTTTCAAAAATGCTGCAACAAGGTTCGGCGGCCGTCTGGAGATATGCGGAAAAAACCTGAATTGGCGCTTGATTTGGCGGTCAGGCATCAGATCCGCGATGATAGATCCTCACGTCTGCAAAATATACTATCGAATCTTCAAAAATAAGTGCGCGACAGATTTTCTGCATCGCGTGAATTCGCCTGCCTTCTGCTTCTCTTCACGAAGTTGAAGTTTACCCATACTGACATTGTGGTTGAGGGTGCAAAAGGTGCATGTCATGCTTTAAAGCAGCATCGATACGTGGTTCTACATATAGCCACAACGTCCCTTGTTGCGTAGCCTTGTGGGACGACAGTGATGTTCCCGTGCAGGCTGAAAGAATGGCTGCGATCACGAACCGTTGCAGTCCCAAACTGCACTCGATTGTGCGTTGGATTTTAATCCGCCTGTTTGATATCGGAAGAGATCTGGATTGGCAAATTGAAATATCCAAAAAGCAAGCAGACAACCGGCGGGTCCCGGCTTGATGAGCAGGTTCTGCAACCTTCCCAAGCTGCCGTTCAGCCTGCGCATACTCAGTCAGCGGAAGCGCAGGCACGCCCCGTCGCTGAGCTTCTGCACGAACTTGAAGTGCGCCAGCTTGAATTGGAGAAGCAGAAAGACGAGCTGAAAAAGGCGCAGATATCCCTGCAAGAAGCGCGCGACCGCTATATCGATTTCTATGACTTCGCGCCGGCCGGCTGCATCACATTCTCAAACAACGAACTGATCGAGGATATCAATATCACCGGAGCCGCACTCCTTGGCGAGGAGCGGAGCGGCCTGGCGCACCGTCGGTTCGACTCGTTTGTTGCGCCTGCGGATATCGACAAATGGCATCGCCATTTCATCAGCGTCATGCAAAGCGCCGATCGACAGAGTTGCGAATTGACCCTGTTGCGCAATGACGGCTCTTGCCTGGACGTGCAGCTCAATTCGATACGTCTGGTCAAGGACGACAATCAGGTTCTGGTGCGCATCGCGCTGACAGACATCACGGTGCTGAAACGTACGGAAGCCGCCTTGCGGGAAAGCGAAATGCGCCGCCGTATCCTGGAAAAGCAGGAGATCGTGCAGACATCCCTGGACGGATTTTGGGTGATGGATTCCATCAGTGGACGGATCCTGGAAGTGAACGACAGATTTTGCGCCATGACGGGCTATTCGCGGGAAGAGTTGCTCAATATGACCGTTCGCGATCTGGAGGCGAACGAAACCGCCGAGGAAACCAAGGAGCATATGGAGAAAATAAGGAGAATAGGCTATGACCGTTTCGAAACCCGCCATCGCCATAAATGTGGCACGCTGGTCGATCTCGAAGTGTCTGTCAGCCGCTCCGACATAAATGGGCATGTGGATTATGTATTCTTTCGCGATATTACCGAGCGCAAGCGGGACGAAGACATACTTAAGAAATCCCAGGCGCAATTGAAAACATTCATTCAGCAGGCGCCTATCGGCATCGCCATGTTCGATCGGAACATGAACTACCTTGCCACCAGCGGGCGCTGGGTGAAGCAATATGGGCAGGGCCACGCCGACTTGACCGGACTCAATCATTACAAAGTGTATCCGGATATTTCGGCCGAAAGGAAGTCCATCCATCGGCAGGCGCTTGCGGGAGCCTCGCTGGAGAAGAACGAAGATGCGTGGTTCAAGAGTGATGGCACCAGGCAATGGGCTCGCTGGGCAGTGCAGCCATGGATCGACGAGAGTGGATCGATCGGAGGCATCATCATGTATGCGGAAGATATAACGGCGCAGAAGCTTCTCGAAATGGAAATCCAGGCGCGACGCAAGGACATGGAACATCTGCACAAGATTCAAATTGCGACTCAGACCACTGCCGTCATCGCGCACGAATTGAATCAGCCTCTGCTGTCAATCGCAACCTACAGCGGGGCTGCGCTGATGCTGGTGCAGGCAGAAGTGCCCGACCTGGAAAGGCTCAGGAAGATAATCGAGAAGAACGAGAAGGAGGCGCTTCGCGCCGGACGTTCGATTCGAGAGCTGATGGATTATTTGAACCAGCAAGACTACCCGGCCCAGGATATCGACCTTAATGATGAGATATTGAATGTCCTGAACATGGCCCGTACCGAACACGACCTGCATTTCGAAACGATACTTAGGCTGACTGACGGACTTCCCAAGGTGCGGGTCAACCGTATGCATTTGCAGAAAGTCCTTCTGAACTTATTGAGCAACGGTATCGAGGCCATGCAGCAAGCCGGTGTGCCGCTTCCGTCCTTGACCGTGACGGTGCGCACCAAGCAGGATGAGAATGTTGCTCATTTGACCTTGCAGGATAACGGTCCCGGCATCAGGCCGGAA
>JAJXUF010000293.1 GCA_021783175.1 Pseudomonadota bacterium
CCTTGATCGGCTGGTGACCGCCGACGCGATAGAAGTTCCCGTCCGACAAAACGCGCAGCAGGCGGGTCTGCAATTCGGCCGGCATGTCGCCGATCTCGTCGAGGAACAGCGTGCCGCCTTCGGCCTGTTCGAAACGACCGTGCCGCGTAGTTGTCGCACCGGTGAATGCGCCGCGCTCATGTCCGAACAGTTCCGATTCCAGCAGGTCCTTGGGAATGGCTGCAGTGTTGATCGCGACGAAAGGTTTGTCGGCGCGCGGGCTGTGGCGGTGCAAAGCTTGTGCGACCAGTTCCTTGCCGGTGCCCGATTCGCCGTTGATGAGCACGGTGGCGTTGGATTGGGCCAGGCGCCCGATGGCGCGAAACACTTCCTGCATGGCGGGGGCATGGCCCAGGATGTCCGGGGCGGCCTGGGCATCATCCGACTGGGTGTTCTTGCGCTGGCTCTGTTCCAATGCGCGGCGTATCAGCTCGACCGCGTGATTCACATCGAAGGGCTTGGGCAGGTATTCGAATGCGCCGCCCTGAAAAGCCGACACGGCGCTTTCCAGATCGGAATAGGCGGTCATGATGATGACCGGCAGGTTGGGATGATCGTTACGCAGCTTCTGCAACATATCCAGCCCGGAGCTGCCGGGCATGCGGATGTCGCTGATCACCATTTGCGGCAGGTTGCCCGGAAGTTCCTGCAGTGCCTCGTCGGCGGAAGCAAAACTCTTGTATTCGATCTCTTCGCGGGCGAGCGCCTTTTCCAGTACCCAGCGGATTGAGCGGTCATCGTCGATGATCCAGACAGGTTTGGTCATGTTTGTTTCCCTAAATGTGTGAGCGGCAGTATCACTGTGAAGCAGGTACGTCCGGGTTCGCTTTCAAATTCGATGCTGCCCTGATGCTGGCTGACGAAATCCTGGGCCAGTGTCAGCCCAAGCCCGTGGCCGTCGGCGCGGCCGGAGACCAGCGGGTAGAATATCTTGTCTCGCAAATGGGTCGGGATGCCGGGACCGTTGTCGATGATCTGCACCATCACCGCAAGGCGATGCAGTTTCTTCATCAGGGTGACCTGGCGGGTGATACGTGTGCGCAACAGGATTTGCCCTTTCCCGTGCATGGCCTGTGCCGCGTTGCGCACGATATTGAGCACAACCTGGATGAGCTGCTCCTTGTCGCCATGAAGTTCCGGCAGGCTCAGGTCATAATCGCGCTGGATCAGTAGCCCTTCTGGCAATTCAGCCAGCACTACACTGCGTACGCGCTCCAGCACCTCGTGGATATTGAGCGCACTGAAATGGGGCGCGTGTTGCGGAGTGAGCAGCTTTTCCATCAGGGACCGCAGACGATCGGCCTCCTGGATGACCACCTGGGTGTATTCGCGCAAGGCCGGTTTTTCGAGTTCCTGTTCCAGCAACTGCGCAGCGCCCCGTATTCCTCCCAGCGGGTTCTTGATCTCGTGCGCCAGATTGCGCAACAACAAGCGGTTGGCCTGGGTCTGGTCCAGCATCTGCTCTTCGCGCGCCAGTTTCAGCGGCCGATCGATGGTGTGGAATTCCAGCAGCAGTGCGTAGGGACTGAGCTGCAGCGGAGTGGCGGTACAGCTCAGGTGCAGCTTGTTCCCGGTCGCATGCGTACCGAGCGTCAGCTCATGCTCGATGTGGCTGGCATGGGTGGCAAGCGCGTACTGGATGGTTCCGAACAGTTGTTCGGTGGATGTAAAAGCATATTGCAGCGGATGACCGATCAGGTTCGTGTTGCTCAGTCCGAACAGGTGCTCGGCTGCAGGGTTGATATAGGCGATGCGCGATTCCTCATCCAGCAGGATGACCGCAGTGGAGAGATGTTCCAGCGAGGGAAGATTAACGGTTGACATGACTGTCTACAAAGCAGAAAACATGCCATGCGGCATGCTACTTGAGGTGGGAAAGCTCGGTTTTAAGCGCTTCGATATTTTTCTCGTGCGAGCTTACGTCTTCCTGCAAGCTATTTGCTTTCTCTTGAAATTTAGAGACATCCGGGCTCGGCTGCCCGTTTGCATCCTTGAACATTTCGGGAAAACTCTGACCTTCCTTCTGCTTGGCACGTGCGTCTTCGAGCGCCTTTTCCTCGGTCGCCAATTCGTCTTCCAGTATCTTGCGGCGGGTGTTGTCGCGACGATTTTGCGTCTCAGAATTCACCCGGAAATCCGACGATGCCTCGCCGTTGCGCGGTTTCGCCGGCGGCGCCATGGTGGGCAGCGGTTCGAGATGGAGTTTTTTTGCCCCCTTGATCGGAACGCTGGAATAAGTGACATGACCATCGTCATCCACGCGCTTGTATATATCTGCATAGGCGCCGGCAGCAAACGTCGCCAAGCAACATAAAACGAACAGATGACGTAGTTTCATGGCTGTACCCGAGTAACGATGGATGCAGTATAGGTTAAGGTGCGCACGCTGAGAAGGCCGCCATAAAAGAAACGGGGCCTTGAAGGCCCCGTTCTTTAGACCACAACCATTAACTTACAGGCTGTAGTACATGTCGAATTCGACAGGGTGGGTCGTCATGCGGAAGCGGGTGACTTCTTCCATCTTCAAATCGATATAGGCGTCGATGAAGTCATTGGAGAAAACACCGCCACGAGTCAGGAACTCACGATCCTTGTCCAGGTATTCCAGCGCCTGCTCCAGGCTCGAACACACGGTTGGGATCTTCGCATCTTCTTCCGGCGGCAAGTCGTACAGGTTCTTGTCGGCAGGATCTCCGGGGTGGATCTTGTTCTGAACGCCGTCCAGACCGGCCATCATCAGTGCGGTGAACGCCAGGTACGGGTTAGCGGTCGGATCCGGGAAGCGAGTTTCGATACGGCGTGCCTTGTCGCTTTGAACGTAGGGAATACGGATCGAAGCGGAACGGTTACGGGCGGAGTAGGCCAACTTCACCGGGGCTTCAAAACCGGGAACCAGACGCTTGTAGGAGTTGGTACCGGGGTTGGTGATGGCGTTCAGTGCGCGTGCATGCTTGATGATGCCGCCGATATAGTACAGCGCGAACTCGGACAGACCGGCATAGCCGTTGCCTGCGAACAGGTTCTTGCCATCCTTCCAGATCGATTGGTGCACGTGCATGCCGGAACCGTTGTCACCAACGATGGGCTTGGGCATGAAGGTAGCGGTCTTGCCGTATTGATGGGCAACGTTCTGAACCACATACTTCAAAGCTTGTGTCCAGTCGGCGCGCTTGACCAGCGTGCTGAACATGGTACCGATCTCACATTGTCCGGCAGTCGCAACTTCATGGTGGTGCACTTCAACCGGCACGCCGATTTCTTCCAGCGCGATGAC
>JAJXUF010000294.1 GCA_021783175.1 Pseudomonadota bacterium
TGGAATTGCAGCTCGGCGGCGCTGAAGTAGAAGTGGATCGCACGGTACTTGAGCGCATGATCGGTCCATTCGAGCACATGATTCGCAATGCCATCGATCATGGAATCGAAGATGATGCAGCGCGCAAACGCGCGGGAAAGCCGGCTATCGGCAAGATTAATATCAACACCAGCCATGAAGGGACGGAAATCGTCATCCGTTTCTCCGATGACGGCAGCGGATTGAACATACCGGCGATCCGCACCAAAGCTATCGAGCGCGGTCTGATGGCATCAGATGCAACGCTCTCAGACGAAGAGCTGATGCAATTTATCCTGGTCTCCGGATTTTCTACCGCAAGCAAGATAACCCATCTGTCCGGACGCGGGGTGGGTATGGATGTCGTGCACAACGAGATCAAGCAGCTTGGCGGGAGCATCACGGTTGATACCAAACGCGGGGCGGGAACGACTTTCATTATTCGTTTGCCACTTACGCTTTCAATTACCCAGGCGTTGATGATTTACGTCGGAGAACAGATGTTTGCCGTGCCGCTATCGGCAGTTATGAACATCCTAGAGGTGCCGGTAGACAAACTCAGCAGCATATCCGTTGGCAAAAAGCCGCTGCTAAACCATGAAGGGCAGGTTTATCCGTTTATGCATCTTGGGGCGCGTCTTGGGATTCCGTCGCAACCTGTTTCCGCGCGTAAGGTTCCGGTTCTGCTGACGCGCAGCGGATCGCGCCAAATGGCAATGCAGGTAGATGGTCTTGGCGGAACTCAGGAAGTTGTTATCAAATCTATCGGACCACAGCTAAGCCGTCTTGCCGGTCTGGCGGGTGCTACCATTCTTGGTGATGGCCGCGTGATCCTGATTCTAGACGTACCTGGACTGTGGTTGACAGAAGAGCGCATGCACGTTGTGGCGCGAGTGGAGGCGAAGAAGGAAGATGAGACCCCGCGCCAGCCGGTTATCATGGTGGTCGACGATTCGATCACGGTGCGCAAGGTCACGGCCCGCCATTTGCAGAAGCATGCCATGGAAGTGGTTGCCGCAAAGGATGGCATCGACGCCCTGGAAAAGCTGCGAGAGCAGGTTCCTGACGTAATGCTGGTGGACATCGAAATGCCGCGTATGGACGGTTATGAGCTAACTACCAACGTGCGTTCGGATCCCGCTCTGAAACATATTCCGATCATTATGATTACGTCTCGCGCCGGTTCGAAGCATCGTGACCGGGCACTCCAGCTTGGCGTTAATCTCTATATGACCAAGCCGTATCAGGAAGAAGAGCTTTTGAAAAACATCAATGCCCTGCTTCCGCGAAACCGGCTCCAATGATTTCTCGCGGATTTTGCGGTCCGTGTGACATGCAATGTGATCGCATTCGGCGGCCATTGCGTCATGGAGGGCGTTGAATGGCTGCACAAGATCAATACTTGCGCCTGGGATTGGGGGAAGCGACTTTTCTGCTCCCAAGCAGCGCCAGCTTGGCGATCGAACAGCGCGATACCTTGACTGCGGATGACGGTACGGCAGGCGCGGTAACCGCTTGGCGTGTGTCCCGTTCTGCGCGCTGGCCCGCGTTTCATTTGGATCACAATTTACGACCGGTAGCGCATGGTGATTGGCAACGCGCCGTGTTTCTTGAGTCTAATCCATATCCCGTAGGGCTGATCGCAAACGAGGTGCAACTGCTGCCGCGATCGGCGGTAAAAGTGGAGCCATTCACGCCGTTGGGCCCCCCGAAAACACGAAACGGCCACATTTTTTCCGGCGCGTGGGTGGATGGTCTAAATGTCGTGCTGGTGTTTGAGCCAAGCGCCTTGGCGGACTACCTTCATCAGCTCGAGGGCGTTCGATGAGTAGTGTCGATCTTCAACCGGTGCACGCTCTGGAGGTGCCAACGAGAGCGGTTTCACTCCTGGTCCCCAGCGCTTGCGTTGCCGAGGTGGTGTCGCCTACTGCGCTTGTGTCGGTGCCCCTGAGTCCCGAGTGGGTAGTCGGTGTTATGGGCTGGCGTTTGAGGCCGGTGCCGGTAATATCGATTGAACACCTTATGGGCCGTGGCTCGTCTGCGTCGGGAATGGAGCGGGCCGATGCGCGGCTCGAAGCCAGGCGGCGAAATGCAGGTAAGATCGTAGTTTTCTATCCATTACCGGGACGCAAGCCCTGGGAGTTTTTCGGCATTATTGCGGCTGCTGAGCCACAATCGCGTGTTGTCGACAGTAACGCACTGGCAGAATCTGTGGATGTGCCAGGCAATATTTATATCGCATCGGCGTTGCGCTTGGGGGACTCCATTCTTAGTATCCCTGACATGGATGCGCTGTCGGCGGCGTTCTACCCCTGACATCGTGACAGTCTGAACCTGGGCCTCCTCAGTAGGCAGAACCGGGTTTATTGCAGCAAAACTTACGAAGGCAGTCAGGATAGGGTTGCAACGCGAATCCCTTCCGCCGCAACTTTGGCTAAAGTATCGATTTGCGCCTCGTTGATGACGTACGGGGGCATGAAATAGATTACATCGCCCAACGGTCGCAGCAAGGCGCCATGCGCAAGGGCGTATTGATATACCAGGCGTCCGCGCCGTTCCTGCCAGGAATAGCTTTCCTTAGTCTTGCGGTCTTTTACCATCTCGATCGCCAGAATCATTCCGGTCTGTCGTATTTCCCCAACGTGCGCGTGCCCAGCGAGGTCGGCGACAGCCCCCGCCATATGCTCCGCGAGTATCCGATTGCGACTGAGAACGTTTTCGTCACGGAATATGTCGAGAGTTGCATGGGCTGCGGCGCAGGCAAGGGGATTCCCGGTATAGCTGTGTGAATGCAAAAAGGCCCGCTGCGTCGCATAGTCGGCATAGAACGCGTCATAGATGTCATCGGTAGTTAGGCAGGCGGAAAGCGGCAGGTAGCCACCCGTGAGCCCCTTGCCAATACACAAGATGTCGGGCCGGATTGCTGCCTGTTCGCACGCGAACATGGTCCCGGTGCGGCCGAATCCTACGGCTATTTCGTCGGCAATTAGATGAACTTTATATTGGTCACATGCTTGTCGCAGAAGACTCAGGTACACGGGGTCATACATACGCATACCACCGGCGCACTGCACAAGCGGTTCGACGATAACTGCGCATACTTCGTCTGCGTGTCGTTCGAGCGCTTCGCGCATTGGCTCGAACATCCGCCGCGAGAAATCGGCGCAGGATTCGGCCGCGCTCCGGTGGTAACAGTCCGGTGACGGCACCACTATGTTATTCAGCAGCAGCGGGTCATATGTGTTACGGTAAAGGGCTACGCTGCCCACTGACAGCGCACCGAGTGTTTCTCC
>JAJXUF010000295.1 GCA_021783175.1 Pseudomonadota bacterium
GATTGTTGATCTCGTGCGCCACGCCGGCCGCCAGCTGGCCGATGGACGCCATCTTCTCTGCCTGCAGCAGCTGGTTCTGCGCGGATTCCAGCCGTTCGTTGAGCTGTTTGAGTTCGGCATTATTGGACTGCAACTGGCGATTGGCCTGTTCCACCGCGGCGGTTCGCTGTTGCACGCGCTGCTCCAATTGTTCATTCAGTGCGCGCAGCGCCTCCTGTTCCGCTTCCAGTTCCTGGTTCTTCTTCATCACCTCCAGTGTCTTGTCCCCGAGTTTTCCGTACATCTCGTTCAGCGCTTCCATCAGCACGTTTGCCGCCTGGGTCATGAAGACGGTCGCCTTGCGGGCAGCCTCGTCGTGACTGTCTCCGGACTGCAAGGCCAGGACCTCCTGGGTCATGCGTTTATCGAGACCAAGGATATGCTGTACCAGCCAGTTGGTGAGGTATTTCAGCAGCGGTGCAAGAAGTTGCCGGGAAATGTCGGGACTGCTCCGGAGAATCTTCGCCGCCTGTGTCACCTGGCTGGCGAAATGCTGATGCGCCTTGATATGGACAGCCTGGTGGGCCTCATCTATCGCATAGTGCTTCATCAGCCTTTCTTCGGCTTCGAAATGGTACACCGTGTAATTCGCCAACTCGTTAAGGATAGCGTCCAGCTCCGCATAACTGGTCTGGTTCGCGCTGATGGAACCCAGGCGATTGATGATGTCCACCAGCATCTGGTGCTGGACATCAATCACATTGACACCGGTATCGAATTTTTTGTCCCAGATGAATGCTTCGAACTTCTCATCAATTTCCATATACATTCCGGCCCCCATTCAACATTGCCGATCTCTTCCGTTGCCCTTAACCAGCCGCCGCCGTCGCAGACCGGTCATTGAGGCTGTTTTACGGGGAGCCAGACACGAAACATCGTTCCCTTGCCGACATCGCTCCGCACTTCCATTCTCCCGTGGTGCTTCTGCACGATTCCGTAGGATAGCGACAATCCCAGCCCGGTCCCCTTACCGACCGGTTTTGTGGTGAAAAATGGATCGAATATCTTCTGCATGTGCTCGGGAGCGATACCGTGCCCGGTGTCGGCAATGTCCACCCATACCTGATCTGCCTCTTTTCCTGTGCGGATCGTGATCGTGCCCTTTTCCGCAATTGCGTGTGCGGCGTTCACCAGCAGGTTCATGAACACCTGATTGAGTTGCGAAGCAAGACACTCCACTTCGGGGATGTCTCCATACTCCTTGACCACGATGGCCTTGTACTTGATTTCGTTGTTGACGATGCTCAAGGTGCTGTCGAGTCCTTTGTGCAGGTCGGAGTAATGCCATTCGTCGGAAGCGCCCACATGGGAAAAGTCCTTCAGGTTCTGCACGATCACCTTGACGCGGGTGATCCCGTCCTTCGATTCCTCCATCAATGCGCTCAGGTCCGTTTTCAGGAACTCGATATCCAATTCCTTCTTGGCTGTCTGCAGCAATTTCCGCACATCCTGATCCGGAATCGCCTCTTCAGCCTTTTCGTACAGCTCGATCATGCGGAAGGTGGACTGCACGTATTTTTCCAGCGTGCCCAGGTTGGAGTATACGAAGCCGATCGGATTGTTCAGTTCGTGCGCCACGCCTGCCGCAAGCTGGCCTATCGATGCCATTTTCTCCGACTGCAGCATGAGGCTGTAAGCGTCTTCCAGCTTCTTGATCAGGATGCGCTGCTCTTCCTTTTCCTTGTTCAGATCCGCTTCGGTACGCCTGCGTTCTGCCAGTTCATTGCGCAGGTCGGCATTGGCCTCGGTCAGCTCCTTCGACATCAGATCAAGGGAGCGCTCGATCATCAGGCGATCGGCGTCGGCGCCGATATACGCTTCATTCACCGCCGCAATGAAATTCTCGAACCCCGGTGGCAGCGCCGCCTGTTCCTCCATGTAACGCTTGATCTGGCGTTCGAGCAGCCTGTGCACAGTTCATCTCTCCGAAAATGTAGTGATCGTCATTGTCTGATTGTGCAATTCGCACTGTGTGATGGCGCCATGCGGGCAGATTTCGCCGTAGGAATAAAACCCGGCCAGCACCGCATTCTTTCCCAGCACTCCGCGCACGCTTTCGACTTCTTCCTCGATACGCTGTTTCAGCACCAGCTTGCGCCCGACGCAGCTGACAAGCAAAGCCAGTTCCGGCTCGACCGAGCCCAGCATTTCGTAACTGGCACGCGCCGCACCCTCGGCACCATCGACAAGACGGTCGAAATTGGCCTTCATCAATCGTGCATAACCGCCCTCGGGCATATCCCCCGCGAAGGTCATGCTCTGCTCTTTCTCATCGACGGCCAGCACCGTGCGAACCAATCCGATATCATCATCGCCGTAGCGCAGCATCAGCGGGAACAGCAACGCATCTGCCGGTCCAGTGTATCGTTCGCCCAGGTATTTCTTGTACAGCTCCAGTGCCGAGCGCCCGTCCAACTCGTACAACACATTGCCTTTGGAGCGGGTGATCCGGCGTTCCGCGCCAAATGAATCCCATCCGCCGAGAGAACCGTAGCCCACTCTGAGGCGCTTTCCGTAAAAACCCAGCGCGGCGATCACGCCATTGCCAGGCACACGTTCCGCAAAAACCAGGGTCTGCCGGAAAGCCGTGCCGTCCCCTGCAAGTCCCCCTGTGACGGCCACATCGGCCGGCAAGTTCTCGCGCAGACCCCGCGCCAGTTCGCTGCCGTTGACTTTCAGGCCGTCGGAGAATACCAACACATGCACCAACTCCTGTGTCGGAAGCGCTTTAGCCAGGCGCTCGCCCGCCGCAAGGCTGTCGCCCCCCTCCGCAAGGACCTCATGCACAAGCCTGAGTGCGGTATGTTCAAAGCGCAGCGCGGTAACGACAAGGGAATCGTCGCGCACGCGGATCCCGCAAATCTCTCCGGAAGTGGAACAGCCTGCGATGAGGGCGCCGGGGTATCGCGCGCGCACTTCATCCATCACTATGGCATCGCCCAAAATCTTCCCCGCACCAAAAGCCAGCACCAGGGTAGCATTGCCGTCGAGTTGCGCCGCCGACTCGACTTTCCAGCCTTCGCCGGCAATCCAGTATTGCTGTTCTATCTTCATGATGGATTGTCCCGATTAGTTGGAAGTCAGCCTGCCGACCCGCTCCATGCAAAATGCCGGGCCGCGTGTCACTTCTTGTCAAGCACGTAAATGACCAGTTCGTCACCGAGTTGTTTGAAGCCTCTTATCTGATCGATCAATGAAGCGTCCAGCAAGTGGTCCTTCGACAGCAGCAGGTCGCCCTGACCGCTCAGCAGGTCGCG
>JAJXUF010000296.1 GCA_021783175.1 Pseudomonadota bacterium
GTTGCTATGCCTGTACTGTCACGACAACGAGCACTCGCGCGTGATGGACGAGGTGGTCAGGGACCGGGGATCGGAGAATCACGGTGCGGCCACCCACAACCCCTTCGCAGACCTCAAGTCGCTGCTGAACAAGAAGTAGATTTATAACAGTGGGCGGCGGCCCGCTTCTGCCCCGGTCGCCTTGCGCCCCTGCGCATCGCCTGCCTGCACTTCGAACCAAACGCCAGATTGTCGACAAAAACTTTTTCTCGCCAATGGCCTACGTATTTGCATCGGGAATGCCGATAGCTATACCTCTATATAATCAGCGCATGTACCTTTACTTCCATTTCCGGCCGCTGAACTAGCTCATGACCCCATCCCTGCTCGCCAATGCCGAACTGTATCGCTGCGCGTTTGAAGGGATGTGCGATCCGATCCTGCTGCTCAAGGACGGCCGTTTCGTGGACTGCAACGCCGCCACCCTGAAAATGCTCGGGGGCATCGCCAAATCCGGGCTCGTCAATCGCACCCCCGGCGAGCTCTCGCCCGCGCATCAACCCGATGGCCGCTCCTCCGCCGAAAAAGCCGAAGCGATGATCGCAACCACCCTGCGCGAAGGCTTCCACCGATTCGAATGGATGCATGCGCGCCCCGATGGCTCCGAATTCCTGGTCGAAGTATCGCTGACACCGATCACGGTCGGCGGCGAGGTGGTCCTGCTCACGCTCTGGCGCGACATCACCGAACGCAAACAGGCCGAGAGGTTCGAACAGTTTCGCAGCCGCGTGCTGGAACTGCTGGCCGGCGATCAGCCGCTCCCCGTCATTCTTGAAGCCATCGTACGGGGAGTGGAACAACTCGATTCCGCAATGCGTTGCACCATCCTGTTGCTGGACAAAGACGGAATGCATCTGAAAACCGGTGCGGCGCCCAGCCTGCCCGATTTCTACAACAGGGCCATCGAGAGCGTCGAGATCGGCGTCGGTGTCGGCTCCTGCGGAACGGCCGCATTCACCGGGGAGCGCGTCATCGTCGACGACATCGCGTCGCATCCCTATTGGGCACCATTCACGGAACTCGCGGCGCGGGCCGCCCTGGGCGCCTGCTGGTCGCAGCCCATACGCAGCTCGACGAGCCAGGTCCTGGGCACGTTCGCCATCTATCATCATGCAGCCCACAGACCGACGGAATCCGATCTGCACCTGATCGAGCAGACTGCGCATCTGGCCAGCATCGCCATCGAGCGCAACGTCGCAGCCGAAAAGTTGCGCGACAGCGAGGCCCACTATCGCCTGCTCACTGAAGATGCGCTGGACGTGATCTGGAAGACCGACAGCGAACTGCGCATGACCTACATCAGCCCCGCGGATGAACGGCTCAGGGGCTACAGGGCGGATGAAGTGGTCGGTCATCATGTGTTTGAATTGTTCACCGACGAAGGGATCGCAACGGCCAAGGAGATCATGCGCCAGCGGAAGGCGACCGGATCGCGCGCGTCCCAGGCGGATTTCATCAATTTCGAGGCGCAGCATCGCTGCAAGGACGGCACGACCATCTGGGGAGAGATCTTTTCCACAGCCATGTTCGACGCGCAGGGCAATATCACCGGCTATCACGGCATCACCCGGGAGATCAGCAAACGCAAACAAATGGAAGAACAAGTGCGCCAGCTCGCATTCCATGATTCGCTCACCAACCTGCCGAACCGCCGCCTGCTTTATGACCGCCTGAAGCAGTCCATGGCCGCAAGCAAGCGCAGCGGCTGCTACAACGCGGTGATGTTCCTGGATCTGGACAATTTCAAACCGCTGAACGACGCACACGGGCACGAGGCAGGCGATCTGCTGCTGATCCTCGCGGCGGACCGCCTGAAAAAGTCGATCCGCGAAATCGACACTGTTGCGCGCTTCGGCGGCGATGAGTTCGTTGTGGTGCTCACCGAGCTGGATGCGGACCGGGCCGCATCCACCACACTGGCCGGCAATATCGCCGAAAAGATCAGGGCCGCCTTGTCGGCGCCCTATCTGCTGTCCATCAGCAGGGACGGGAAAACGGATATCGTGGTAGAGCATCGCTGCACGGTCAGCATCGGCGTGGTTGTGTTCATCAACCACGAAGTGAGCCAGGACGACATCGTCAAATGGGCCGATGCGACGATGTATGCGGCCAAAGAGCAGGGACGCAACATGATCTGTTTCTTCGAAGGAGATGCCTAAGCATCCACGCCGTATTGTTCGTTTTACCTGTAAGGAAACGCCTTTTGTTGAGGTTTCCATATTTTGCGATATTGCACAATGCCTCCCGCCTCGTCATTCCGGTGTAGGCCGGAATCCAGGCAGTTGAAATAATTCCACGCAGTGGGACAACACCCTCAATATGGCTTTGTCCGCTACGCGGTATGATTTGACAAGCTGGATTCCGGCCTGCGCCGGAATGACTGCGTAACAGGTTTCGCAAGTTGTCGTCAGTTTTGGAAACATCAATAACTCGGATCCGGCACATATGCCTTTACCGCCTGCTCAGACCACTCCCACAAGCGCTGCGCCAGTTCCTGATCAAGCCCCTGCGCCGCTGCAGTCGCCACGTTGCAATTGCTGAAATATCTTCCCGTCACTTTTTCCACTTCCGGTGAGGTTGCCAGATACACCGAAGTCCGCGCACCGCTCGCCGCCGAGTCTCCCTGCATGCTGAAAGCCGCGTGCAGCAGCTTGGTGCCGACCACGCCCGGATGCAGGCTGTTCGACGTAAGCCAGGGCGCGCGCCGCGCCAGTTCGTTTGCAAACAGCATGTTGGCCAGCTTGGAATCGGCATACGCCTGGTAGCCGTCGAATTTTTTCCCGCCGCTCATGTCGTCGAGCGAGATATGCCCGTTCTTGTGCACCATCGAGCTGACCGTGACCACGCGCGGCGCCTCCGACTTCTTCAGCAGCGGCAACAGCAGGTTGGTCAGCAGGAAATGCGCAAGATGATTCACTGCCAGCGTCATCTCGAACCCGTCGCGCGAAGTCTTGCGTTCGGTCATGTAAACGCCGGCATTGTTGATCAGTACATCCAGCCGTGGCAGTCGCGCGGACAAATCCTGCGCCATCCGCGCCACGGCGGCCAGGTCGCCCAGATCGGCGCAGACTGTTTCCAATGGAGCATTGGGCGCAACGGCATGCACGGCATCCATGGCGCTCCTCGCTTTTTTCTGGTTGCGCCCATGCAACACCAGTTCATGTCCCTGCCTCGCCAGTGCCTTCGCGGTTTCCAGGCCGATGCCGTCGGTCGCCCCGGTGATAAGTATTGTTTTCATGCTCAATTGATAATCTC
>JAJXUF010000297.1 GCA_021783175.1 Pseudomonadota bacterium
GTTGGATCGGAAACTGGTTTCCTGTTCGCGGAAAAACGTATTCAGCTGGTCCAGCATATCGTTGACGCTCCAGCACAACAGACTCAGTTCATCATGACTTTCCGCAATGCCGGTCACACGGCTGTTGAACTTGCCCTGCGCGACCTCATCGACCACGCCTTTGAGTTTTGCCACCGGCGCCATCCATTTGCGAACCAGCAGTTGCCCCCAGGCCGAAACTGCAAAACTGATCACCAGGAAAGCAACCATGAACATATCCACCCCATGCGAGGCGAAGCTGGTCAGGATGATCGCCAGCGTACCGGCGGAAAACGACCACAGCAGCAGGGAAAACCTAAATTGCAAGGACGAGTTCGTCATAGCTGACTCCTTTCTCGTTCAGAATGTCCGTCAATATCTTGTTGGAGGCCGCGATTGCATTCGCAGCTCCAGCTTTCATTTCGGCCTCCAGCATGGCCGCATACACTGCGCCTGCGGTCTGCACACCGCTTTGCTTAGGCTTTCGGCGCACGGAAAAATACCCCGTGATGTTTCCTGCGGGATCGAAAGTCGGCGTCACATTGGTGAAAACCCAATAAAAGCTGCCGTCCTTGGCCATGTTCTTGACATAGGCAAAGCACTCTTCGCGATTCTGTATCTTGTCCCACAGCAACTTGAATACCGCGCGCGGCATGTCCGGATGGCGGATGATGTTGTGTTGCGTGCCGAGGAGTTCCGGTTCGGTATAACCGGAAAACTCGATGAAGATGCGATTGCAGTATGTGATGATCCCCTTCGTATTGGTCATGGAGACGATGAAATCGTCTTCACGCATGACCCTTTCGACGGAGGTCGGTGTGATATGTCTTTTCATTGCTCCCCCAACTCTGTTATTTTTCTGTTATTTTTATACGTGCTCAATATTTATTATCGGCACATGTTCAGACTACCTTAGCCTGCCTTGCAATCCAAGCACCTCAATTCAAAATTTGGGCCAAAAACAATATGACTTCAGTTCTCCCCGGCATCACCCTGGAAACAGGAACCGCCCCGAAACACTGCATCATCTGGCTGCATGGACTGGGTGCGGATGGCGAGGATTTCGTCCCCATCGCCGATGAGCTCGAACTCCCGGTTGCGGTGCGTTACATTTTCCCGCATGCCCCTATGCGGCCTGTGACTATTAACGGGGGTTATGTGATGCGCGCGTGGTACGACATTCTGGCTGGCGCTGCCTCGGCTGAAATCTCCGCCAACATCGGCAGACATGAAGACTCAGCCGGAATTCGCGCCGCGCAGGCCGAGATCGAAAAATTGATCGCGCAGGAAAGACAACGCGGCATTGCGGCAAAAGACATCTTTCTTGCGGGATTTTCGCAGGGCGGTGCAGTCGTCCTGCACACCGGGCTTAGACACAAGGAAAGGCTGGGCGGGATACTGGCGCTTTCCACTTACCTGCCGCTGCCCGAGACACTGCAGTCGGAAGCATGCGACGCCGCCAGTCATACTCCAATCTTTATGGCTCACGGCCGGGACGATGCGGTGATTCCCCACGATTTCGGGCGCGCCTCTGCGGAAAAATTACTGCGTCAGGGCTATGCGCTGGAGTGGCACAGTTACGACATGCCGCACTCAGTCTGCCCGGAGGAGATACGCGATATCGAGCTATGGCTGACGCGCAGACTGTCCGAATGACCGCCTATTCGGCAGCAGCGTCCTGCTCCTGCTCCATGCTGCGGAAGCGCGCGAGATCGTAGTCGTCGCCGGTCTCAACCAGCGACAGGGGCAACAACAGGTAGCCCTTTCCGCCCAGCTCCAACTTCAGGCTCCGATTCGGTGAAAATGTATCCGGCTTCATCAGCAGCCACGCTTCCCCGCTGGTATCGGCCGACCTGTTCAGGTATATCGCAATCTGCACTTCATCATCAAGCGCATGTACATGGTCGGACAACGACACCCCTGAAATCTGCGTGCTCAATACCTCCACGCCGATATGCAGATTGTTCTTTTCGTCGCGACTCAGCCTGCGCACGATGCCTGCCCCCCAGTGCGCAACGTTTTCCGGTTTGCTGCCGATCAGCGAACCGATCTTGATCCCGTCCGCCCGGGCAATGGGAACCACGCTGCGAAAGCCCGTAGCGCTGATATCCTCCACGTCCCAGACATCTCCCGCATCGGAACTGAAATTCAGGCCCAGGTCGGTCTTTTCCAGCATCTTGAAGAAGCCGTTTGCCACTTTCAGGTTGACGTTGATCTTGCGGCGCGGATTGCGGCGAGTCGGAGGCGGCTGAGTCAGATTCGCGATCAGGCGGTGCAACATCTCCCGCACCAGTTCGGCCTCGTAGTTCGCACCATTGAAATGGACATAGTCGGGCACGATACCCTTGTCCAGTATCTTGCCCAGCTCATTGAGTTTCGCCATTGCATCGCCCACAACCAGAAACCGCAACGCGGGATGCAATGTGGCATCTGCGGCGATGCGCATAGGCGGCGTGGGCTGCGAAAGATCGAACACGAGTATGCCATTGGCATTGTATTGGTCATACACCGTCAGGCCGTCACTCGCATAGGCAACCAGACGCTCGACGATATGCTCCTGCAAAGGGCTCAGCACGCCCGCGCTCACCCCATACCAGGTCAGCAAAGCGGTAAATTCCCGAGTCACGGAAGTGTTGCCGGATACCCCCGCATACAAAGGTACGGCGTCGTTCTGATAGCCGTTCATCTCGGCGTGGCCATAAAACCCGGACAGGCGCTGCCACAGCACAGTTTCAACCAGAGCGTAACGCGCCACCGCCATCTTCAGGCGCCCGGCCAAAGCCGCGATGCCGCGCGCATTCAGGGTGGCCAATTCCGGCTTGATGCCGGAAGCGCCGCGCTCGTCGTTGCGGAAGCGCGTCAGCACGCCATGATGAGCGATTTCACTCTGGGTATAAAACTCGTTCAGCACCATCCAGAGACGGTTCTCCTGGAATTTCGACAGGGACTGGACTGTGAAGTAGTCGCGCAACAGCTTGCGCACAAACTGCTGGGCCGCTTCGTCGAACAGGCGCAGCACGGCGTACTCGTGGTCAACGCGCAATTCATCCGCCATTTCGGCGATGACTTCGATCCAGCCCGTCAATTCCTGCACTGCGTTCAGCGCGTCGTTCTTCGGGATGTCCTCAAGCACTTGCTGCGCCGACTTGATATCCGCCAGAGGGTGGTCCGATTTTTTTCCGAAAATGCCCAACATCTCGTCTCCCAGCGTCTGCGCACTTTGTTATGGGTCATAATATAAGCACAAATCGGTAACCATG
>JAJXUF010000298.1 GCA_021783175.1 Pseudomonadota bacterium
CAACGGCGTCGCCGACGCGTTGCGCGTGCCGGAATCGGATATCCGCCTGTTCGGCAAGCCGGAAGCATTCAAGAAACGCCGCATGGGCGTGGCGTTGGCGAACGGCAAGGATACCGACGAAGCGAGGGCGCGCGCCAAGCTGGCGGCAAGCAAAGTGATTCCCGTCAAGATCTAGTGAGAATTCCATAATTGGCGACAACACACGAAACCGCTACCGTCATTCCGGCAAAGGCCGGAATCCAGTCTGAAAACCAACTCCCGCAACGCGGGACAAATGCTAAAAGCATGTTGAATTAACCTGCTGGATTCCGGCCTTGCCGGAATGACGGTAGCGCACAAAATTATGTGTAATGAATTACGGAAAGATCAAAAATGATCACAGGCATCCAACATGCCACGTTCTTGACCAGCGATCTTGCCCGGTCGCGCGCTTTTTACGAGGCGGTGCTTGGCTTGCATCCCAACCCCGGCCGTCCGCCGATGAGCTACGACGGCGTGTGGTACGACATCGCGCCCAACCAGCAGATACACCTGATGCTGCTGCCCAACCCCGAGGCGGGTTTGCAGCGGCCGGCACATGGCGGGCGCGACCGGCATGTGGCATTGGGCGTGCAAGACTTTGCACAATTGAAGAACAGGCTGGATGCGGCCGGCATAGCGTATACACAAAGCCAATCCGGGCGCCGCGCACTGTTCTGCCGCGATCCGGACCAGAACGCGCTGGAATTCAACGAGGTCGCCGCCGATGCAACTATCCGCAATTGAAACAGGCACCAGTCCCAAAACCTGGTATCAGACTGCGTGCGAGCGCTCCGGCTTTGTTTGCGACGAGCGGCAGATCGCCGCGATCGACCAGTTGGAAACATTGTGGCAGCAACTGGTCGAGTTCAAGAACAAGCGCAACCAATTTCTCGGGCGCAGCCTGCTCAGTCCGGATGTGCCCAGGGGGCTGTATATCTGGGGAGGGGTGGGGCGCGGCAAGACATTCCTGATGGACGGTTTTTATCATTGCCTGCCGTACCGCCGCAAACGCCGCATCCATTTCCACAACTTCATGGTCGAAGTGCATCACGAGATGAAACTGCTTGCGCGTGAAAGCGATCCGCTGATGGCGCTGGCCGACAAGATCGAGCGTTCCACGCGCCTGCTGTGCCTGGACGAGTTTCATGTGGACGACATCGCGGATGCGATGATCCTCGGGCGCCTGCTGTCAGCATTGCTGGAACGCGGTGTGGTGTTGCTGACCACATCCAACTATGCGCCGGACGACCTGTACCCGAACGGCCTGCAGCGCCAGAATTTCTTGCCGGCCATCGCTTTGCTCAAGAGTGAATTGAAAGTGCTGCATCTCGACAGCGATACCGATTACCGCATGCTGCAAATGGAGCGCGACCCGCTCTTCATGTTGTCCGCCGACCCGGCAACCGAAGAGCATATGAAATCGTTGTTTCAGCGTCTCACGGCCGGTGTGCACAGCGAATCGAATACGATTCGCATAAGGCAGATCAATCTCCCGGTCAGATGCGCGGCACGGGAAGTGGTCTGGTTCGACTTCAAGGAACTATGCGGCGGAAACCACGACCAGTCGGACTATCTCGAGATCGCCTATCGATACCCGACGATCTTCCTGTCCGGCATCCCGACAATGTCTGCCGAGCTTGGGGCCGAGGCGAGGCGCTTCACCTGGCTGATCGATGTTCTGTACGACAACCATGTCAAACTGGTGGCGGCGTTTGAAACCGGGCTGGCTGAACTTTACGGAAGTGACCGGCATGACAGCGAAGCGCAGCGCATTGCAAGCCGCCTGACCGAGATGCAAACCCGGCACTACCTGGAATTGCCGCATCGCACCCGCGGCGTGACGCTGGGCGAATCCCCTCCCGGCTAGGCGCCTCCGGTTTCTATTCCTGTTTGTGGATATAGGACATGAACCGATCCGCTGGCAGCGGCTTGCTGAAGTAATATCCCTGAACTTCGTCGCATCCCTGCAGACGCAGGAACGCCAGCTGGCCTGCCGTTTCCACGCCCTCCGCGATGGTCTGCATGCCCAGGCTGCTGGCCATGTTGATGATGGCGGCGACGATGGCCTTGTCGTCCGGATCGTCGGTGATGTCGTGCACAAAGGATTGGTCTATCTTCAGCTTGTATACCTTGAAGCGTTTCAGGTAACTCAATGAAGAATATCCCGTGCCGAAATCGTCGATCGACATGCGGATACCCAGGGCATGGAGTTTGTCCATCATTTCGACGGCCGCCTGCGGATCGTCCATGGCGACCGCTTCGGTCAGTTCCAGCTCCAGATATTTGTGCGGCAATCCCGCTTCGTCGAGGATGCCGGTGACCAGTTCCGGCAGATTGGGTTGGCGGAACTGTGCAGCAGAGAGGTTGACCGCCATCACCATGGGCGGAAGCCCGCCGTCCATCCAGTCCTTCAATTGTCTGATCGCGGTGCGCAGCACCCATTCGCCGATCTGGATGATCTGGCCGCTGTCCTCCGCGATCGGTATGAACTCGGCGGGCGAGATGGCTCCCAGCTCCGGATGCTGCCAGCGCAGCAACGCTTCTGCGCCGACGACTTGGCCATCCCGTATCAGTATTTGCGGCTGGTAGTGCAATTGCAGCTGGCCACGCGACAGCGCCTGGCGCAATGCATTGCCCAATTGCAGAGTGCGGGCCGAATGTGCCTGCATCTCCGGTGTGAAGAATCGGAACGAGTTTCGGCCATCCTGCTTGGCGCGGTACATGGCGGTATCCGCATTTTTTGAGAGCGTTTCGAAATCTTCGCCATCATGAGGATAGATGGCGATGCCGACCGAGCAGGTGGCGACGAGTTCATTGCGTTCGATCTGGAACGGTCTGGAGATGGCATCCATCAACTTGGTGACGACATGAACCGCGCCTTTTTCATCCGTGCCCGGCAAGATCAGGATGAACTCATCCCCTCCCTGGCGGGATATGGTGTCTTCCTCGCGCAACGTCGTTTTGAGCCGGGATGCGACTTCCATCAGCAACTGGTCGCCGACGGAATGCCCGAGTGTGTCGTTGATATCCTTGAAATGATCCAGGTCGAGGAACATGACCGTCAGTTGTTCGCCGCTGCGCTGCGCCAGGCTGAGCGCGAATTTAAAGCGTTCGTTGAGCTGGGTGCGGTTGGGCAGGCCGGTGAGTTGATCGAAATGCACCAGCTTTTCGATACGTTCCTCGGTTCGTCTTTTTTCGGTGATGTCTTCCTTGAGCGCCAAATAGTGCGTCAACCGCCCGTCGGCCTGG
>JAJXUF010000299.1 GCA_021783175.1 Pseudomonadota bacterium
GCGGATCGTTCCATTTGCGACCCAGGCCGTCTTCATATTGTCCCTCCATGCGCCGGTCTATCACCTCCACCGGGCAGTCGATGTAAGCTTTGCCGGCGATAATTTCCGACACCCTGCGGCGATTCGCCGTATCATCGATAAACTTCGATGCTTCCAGCACGGCCATGATCAATGCGCGGGAACTGTTGGGATATTTTTGAACGAATTCGGCTGTGCAACCCAGCACTTTTTCAGGGTGATCCGGCCAGATATCCTGGCTGGTTGCAACCGTAAAACCCGCCTTCTCGTAAATGGCGCGATTATTCCAGGGCTCGCCGACACAGAATCCATCCATGCGGGCCATGCGCATGTTTGAGACCATTTGCGGCGGCGGCAACGTGATGATGTTGACATCGTTCAGCGGATGGATGCCGTAGCATGCCAGCCAGTAATACAGCCACATTGCATGCGTGCCGGTGGGAAAGGTTTGCGCGAAGGTGTAATCGCGCATTTCGCTATCCAGCAGATTTTTCAGCGCGGCGCCATCGGTCACGCCCCGGTTCTTCAGCTGATCGGACAGCGTGATTCCCTGGCCGTTATGGTTCAGGGTCATCAGCACCGACATATTTTTCTTCTGCCCGCCTATGCCCAGATGCACACCGTAAATCAGCCCGTACAACACGTGCGCGGCGTGCAATTCGCCATTGATGAGCTTGTCGCGCACATTGGCCCAGGATACTTCCCTGGACGGGATGATCTTGATGCCATATTTCTCGTCGAATTTCATCGCATGCGCAATGACCACCGATGCACAGTCAGTCAGCGGCATGAAGCCCACCCTGATTTCCTTGAGCTCGGGCGCATCAGAGCCGGCAACCCAGGCCGCTTCGGCTGTTAGTGTGGGCATCGCCTTGGCAGCAGGTGCCGTACTGGAATCAGTGAGATTTGCCATGTTGGTCATTTTGCCCATAACAAGAATAGAAGCAGGATATTGATTGCAAGCGAAGCAATGGCGAGCAGCTTGAGGCCCAGTGCCGGGTCCCGCTTGAACAACGGCGTGCGGCGGGCAACGCGCAGCGGACGCTGGGCGCCGCGCTCTAATGCCAGCAGAAACTCCTCGGCGGTTTCAAAACGATCCTGGGGTTCGCGTGCAACACCCTTGAGTATCACGGATTCCAGCCATTCCGGTATGTCGGGGCGATAGCGTGCCGGCGGAACGGGATCGCCAAAGCGCGGCGTCTGGAAAGGTTCGATCTCGCCGTACGGATATTTTCGCGTCAGAAGATAATACAGCGTGACGCCCGCCGCATACAGATCGCTGGCTTCGTTCGCGGCTGTGCCCTTGTAGAGCTCAGGCGCCATGAATGAAGGCGTGCCCGGATTGTTGATCTCATTGAAAACCTCGTCCGCATCAAGTCCATCGGAGGCTGCAACGCCCAGGTCGAGCAGGCGCAGGCGGCCATCTGCGCCAAGATGCAGGTTATCGGGCTTGATGTCGCGGTGAATGATGCCCATTCTGTGCAGCGCCGCGACCGCCTTCAACATGCGCGCGGCAAAGTCGGCCGCCTCGACGGGAGTAAAGCGCCTCCCCAGTTCCAGATGGCGCAGAAGCGTAGCGCCTTCATGCCAGGTTGTCAGGTAGTAAAGAAAGGAACGCTGCGGCCAGTTCAACACCTGCGGAAAATGGACGCTGTCAACGCGGCGCGCCAGCCACTCTTCATAGGCGATCGCGGCGATATCCGCCGCATCGGCATGGGCATGCAGGGTCTTCAGCACGCAATGCTGATCTGTCACGGGGTCGTGCACGAGGTAGAGCATCGTGATGCGCGAATCATGGATCACTTCCAGCACTTCCAGGCCGTCGATATTCTGTCCGGGTTTCAGACGGGCGGGTAGCGGAAGTTTGGCGATGCATGCAACGTTGTCTCTTAAACTGTCAGGTGGCAGTTGAACGATGCTTGCAACCAGCGCGGTGCAATTGTCATCTGATCCTGCCCCGGTCGCGGCGAGCGTGATGCGCGCTGCGATATCATCCGCACTCTCGGGAATTGCAAGCAGCCTTGTCAAGCGTGCATGGTCGAGCACATTCCAGACGCCGTCGCTTACCAGCAGAAACCTGTCGCCTTCGGCAAGATCGCCATCGGTAAAGTCTATGGAAAGATTTGCGTCGAGACCCACTGCACGCGAGAGCACATTGCAAAGTTCAGGATGTGCCCAGACATGTTCGGTGGTCAACAGCGACAGTTCGCTGTTGCGCAGGCGGTAGACGCGGGTATCGCCGACATGCGCGATGGCATAGCGTCTGCCGCGAAACACCACGGCGGTCAAGGTCGTGGCCATGCCGGCTGTCTCACGCGCGCGCCGGCTGTGGGAATACAGCCAGCGGTTTAGCGCCGCGATGATTTTTTCCAGGGACTGCGGGATGCTCCAGGTGTCCGGCGTTGAGTAATAGTCGGCCAGCAGGCTGCGCACGCAGTATTCCGACGCCTCGCGGCCATGGGCATGTCCGCCTACCCCGTCGGCGATCGCAACCAGCATGCCCTTGTTTTCAAGCAGCGCGCCATCGGGCGTGACCCCGGCGCAATAATCCTCGTTGCGCGGGCGCTGGCCCGCCAATGAGGTGTAGCCAAGATCGATCTGCAATGTTTTTTTGGTCATGGGCTGATGTGAGATTACCACATCATATTTTTGCGGCGGTCAAATGCGATGCCCCCCAGGTTGTACGCCAGCGTGTCTTGACGCCGGTCAGGCCGACCAGCGCGACTGTTGCCAGTGCTGCGAAGATCATGAAGCCCGCCTGATAGCTGCCGGTCATCTGCCTGGAATATCCCAGGCTGGAAGCGAGGTAAAAACCGCCGATGCCGCCTGCCATGCCGACCAGGCCGGTCATCACGCCAATCTCCTTGCGAAAGCGCTGCGGCACCAGCTGGAATACCGCACCGTTGCCCATCCCCAGGCTCAGCATCGCCACCACGAACATCGCAAGCGCAGTCCAGGCGTTGGCGGGTGCGAAGCTCACGGTGGCAAGCGAGATCGCCGCTATGCAGTACATTGCGGTGAGCGACTTGACGCCGCCGATGCGGTCGGCAATGTTCCCGCCCATGGGGCGCACCATCGAACCCGCGAAGACACATGCAGCGGTGAAGAAGCCGGCCGTTTTCGCATCCAGTCCATACTGCGTATTGAAATAGATGGTCAGCGACGAGGCCAGACCAACGAAGCCGCCAAACGTGACTGAGTAGAAGAACATGAACCACCACGCATCCCTGTCCTTTAGC
>JAJXUF010000300.1 GCA_021783175.1 Pseudomonadota bacterium
CGATCTAAGCATGCTACGTACTCGACTTGTCTGCGAAACACAAACGTACCACCTACGACCGCATCCGCTACTGGGTATCGGTCAAGCGCGAGGTCGGTATCAAGGCCGAGTTTTATTCGGTGAGCGGCAAACTTTTGAAGACTGCCCGTTTCGAATACAACAATGCCATCGAGCATGAGGGCAGGAAAGTTCCTTTCGTCAGCAAAATGACCATTCATGATGCATTGGTCGATGCCGAGACGACGATGGAGTTCGGTACAGTCAGGGTGAAGAAGATCGCGGCATCTGAATTTGATCTCGGGCAGATGCAGTGAGGCTGGCAGTTATTGTGTTGAGTACTTTTGCAATAACTGCCTCTGCGGCGGAGTCCGGCTGGAACACTTCGTGGGATGGCACGCTTTACGGTTATGGAAGCAATACAGCTTTGCGTGCCGACAGCGTGCTCAATCCGGGCAATCAAATCGCAGGCCTGCCGCAGCGCAGCGATACGGCAGAAATGCGCCTCAATTTCAAAGCCGAGAATGAGAACGTGCGATTTACTGCTCGTCCCATCGGCTTGCTGCGCGAAACCTATAACGCGTCCGGTGCACAGCAGCGTAACGAGGGTTATTTCAGTCTGTGGCAGGTGCGGGTGCAAGCCTCGGAGAACTGGAATGTTGCCGCCGGGCGCGATTTGTTGAATTGGGGGCCGGCGCAATTTCGTTCGCCTTCCAGCCCGTTCTATTTCGACAATGGGCGTACCGACCCCTTGCGCGAATTGGTCGGCATGGATGCGCTAAAGCTCACGTGGACGCCGGACATGCAGAGTGCCGTCAATCTAGCACGTATTGTTCGATCCGGTTACGGGGCGGCGCAGCCGGACATGTGGCGCCAAAGCTGGCTGATGAAATTCGATCGGCGTGGCGACGGGTGGGCGTATGGACTGGTCACGGTCAAGGCACCGGACTTGCCGGCCTTTTATGGTGCGCACGGACAAGCAACAATGAATGACGCACTGATGCTGTACGGCGAAATCGGGTCATCGGTGCGTTCGTATGCGCTGCAATCGCCTGCGGACAGCACGCAGCCGTTCACCGTGGCAACGCCTGCTTCGCGCAGCACGACTTCCCTGGCCGGGGCGGCTTATACGTTTGAAAGCGGCAAATCACTCGCGGCGGAATATTTGCATGAAGACCAAGGCTATACCCCGGCACAGGAGAATGCCTACTTTCAACGCGCTATCACCTCGCCGGGAACGGCGTTAGGGATGGCGCCGCGCCTGCTGGGGCGTGACTACCTGCATATGGTATGGCAAAGCAATCTGCTGGAAGACTCCGGCTATTGGCGGCTGATGTATACGCGCAGCTTTACCGACGGTGGCAACGAGTTGGCTGGTTATGGTGAAGCGGTAGTGAGTACGCGTATCAGCATCTTCACACTCGCGATACTGCCAGTCGGCAATGTGCGCCAGGAGTTTTCAGCGCTATACACCAGAAGTGTGACCGCGGGTTTGAAGATTGCCCTGCCGTGAACTTGGGTTAACCCTGGCATGATGCAGTTCACTCCACGTTTTTGGCACTTCGTCACTTTCTGCTCCTCTGAATGATAGTGCCCGTTTATATTGATGCCGGATTTCAGTTAGCCAAATTTCAATTGCAAGACCGCCAACCGGAAGTCAAAGGAGGAATTTCATGGATATGCATCGTTGGCCATTGCTGGCTGTTGTGGCGTTGCTGGTCGCAGGTTGTGCCGCAATACCGCAACAGCATAATGTGAAGGAAGTCCGTATTTGCAACGCAGGGGATTGCGATGCTGCCGGTCAGAAATACTCTGTGGGACAGTTGTTCAACGGATTCGCGCAACTCCTGAAAACGAATGAAGGCGAAAAAGTGACAATCTGCAGTTCGAACCCGAAGACACGTGCTTGCGAGAGTGTAGGGTTCTGTTATTTTGTTCTAGGAGGCATATTGCCTGGCAATGGTTGTTCGAAAAGCATCGCCTTTAACGAGATCGCAATTGCCGGGCAACAAGGTCAAATACGCCTGAAGGCCAACATGCCTCTCACCTTCATATGGACGCCGGTCGTTTGCGACACCATGACGGGTACGTTTTCGGTTGATTCGCCGGACGAAATTTCCCTCGAATTCCGACCGTATTACTGCAACTGGATGGTGGTGGGAAACATGAGCGCCACATTCAACTTCGCAGTGGAGTCGATTGACCTGAGTCACGGACAGATTAGCGGGTACTGGAGTCACGCGGTAAAGGGAACCGGTAATGGTAGAGGTTCGGGCTACCTGGTACTGCAATTTCCAAAGGCCATGCCCAGTGGAGAGAACTGGTTTGTCACTCAGCCCTTGCTTCCGGTAGCGGGAAAGTAATCGTCGTGCGAGATGCTTTAACGCCGTCTCGACGGCCGACTAAAGATGAAGGATCAATTCATGAAGAAGTGGATCATGTATGGCGGTGTGGCAATTGTTTTACTCCTCCTGCTTGTAACCATTGTTGGCGTTGTCTACGAGATGACAAGCCGGAGCCGTGCTGCGCGCGATTTTCCACCGCAAGGCAAGCTGGTGGATATCGGCGGAAGGCGGATTCAGCTTGATTGCCGGGGCACCGGGTCACCCACCGTTATTTTTGAGTCGGGTCTGGATATCAACGGATCGTTGAGCTGGTCTGCGGTTCATGACGAGATCGCCAAAACGACTCGGGCATGTGCATACAGCCGCGCCGGAATCATGTGGAGCGATCCAAAGGATGGCCCGCAGAACGCAAAAGCCATTGCGGAAGATTTACATGCCACCTTGGTCCGGGCGGGTGAAAAGCCTCCGTTCGTGCTGGTAGGCCACTCGCTGGGAGGTCCCTACATCATGACCTATACGAAATACTTTGGCGCAGATGTGGCTGGCCTGGTTTTTGTGGACGCTTCGCACCCGGATCAGGTGCAGCGCTTTAAGGCGGTGACGTCGTACACGCCATCCAACATGATCATGTTGATCAGAGCGGGAGCGGCATTCGCTTGGTCAGGTGCAGTCCGGATGGTTCCCTTGGCAACGCAAGGTGTGCCGCACCAGCCTCCCAGCGCGGTTCAGGCGATGGCGGCCTATGCCCCGACTTCCCTTGGCTCACTGCTCAAAGAGTTCGAGTCCATGGATCAGAGTTTCGCGGAAGCGGGGACCTTCCGGCAACTTGGAAACCGTCCGCTGTACGTATTGACTTCGGCAGCTCCGCTTTCGCTGGAGACTCTTGCCGTTCTTAAGCTGACTCCTGAGCAAG
>JAJXUF010000301.1 GCA_021783175.1 Pseudomonadota bacterium
TTTCGCGGGTCACAGACCTGGACTTGCCACGTTGCCGGGGCAGAGGTTTGGGTCTCGCCGCCACGCCCGTTCCAGGCGTGTGTTGTGTGTCGAGCGCGTCGATGAGCACCACCGTTGCGCTGTTGCGGTCGCGCTGCATGACGTGTCCGCAGTGCGGACAGACATGCATGCGCTCGGCAAGTGTCTTGGGCACGAGTTCCCAACAGGCCGAGCAGCGCTGCGACGGTTTGAGCTGGCGCGTATCGCTCAGGTGCAGTCGCGTACCAGCTTCCTCCGCTTTGTACGCGAGCATCGGCTGCGCCATGCCGAACCCGGCCGAGAGAATTTCCCGGTTGAGTCCGGCCTTCTGCCGCACGCGACGGCCCGGTGCATCCACCGTGCCGCGTGCGCTGCGGCTCATGTTCTGTGAGCGAAGTTGCTCCGTCGCCAGCACGGCGCATTGCCGCACCATCCTGGTTTTTTCCTTGTGCACGAAGTCCCGGCGCAGGTTCGCGAGCCGGTCATGCAGCCGCGCGATGCGCCGTCCAAGGCGCTTGAAGCGCAGCGACCCCTTGCGCTTTCTGGCGCGTTCGCGCTGCAGCGCCGCCAGCTTGGGCATCTCGGTGCGCACCCAGCGCGGGTTCGCGATGGACTGACCATCGTCGAACGTCGCCCAGTCCGTGATGCCGAAATCCACCCCGCGGCGCATCGAATCCGTGCGCTGCCGAGCGCAGGCATCATCAGGGACGCGCAACGTCACCGACACAAACCACTGCCCATTCCTGCGCGTGAGGGTGATGTCGTTGGGCTTGGCATCCGGCCCGAAGCGGTGCCGCCCGCGTGCGCGGATGGACATCGCTTCTTTGCCACTGCCGATGCGCAGCGTGGCGCCGCTGCCGCCGTGTTCCACGAGCTTCCAGCCGGCTGGGTCCGGGTAGGAGAAGCCAGAAAACCGCTTGGCCGCCTTGAACCGCGGAAACCCGGGCGTCTGCCTGGCCTTGACGCGGCGGAAGAACGATTGAAAGGCAAGGTCCAGGCGGCGCAGCGTCTGTTGCAAGGCATGGCTGCCGAGCTCCACGAACTCAGGCCGCGCGGCCTTGATCTCGGGCAGCGCGTTTTGCTGATCAAAGTAGCTGATCGACTTGCCCGCCTTGCGCCAGGCGTCGATGCGCTCTTCGAGCGCCGCGTTGGTCAACTCGCAGTGCAGCCGCGTCCACGCCTCGAGCCGCGCAGACTGCGCGGCATTCGGGTCCAACTTGAGCGTGACCTTGCGGCGCTGCATGCTGGTAGTTTATCCAGCCGAGGTCGGAACAACAAGCGCAAACCGCCCGCTTGACCCCCTCCTGACCGGATGGCGTTGCCTGGGCGACACTGCGTGTCGGGCCGGACGAGGAAGGGGAATGCGCGGGCATATGTTCATCTGCACACGGAATTAGCCCAAAATTGCGGACAGATGTGGTGCTAGCAGGACCATCAGAATCCCGGAAAAAACCATTGTGAGGCTCGCTACAGCTCCAATCTCGCTGTCAAGTTCATAGGCCTTGGCCGTGCCTGCGGCGTGTGCCGAGGCACCCAGGGAAGCGCCACGCGATAGGCTTGAACGCAAACCCAATCTCGCCTGGACGCCTTCGCCAACGAGCATTCCAAACAGACCGGTTGCAAGGACGCATAGCACGGTGATGTTCGGTGATCCACCAAAATATCGTGAGGCAACAATGGCGAATGGTGTTGATACGGAACGCGGCAGAAGACTGTGAGCAATCTCGGGCGGAAGCGCCAACATGAGGCCGAGCGCCCAGGAACTGAGGAGTCCCAGGCACAGACCGGCAAGGATCCCCACGATCAGTGTCACCGGGTAACGTTGCAAAAGACCTCGTCGTTGGTAGATCGGGTAAGCATAGGCGACCGTGGCCGGTCCCATCATCCAGAGCAACCAGTGCGTGTCTCGTGCGTAGACGAGGTATGACGCTCCGCTGACCAGGAGGAGCACAAGCAGCACAGCGGGTGCAAGCAACAGAGGAGACAGCCATGCGCGCCGGTACCGGCGGTACAGCCATTTCGCGGCAGCGTAGCTCGCCAGCGTCGCGAGCAGATACAGGAAACCGGGTACGGAGCTCACGCTTTGGTCTCCCTGCGTCGGGCCATTGCACGCTGCCGTGTGCGTTCCCATCGAAGCGTCCGCTCCACGATGAGCCCCGTGCCCACCATCACGGTCAGGGACCCGAGGATGATCGCGGCAAGCATTTGCAGCCCATGACTGGCCAGGAGGTTTCCAAATTGGATGATTGCCATCAGCGGTGGAATAAAAAATAAGAGCATTTCACCCAACAACCAATTGGCCCCAGCTGCCACATGCTGCTCAGGCACGATGCCGGCCAGCAATAGCGCGACCACGAAAAATAACCCAAGCACGGCGGCGGGAACAGGAAGGTGGTAGAGCCGAACGAATTTCTCCGCGACCACCCAGATGGCCACAAAAAACAAGGCCTGGATTCCCCGCTTGAACAGACTCAACATCATGACGATCCCTTCAGCGACGATGCCAGAAAGGTTAGTCGCGATGTGACATGTCATGAATGCTGCTTTATGATGCAAATCATTCCATAATGGAATTCTTGAGGTATGGATTTCCGCGCACTGCAAGCCTTTGTCGCCGTCGTCAGAGAGGGAGGATTCACTGCCGCAGCGGACAGCCTGCGGACGACGCAACCAACGGTCAGCAAGCTGATCCGGCAATTGGAAGATGAACTGGGACAGCAGTTGCTGCAGCGAAATAGCCGGCAGTCCAGACTGACCGACGCGGGTCAGATCGTGTTTCTGCACGCGGAAGCATTGCTTGTCAAAGCGGCCAACATCAGCGCCGAACTGGCCGATCTAAAGGAGGCGCGCCGGGGTGAGCTTCGCATTGGCGTCCCACCGCTTGGCCCCCATCTGTTCATGCCATTGATCCGGGCGTACAAGCTCAGGCATCCCGAGATCGAATTGAAGTTTTTCGAGGACGGGTCCAGGGCCATCGAAGCGGAATTAATCGAAGGGAAACTGGAGCTAGGGGGGTTGCTGGCGCCTCTGGACGAATCGCGCTTCGATCATGTCATGCTAATCGACGACCGATTGGCACTCTTGGCGCCGGCGCGCTCCCGATGGGCGCGTTTCGATACGGTGCGTTTGTCGGAGTTGGCCGACGAACCATTCATCCTGTTTCCGGCGCCCTACATGCTCAATGAACGCATCGAGGCCGCCTGCCGGCAGTGCGGGT
>JAJXUF010000302.1 GCA_021783175.1 Pseudomonadota bacterium
TGCGACCAGACCGCCCACATTGGTCCCCCCTGGGCAAACGCCTGAGCCCGGCTCGCCCGAACCGCAATCCACCGCCCCCAGGCCATATTTGTAGTAGGCACCCTCAACCGTGACCACACCATCCCCAGGGATTTTTTTCTCGAACAGCAGGTCGGTACTCCAGGAATTGTAGTTGCCCTGCGCTGCCGGAGAGGAACCGACACCGGCATTCTGGTGTTGCATTACCATTGCGACGGTCAGGATATCCTTGGAGCCGTAATAAGTACTCGCGGTGTAATACGCCGGTGCGGGTTCCGGATCGAGGAAATTGATTGCCAGGCGGCCTGCATATAGCGGATTGGCAGCAGCATTGGAACCGCCCGCAACAGCATTGTGTCCGGTAAATGTTCCAACCGAGTAGACGATAGCGCCCCCCAGAGGTTTACCCCAGGCAAGCATACCGTTGTCCCGACCTATCGCAAGATTGGGATAGGCCGAAACCACTCCGGGGAACTCCCAGGCATTCAGATAGAAGGGACCATCCAGATTCGACCTGTCGGAAGGTGGTATCAATCTGCCGAGCCTGACATTGAAATTATCGCTGAGCCCAAGCTCGGTGAACCCGTCCATCAGAACGATGTTTCCCGCCGCATCCCGCTCGGTATTCAGCGTGCCTCTGATCATGTCATTGAGCTGGCCGCTTATATACAAGCGTGCGTTGTCGACATTGAACGACTTCGAGCGCGATATGCCGTCGGGTGCGCCATCCTGCAAACTGGTAAAGCTGCTCCTCAGACCAAAACCCAAAGACAGCGACTTGCCGTCTCCCATTTGAAAAGTCTGGTCGGCATGGCTGGCCGAAGCACCGGTCAGGCCCGCCAGCACCGCAAAACCCGCCATGAACGACTTCCAGTTTCTACCGGCGACGATCGAATTGCTGCAGTATTTATGTATCATTGTCGTACTCCTAAGGTTTGATTAAAAATTGATTGGTCGGGGTGCAAACGAAATACAGGCTCAGTTTAGATAAATACATACCGCGAGCTGAATACGTCATATGGCGTATGCATGGAGATCCGTCTGATTGGCCAACAACATAGAGAGAGACAGGAAAGTCGAGCGCGAATGGGTACGCGGCAATGTTTGCTGCCCGCCGATTGCCCGTTGTCCCGATTGAGTGTTATAGATTCACGCGCCCATCGCCTGAAGACTTTTCAGGAAACATATGGACACAGGGGGATATGGAAAGTCAGGACAGGAACTTCGTATCAGTTCAAGCCTTGAGATTTATTCGCAGCAATCCGCCGTCGGCATGACGGCTTCCAGATACAGGCGTTCATCGACACAATTGTTTGCGGGATTCTTCTGCGATATTTGCCTGGACGAATGGCTCTCGCAGCTTTACGTCAACCTGCTTGAGATCACCGATCCGAGACTTTGATGCTGCATTGCTTGAATAGCTGGCTGATCATCACTTCTTCGTAACTTCCTTGCACTGATACTCACCGTGCAGTCCTTGTGCACCAACAAGCTCCAACAGCCCGGAGGCCGTGTCCAATGACCCCCTTGAAGCGCTTGATGCGATTGGACTCGCTGTCTCTGCATGACATATTTCCTGCTGCGTGGCAAAGGTCACAAGCGAGCCGCTTGCGTCGCAGATCTCATAGTTGTATGTGGAAAATATATCGGATCCTGAAATCTTCAACCGGCGTCCCTCAAAGTGAAGAGTCGGGAATTCCCGGTAAGGCACCATTCCATTGTCACTTTTGCCGGCACACTCGTAGTTCTTGTCGTGTGAAATGGTGGTAAATCCGGAAAGCAGCAAGACGGCCGCAAGAGTTGCAGTTAAAAAAACACCCGATGAGCGTAAGGAATTCATATTCACGACAAGTCTTTCATGATGGATTATTTTCAGCTTACACCAATGCCGTCATCCAGATTTTACATTCGGGAATTATGCTGTCCACCTGCTCTCCGGTGTTGGTTACGTGCTTGCAAGCTCTGCGGAACTATTTCTTGTGGTCGCAATCTCATCGGCATCGCATGAAATGCAGGCTGCATTTCACCGGACTCGATAAACAGGCAATTGATTCTTAAGAAAAGGAATGTGATGAAGTATTTCAAGATATTTCCCGCCGCAGCAGGCATCATCGCCTTGACTGCGACAGTCAGTTTTGCGCGCGACCTGAGGGAATGCGAAGAGGGTGATTTTTGCAGAACCATCATTGTGAATCGCGATTCGGGCGGCAACTCCGGCGAAGCTTCCGGCGAATCGGCCGCCTTGGCGGCCGGCAAGAAAGGTGGGAACGTTTACCACGTCGAGATTTCTCGCGGTCTCAAAACATGGCTGGTATCCATAGACGCGTATACCGGAAAGATTCTGGACATGCGCGAAAACAGCGCGATACCGGTTTGAAATGCAGCTTCCCCCACCCGTGATTGGCGGCTGAACCGAGCACAGGCCAGCGTCCAGGCGTCGACTTTGCCTGGCCTGCAGCGGCGTCCGTAAACTCGATTCGTGAAATGCGGTACGATTCGCCACTCCCGAATCATCCGGAACATCGCCGGTGAATACTGTTTCAACATCCAGGATCATGCGTTCCTTATTTGCTATTGCTGCATTCTTAATCGGATTGACGTTGGGTGCCCTGAGCGGCTGTACGACCACCACCGCAAGCGGGGCGGTTGGCGCCGACCGTCCACAGCTGATGCTTATTTCCTCCGCGAAGCTCGATCAAATGGCGGCGCAAAGCTACACCAAGCTGACTTCAGAGGCGGCGGGCAAAGGCAAGTTGAATGAAAACCGTGCGATGCTCCAGCGCGTTCGCGCAGTGGCCGCCCGTATCGAACCTCAGACCGCCGTGTTTCGCCAGGACGCGCCGGGCTGGAAATGGGAAGTGAACGTCATCACCAGCAGCGAACTCAACGCATTCTGCATGCCGGGCGGAAAGATCATGTTTTATTCAGGGTTGATCAGCACGCTCCACCTCAGCGACGACGAGATCGCCATCGTG
Source organism: Pseudomonadota bacterium (assembly GCA_021783175.1). Next base: position 2,994 of record JAJXUF010000302.1, read on the forward strand.
ATGGGACATGAGATTTCGCATGCCCTGCGTGAACACTCGCGTGAACAGGTATCGCAGGCGATCGCGGCCCAAACCGCGATTGGGATCGGCACTGCTTTGCTTGGTTTCGGTGGAGGGTCCGCGGACCTGGCATCTGCCGGATACGATAAATTCATCGCAACCAAGTTCAGCCGCACCGACGAGAGCGAGGCCGACAGGATCGGTCTCGAGCTTGCCGCGCGCGCCGGCTACGATCCGC
>JAJXUF010000303.1 GCA_021783175.1 Pseudomonadota bacterium
GACTCGTATCTGATCGATCTTAACGACGGGAAACGCCAGGCGCAGAAAAACGAAATGGCGCGCCTGCAGGCATTGAAGCGACGGCTGGAACAAGAGATCGACGCGAATGTGGAGTTGCGTAAATTCAAGGATCAATTCCAGATCGATATCACCACGGACGGTTTGCGCATCCAGATCATCGACAAGCAGAATCGCCCGATGTTCGATCTGGGCAGCGCGAATCTCCAGCCATACACGGTTGATATCCTGCACGAATTCGGCAGCACGCTGAACAGCGTGCCCAACAGGATCGGCATTACAGGCCATACCGATGCAACGCCTTATCAAGGTTCGGCAAGGAATTACAGTAACTGGGAATTGTCGCTGGATCGCGCCAACGCCGCACGGCGTGCATTGATCGGCGGGGGCATGCAGGGCGACAAGATCATTCGCGTCGTCGGCCTGTCTTCTTCGGCCCTGTTCGATTCTGCCAACCCGCTCGGCCCGCAAAACCGGCGCATCAGCATCATCGTGATGAATGCACGGGCAGAAGAAAGCGCCCGCATGGATGGTGCAAGGCTCGAAAGCGAATGAGCATCATGCCCGATATTTCCCCGTGCCCCCCCAGACATTAACTCCAACCAAATACGGATATTCACGCCACCATGACGAGATCAGAACTGATTGAACAGCTTGCCTCCAACCATCCGGAACTTGCCCTGCGGGATATCGAGATGAGTGTCCGCCTGATTCTGGACCAGATTTCGAACACCCTGGAGAAAAAAGAGAGGATTGAAATCCGCGGGTTCGGAACCTTTGGAATCCTGCATCGCAGGCCTCGCAACGGGCGCAATCCCAAAACAGGCATCATCGTGGAGGTGCCCGCCAAGGACGTGCCGCACTTCAAGGCCGGCAAGGAGTTGCGCATAAGAGTCAATGGCTTCAAACCGGGTATCCGCTAGATCTTCGCGGGGCGCCGTTGCCGTGACGGTTGCGCCCGCTTCGGGGAGTGTTTAGAGTGGGCGCATGACCAGTCCCGCTGCCAATTCAGGCTTTCCCGCTTACAAGCCCGCTCCCTTCAATCCATGAATTGGTTCTATGGACTGTTCAAGGAAACCACACGCGAAACCTTATCTCTGAGGTGGATCGGGCTCACCAGGATTCCCTTGCTGTTCTATGTCGGCGTCTCGGTCGCGCAAATCTCGGCACAGCAGATGGTGGTCAGAATCCGTCTACGACGCCGCACAAAAAACCATCTCGGCTCAATGTACTTTGGCGTGCTCTGCGCCGGAGCAGACTGCGCAGCCGGTGCCTTCGCCATGTATCTGATCAGGCGGCAACCGGAAAAAATCGCGCTGATCTTCAAGGATTTCGAAGCACAGTTCATCAAGCGCGCGGAAGGCGATGTCCATTTTTGTTGCAGTCAGGGCAAGGAGATCGCCGAGCTGGTCGCGCAGGCAGCCGCCTCCGGCGAAAGAGTCGAAAGGCAGTTCGAGGTTGTGGCCACCGTGCCGACGTTAAGTGACGAGCCGGTGGCCAGATTCAAGTTGACGCTTTCGCTGAAAAAACGGCCATAAGCAATTTGGCTTTGATACATTTCACGAAAAAGCTGCTATCGGCCCAGCCAAGTATATAAGACGGGTAATTATCGTTAGCTGTGCTAGTCGAACGCCCGATATTGGGAAGTAAATTTGCATGGCCTACTCCCGCAAATGAATTAGAAGCAGACGTCCAAATTGACAGCAGGAAGCAGGCTGTAAGCGTGCAAGATTACACAGCAAGACTACATTTCTTCGGGTAACACTATTCACCCTCTCCCCTCCCTCTCACTGGCGGGAGAGGGAGGGGGAGGGTTGTTAATGGTGTCGCCAATATTTCTGACTGCTGAGTAAAGTTCGATAACCCACGTTCCGCTGTGCAAATCAGCCCCATTCGTTCATTTTTTTGTCTCACTCATCCCGGGATTTGTCGTTACCTGCGTTAGAATCCGCTCCCCGTTTTTCGCTAACACTCCCGTCAAGTCATGTGGTTCAAAAATCTGCTGGTTTATCGCCTCAATAAGTGGGATGTCACTCCCGAAGCCCTCGAAGAAAAGCTGTCCATCAACGCCATTCAGGCATGCTCCGCGATGGAGATGCAAAGACTGGGCTGGGTTTCCCCCAAGGAAGAGGGGCAACCCTTTGTGCATACGCTCGGGCCGCAGATGCTGATCTGTCTTGGGATCGAGAAGAAACTCCTGCCCACGACAGTGATTAATAAATTCGCCAAATCCCGCGCAGCCGACATTGAGGAGCAGCAGGGATACAAGCCGGGCCGCAAGCAGATGAAACAGATCAAGGAAGCGGTTACGGACGAACTGCTGCCGCGCGCCTTCGCCCTGCGCCGCCATACCTTTGCCTGGATCGACCCCGCCGCCGGGATCATGGTGGTGGATGCCGCGAACCTGGCAAAAGCCGACGAACTGATCGAAATGCTGATCAAGACCGTGGATGGCATCGCGCTCACTCCGCTCAAGACCAATACATCGCCCACCGCCGCAATGACTTCCTGGCTGGCGGGAGACGACCTGTCTTCAGCATTCACCGTGGACCGCGATTGCGAACTCAGGGGATCGGGCGAGGAGCGGGCGACCGTGCGTTACGTGCGCCATACCCTTGAGGCGGAAGAGATCGCCAGGCACATCACTGCGGGCAAGGAAGTCGCCCGGCTGGCAATGACGTGGAGCGACAAGATCTCCTTCGTGCTGCACGACAACTTGCAGCTCAAGCGGATCGTGGCGCTGGATATCCTCAAGGATCAGGCGGAGGGCAGCGATCAGGAAGATGTGTTCGAGGCGGATTTCGCGATGATGACCGGGGAACTGCAGAGATTGCTGGTCGATGTGGTTGATGCGCTCGGGGGGGAAACCGCTCCGCCTGTATAGCCATGGCCACTTGTTCGTTCAGGGTCTCGTTCTTCTTTGCCGATCGCGACAGTTCGCGCTGACACGCGGCAATCAGCGCTATCCAGGCAATGGCGAACTCATGCATGGCATGCCACCGCTTCATGCCTGCGAGATTCTGCAAGTGGGGACCAAGGTGTATCTGCGTTGCACTTCGGCATGGATCGGTGCTGCCGTTTCATCCAGCAGATTGGACACTCCGAGCCGATTGCCGAGTTTGAAGCCCGGTATGCCGCCTCCGCATCGACCATAGGATGGTCCGGCACATTCCCCAACTTGTCGAGCCAGGAAGACATTGCATCT
>JAJXUF010000304.1 GCA_021783175.1 Pseudomonadota bacterium
AGCATGTCGCTCCCGAGATCCACGTCATCAACGCCGGCGACGGTCGTCATGCGCACCCCACCCAGGCGCTGCTGGACATGTTTACCATCCGCCACTACAAGAAAGAATTCCACAACCTGCGCGTCGCCATCGTCGGCGATGTGTTGCACTCGCGTGTGGCGCGCTCGCAGATTCACGCGCTGACCACGCTCGGTGTGCCGGAAGTGCGCGTCGTTGCGCCAAAGACGCTGTTGCCCACGCAGGTCGAAAAACTCGGCGTGCGGGTCTTTCACGACATGGCGCTGGGGCTGAAGGATGTGGATGTGGTGATGATGCTGCGCCTGCAGAATGAGCGTATGCAAGGCGCGCTGCTGCCGTCGGCGCAGGAATATTTCAAATACTACGGCCTGACGCAGGAGCGCCTGGCCCAGGCAAAGAGCGATGCCATCGTCATGCATCCAGGGCCGATGAATCGCGGCGTGGAGATCGACTCCAGCGTGGCAGACGGCACGCAGTCCGTCATTCTGCCGCAGGTGACATTCGGGATCGCGGTACGCATGGCGGTGATGAGTACTCTGGCGGGGAACAAATGAATATCCATATCAAGAACGGTCGCCTGGTCGACCCCAAGAACAGCATCGATGCGCAGCTGGATGTGTTCATCGCTGAAAAACATGTCGCCGCGATCGGCAAGGCGCCGCCCGGATTCGTGGCGGAGCAGGTGATCGATGCCGCCGGCCTGATCGTGATGCCCGGCCTGGTCGATGTCGCCGCGCGCCTGCGCGAGCCGGGTTACGAATACAGGGCCACGCTGGAGTCGGAGATGGACGCGGCGATGGCGGGAGGAGTCACCTCGCTGGCCTGCCCGCCCGACACCGATCCGCCGCTGGATGAGCCGGGCCTGGTGGAGATGTTGAAGCACCGCGCCCGTTCTCTTAACCAGGCGCGCGTATTTCCGGTCGGCGCGCTGACATACGGATTGAAAGGCGAAGAGCTGACCGAGATGATCGAGCTGACGGAAGCCGGATGCAAGGCGTTCAGCCAGGCCGACGCGCTGCTCAACGATACGCGCGTGCTGATGCGTGCCATGCAATACGCGGCGACATTCGGGTACCGCGTATGGCTGCGTCCGCAGGACGCTTTCCTTGCCAAAGACGGTGTGGCGCACGACGGCGAAGTGGCCACGCGCTTCGGTTTGCCCGCCATCCCGGTGGTGGCGGAAACCATTGCCCTTTCGACCATGCTGCAATTGGCACGGGAAACCGGCGTCAAGTTGCATGTCTGCCGCATCTCCAGCGCCGAGGGTGTGGAGATGGTCCGAATCGCCAAGAGCCAGGGGCTGGCGGTGACATGCGATGTATCCATGAACCACGTGCACCTGACGGAAATGGATATCGGTTTCTTCGACTCCAACTGCCATCTGATGCCGCCGCTGCGCAGCCTGCGCGACAAGGCGGCTTTGCGCCAAGGCCTGCTCGACGGAACGATAGACGCGATCTGCTCCAACCACTCGCCGGTAGACGAGGATGCCAAGTTGCTGCCGTTCGCAGAAGCCGAGGCGGGCGCGACCGGCATGGAGCTGCTGTTGCCGCTGGTGCTGAAATGGGCCGGAGAAGAGAAAATTCCGCTGCTGGACGCACTGGCGCGTGTGACCATCAATCCGGCGCAATTGCTCGGCGTGAAGATGGGCCACCTGTCGGTCGGCGCGCATGCCGACGTGTGCGTGTTCGATCCTGCGGCCGCCTGGAAGGTAGAACCCTCCGCGCTGAAAAGCCAGGGCAAGAACACGCCGTTCAACGGTTACACCATGCAGGGCCGGGTGCGACACAGCATCGTCGAAGGTCACCTTGCATATTCAATCTAGGTCGTCATTAATGAATCCATTGCTCGATATCTCCGGTCTGCCGCGCTTTGCGGAGATCAAAACCGAACAAGTCACTCCTGCAGTCGACGAACTGCTGGCGCGCAATCGCGCGTTGATTGCAAAATTGCTGGCGGACGATGCCCAGCCGACCTGGGAGAATTTCGTGCAGCCGTTCGAGGATGCCAACGAGCATCTGTCGCGTGCATGGGGGCAGGTCGGGCATCTGAACATGGTGATGAACGGTCCCGAGCTGCGCGAGGTCTACAACGCGAACCTGCCCAAGGTCACGCAGTATTATGCCGAGCTGTCGCAGAATCTCGGCCTCTACCAGAAATACAAAGCCATCCGCAACGGGGCCGCCTACGAGGCCTTGAATGCCGAGCAATGCAAGGTGATCGAGAACGAACTGCGCGATTTCCGCCTGGGTGGTGCAGAGTTGCCGGAAGAGAAGAAGGCCCGCTTCATGGCGATACAGGAAGAACTTTCCGAGTTGACCTCGAAATTCTCGGACAACCTGCTGGATGCGACCAACGCCTACACCTGTGTGATCGCGGACGAAAAAGCGATTTCGGGCATCCCTGCGGACGAATGCCAAGTGGCCGCCGAAGCTGCACAAGAGGCTGGAAAGAATGGCTGGCTATTCACGCTGAAGGCTCCGTCCTACGGCCCGGTGATGCAGTATGCCGACAACCGTTCTTTGCGTGAACGTTTGTACCGTGCATATACCACGCGCGCCAGCGAACAATTGGCAGAAGGTAGCAAGCCAGACTGGGACAACACGCCGCTGATGTCGCAGATATTGAAGCTGCGATCGGAGCTGGCGCAGATGCTGGGGTTCGACAACTACGCGGAGTTCTCGCTGGCAAGCAAGATGGCCGACACGCCGGCTCAGGTGGCGGAGTTCCTGCTCGAACTGGCGCAGCGCGCGAAACCGTTTGCGGAAAACGACCTGAAAGAATTGCGTGAATTCGCCGGGGCGCAGCTGGGACTGAAAGAATTGCAGTCCTGGGACGTCGGTTACGCGAGCGAGAAGCTGCGCCAGCAGCGCTATGCGTTTTCCGAGCAGGAAGTGAAACAGTACTTCCCCGAGGACGCCGTGCTGACAGGGCTGTTCAGCCTGGTGGAGACCTTGTTCGGGCTCGACATCAAACCTTCCACGGCGCCGACTTGGCACGAGACCGTGCGATTCTTCGATATCCGCGACAATGAAGGCGGTTTGATCGGACAGTTCTATCTCGACCTGTATGCGCGCGCGAGCAAACGCGGCGGCGCCTGGATGGACGATGCCATCACCAGGCGGCGCACCGTCAATGGAATCCAGACTCCGGTGGCCTATCTGAACTGCAATTTTGCTTCACCGCTCGGCGGCAAGCC
>JAJXUF010000305.1 GCA_021783175.1 Pseudomonadota bacterium
TCAGTAACCAGGGAGAGCAGTGCCCGCAGATCATTTCGTCTCTGCTCCAGCGAAGGATTCATGTTTGCTGAATAGGCATCCTGCTGCTTCCGATAAACTTTCTGAAATTCTTCTGGAATGGCGCCCTGTAGTTCATGAGCTGATGCTTGATGATTCACGACTGCTCCCCTCGTTAAATGTGACAACCGCTGTTGTTAGGCAAAACCAGACCCGCGACTCGCGGAGTGGTTCGGCTGTTGTGCAGGGAGAATAGGCAGTCAGCCTCTTGAATTGAATGTTGATGCAGGCCAATATATTGTGAATTTCGGCCAAGTCGGATAGGCTTGCCTTATAGAAACCGATATATGACCGCCTCTAAAAATTCAAAGTTCTAAGCAAGACAAGGCGCGAGCAACAAATTGCGACGCAGCATATGCGATCATGACTCGGTGCGGCGGAGCCGTCTGGTGCGGGAATGATCGCTAGCGCCATCTCCCGCAAACGGCTGCCTCGCAGTAACGTGTCGATGGCGCATATGTAAGGAGCAATTTTTTGTGAGCAACGCAGTATTGCGACGAAATTTGGATTTTTAGAGGTGGCCATAACAACAAGCCAAGGCTGTCCGTGACAATTCACACCACAACCCATCCTGCCAACAGCCTCATCCACGCGCTCAGCTTGATGCGCACAGAAGGATTTGATGCCAAAGCCTGCCTCAAGGGCACCGGCATCCGCATGGAAGAGTTGAGCCAGGAAACGCGGACTGTGACACTGCAACAGGAGACTCTTTTTTACCGCAATCTGCTGAGACTGACGCAAGACCCTTGCCTGGGTCTTCGCATCGGTAGCACCTATCTACCCCAATACTACGGGCTCTTTGGTTATGCATTACTCAGCGCCGCCACCGGGTGGCAGGCCTTGTCCATCGCAACCGACTTTGGACATCAATTAACGTACACCTGGTTTCGACTGAGTTTCGCCGCTGAAGGCGACAAGGTGCGTTTTGAATTTCGCGATCGAATTGCCATCGATGCCGATGTAAGAGATATGTATTTTGATCGGGACTGTGCCGCATTTATGGTGGCGGCTGCAGAAGTGCTACGGCAAGCGCCGCCGCTTACCCATGTCTGGCTTCCCCATGACGGGCATGGCCGCCGTTGCGCTTACGAAAAACATTTCGGCTGTCGTGTCACCTTCAACCATCCAGCCGCAGTGATCGAATTCCCGCAGGGGATACTCGATGCGCCGCTTCCTTTTCGCGATGAGGAGGCCGTCAAACAGCTTTCGCACCAATGCCGCTTGTTGCTTTCCAAACTGCGCAAACAAAGCAAACTTGTCGAGGAAGTGCGCAGCCTCCTGATCGGCAGCCCCGGCAGGTTCCCCAATATCGAATGGGTCGCAGCGAAACTGCAAACCTCGGAACGTACCTTGCGCCGCGGACTCAGCGAAGAAAACACGAGTTACCAGGCAATTCTGGACGAGGTGCGCCTTGAACTTGCGCGCGAGTACCTCCTCGAAACCGCGTTGCCGCTGCATGAGATTGCCGCCCTGCTGGGCTTCAGCGAACCGGGCAACTTCACTCATACCTTCAAACGCTGGGTGGGCGTCACCCCCAATATTTTCCGCAAGCAGAAGGGCGGGGAGTAATGGCCTCTCATTTCGTTGTGAGTAGGGGCGGGCGGTATATTTTCGCCCAGCCTGATTTGCAGCTCTTGAAATCCTTTCCCCCATCCCCATGTTCCCTTGCGCCTTGAATCAACCCGCAATAGGAGATAAGAAATGACCGAAACCACCACCGCCAGCCGCGAGACGCTGGGCTTCCAGACCGAAGTCAAACAGCTGCTGCACCTGATGATCCACTCGCTGTATTCCAACCGCGAGATTTTCCTGAGAGAACTGATTTCAAACGCTTCCGATGCCTGCGACAAGCTGCGTTTCGAGGCGCTGCACAACGACGCGCTGTACGAGAACGCGTCCGACCTCAATATCCGCGTCAGCTTCGACAAGGAAGCGCGCACGCTGACCATAGCCGACAGCGGCATCGGCATGAACCGCGACGAAGTGATCGCTAACCTCGGCACCATCGCAAAATCCGGCACACGCGAGTTCTTTACCAAGCTGTCTGGCGACCAGCAGAAGGACGCGCACTTGATCGGCCAGTTCGGCGTGGGTTTCTATTCCGCCTTCATCGTGGCCGACAAGGTATCGGTGCTGACCCGCCGTGCGGGCGAGAAGGCCGACCAGGGCGTGCGCTGGGAATCCGACGGCGGCGGCGAGTTCTCCATCGAGATGGTGGACAGGGCCGCGCGCGGCACCGAGATCACGCTGCATCTGCGCGAAGGGCAGGACGACCTGCTCGCCGGCTACAAGCTGCGTGAGATCATCAAGAAATATTCGAACCACATCGTGCAGCCCATCCTGATGCAAAAGGAAGAGTGGAAGGACGGCAAGTACGAGACGCTGGACGAAGACGAGACCGTTAACCAGGCGTCCGCATTGTGGGCACGCTCCAAGAACGAGATCACCGAAGAGCAGTACAAGGAATTCTACAAGCACGTCGGCCACGACTTCGACGACCCGCTGGCATGGACCCACGCCCGCGTGGAAGGCAAGCAGGAATACACGCAACTGCTGTACATCCCGGGCCGTGCGCCGTTCGATATGTACGACCGCCAGGCGCGCCACGGCATCAAGCTCTATGTGCGCCGCGTGTTCATCATGGACGACGCCGAGCAGCTGATGCCGCAATACATGCGCTTCGTGCGCGGCGTGGTGGATTCCGCCGATCTGCCGCTCAACGTTTCGCGCGAGATATTGCAGGAATCGAAAGATATCGAAGCCATCCGCAAGGGCTGCACCGGCAGGGTGCTGGGCCTGCTGGCCGATCTGGCCGAGAATGACAAGGAGAAGTACACCAAGTTCTGGGGCGAGTTCGGCCAGGTGTTGAAAGAGGGCGTTGGCGAAGACTTCGCCAACAAGGACAAGATTGCCGCACTGCTGCGCTTCGCCACCACCAAGGCCGACACCAGTGAAGAGGTCGTCTCGCTGAAGGAGTACGTCAGCCGCATGAAGGACGGCCAGGAAAAGATCTACTACGTCACCGCCGACAGCTTCAATGCCGCCAAGAACAGCCCACACCTCGAAGTGTTCCGCAAGAAGGGTATCGAAGTGCTGCTGCTGTCCGCCCGCGTG
>JAJXUF010000078.1 GCA_021783175.1 Pseudomonadota bacterium
CCGATCTAGATCGGCCTGCTATTCGCTATTGCCGCCCTGATTCTGGGGGAGGTCGTGGCACCGATAACCGAGAACATGGCCGAGCGCGGCCGATCTGAGGCGCTGCATCAGAGCGTAGAACAGCAGAAGGATTACGGCGTCTGGTTGCGCGACGGCCAGGCATTTATTCATATCGGCGAGGTGTTGCCGGATTTGAGCCTGCTCAAGGTTAATATCTACCAGTTTGGTGACAACAGCGATCAGTTGCGCATTCAGACTTACGCCGACAGTGGACGCTACGTGAAAGACCATTGGCAGCTCAGCAATGTGCGTCAGAGCTGGCTTGAGGCCGATGGCGTCAAGACGCGCCATATTGCTACCGAAGACTGGTCAACCACCATCGCGCCGGACACGTTAACGGTCTTTGCCGTGAAGCCTGAGGGGCTCTCTGCATGGCACCTGTACCGGTATATTGAACACTTGAAGCAAAACAAGCAGGACACGGGACAATACGATCTCGCATTGTGGAACAAACTGGTGTTTCCGCTGACGACCGCAGTCATGGTAATCCTGGCCATACCCTTTGTTTTTACCCAGCTGCGCAGCAGTGGTGTGGGGGCGCGGCTGATGCTGGGGTTGGGTCTCGGCCTGCTCTTTTATCTCGCCAATCGCGGCTTCGGCTATTTCGGCCTTCTGTACGGCCTGCCGCCCGGCATTGGCGCAGTACTGCCGACGGTGCTCTTTTTTGCCTTGGCCATCGTCATGTTACGGCGCGTGGGCTGATCTGCGGGTTGCACCTGCCATCAGTTTTCTTTGGGAAGCAGGATCAGGCGGGTGCCCGAGAGGCGGTCGTGCCACGCGCATCGATCCCGGTCGACGAGTATCCAGAGAAAACCGGCACCCAAAGCGGCCCAGGAGAGCAGGGCAGCAAAAAAACGTAGCAGTGCTTGCTGCCAGCCTACCGAACCGCCGCCAGCCCTTACCAGGCGCAGGCGCCAGGCGCGCATCCCCAGGGTTTGGCCACCGTGTACCCAGAACCCACAATAGAAAAGCGCAATTATGGAAAGCAGGTAGAACTGAAACAGGAAGCGAACGGGTGTTGTCGCCGGCGCGCCGTGCACTAGCAAGACGAATGGAATCGCGGCGAACAGCAAGATGGCCGTCAGAAGCAGCGTGTCGTAGCTGATGGCCGCCAGTCTGCGCCCCAGGCCTGGAGGCGGCAGGGCGCTTTCAGACCCACTCATGACTTCGATCTCGGCAAAGCTGGTGCGGCATACGTGATAACGCGGCCCGAGCGATTTTGCACAGATGAAAAAAATCTTTGTGCGACAGACATTAAGTAAAGACCTGCAATATTAGAGAAAATATATGTCACTGATTTTATTTGGATTTATGAACTGTTTAAAAAATGTTCAATCTAACTGAAATACATTATTCGCCGCTATGGGCGATCAAAATTGCAATGTTATACACAAATTTATCCACAGGAAATGTGTACAACCCGACATGTCCCAGCTCTCTGATTCGTGCGCTTCTGCCGTGCAACGAAGCTGTCCACACTCAGGTTGCAACGTCTCGTCAGCGAAGATGCAGTTCCGAACGGCGCAATTCGCCCGATCGCAGGCCGACTGAAGCGGCAGAGCGCTGTCTTGTTGCGCGTGCCAATGGTAAACCGTTTGTTCTCGTCGGTGGTAGGGCGTAGACTACGCGCTCGCAATGTTCAGCCAGCCCGGTTCTCCCATTACTGCTTGATGGATTTCAATTCTGGAAATGTCCCTTAACGGTCTATCGCTCAACCTTATCGAACTCGGCCATTTCGCCGCCTTTTTGGCATTCGCAGTGGCGCTGGTCCAGGGGCTAGCCCCGATGGCAGCGCGTCTGTGGCACCGGCCGGAACTCGCCCGCATCACAAGCAATGCCGCCGTTGCCGTGTTTGTGTTGACCAGCATAGGTGCTGCAACGCTCATTTACTCCTTCCTCACGGACAACTTTTCGGTTTTATACGTTGCCAGTCATTCCAACACGCATCTGCCTGTCTTTTACAAGATTGCAGCGTTGTGGGGCGGACATGAGGGCTCGCTTTACCTGTGGGTATGGGTGCTTACGCTGTTCACCATGATGGTGGCCTTCCACGGACAGAAACGTTATCCCGAGCGATTGCCGGTCATTCTCGCGATTCAGGGCTGGCTGGTGGTCGGCTTCTACGGCCTCATCTTGTTTCTTTCGAATCCGTTTCTGCGCCTGTTTCCCGTGCCAAGCCAGGGCAATGACCTCAATCCGTTGTTACAGGATCCGGGCATGGTCATGCATCCTCCCATGCTTTATCTTGGATACGTCGGCTTCTCCGTGCCGTTTGCTTTCGCTATGACGGCGCTGATCACGCGCTGGAAAAGCGAACTATGGATCGGCATCATCCGGCGTTGGGCACTTATAGCCTGGGGATTCCTTACTCTCGGTATTGTGCTCGGTGCGTGGTGGTCCTACTACGTGCTCGGCTGGGGCGGATATTGGGCCTGGGATCCGGTCGAAAATGCCTCGTTCATGCCCTGGCTGGTCGGCACGGCGCTGATCCATTCCATTACTGTGCAGGAACGGCGGCGCATGCTACATGCCTGGAATATCTTTCTGGCCATTACTACCTTTTCTCTGTCGCTGCTAGGCACGTTTCTTGTGCGCTCGGGTGTACTGTCCTCGGTTCACGCTTTCGCAGTTGACCCCGGACGCGGCTCCTACATCCTTGCCTTCATGACCATTGTGCTCGGGATATCGTTCAGCATTTTCCTGGCACGCGGTGGCTATCAGGAGGCCGAAGAGGCAGTGACTTCGCCGCTGTCGCGCGAATCGCTGTTCGTGTGGAACAACGTGATCTTCACCGTGGCAGCCGGATGCGTGCTGCTTGGCACGCTCTATCCGCTGGCGCTCGAGGCGCTAAACGGGGCGCGTATCACGGTCGGGGCGCCGTATTTCAACACCGTGATGATCCCAATCTTTTTTGTCATGCTGCTCGTCATGGCTATCGGGCCTCTGGTCCCGTGGCGCAAGGCCAATCCGCAGCGTCTGCGCAGCCGCCTGATGGTGCCGATCATCACGGGGCTTGTCGCCGGCATCGGCATGGCAGTACTTGCCTGGCCGGTGCGCTGGACCGGCCCGGTTGCTGTTGGGCTTGTCGGGTTCGTCTTCGGTACGCTGGTGACGGACCTGGGACGTGCGGTTCTCCAGCGGCGGCAGCAACATGCGCGCGAGAACGGACTGATCGCCGTGCTGCGCACGGTACTCGGAAATCGCCGCCACTACGGCGGCATGATCGTGCATTTTGGCGTTCTGATGATTGCCATCGGCCTGGTCGGTACTGGCCTGTTCCGGCTGGAGAAATCGGTGACCATGGCCCCCGGTGATGTGGTTACCATTGGCGGCGAACGTCTGCGCTTCGAAGGCGTGACGAGTTTCAAGCAGTCCAATTATATGGCCTTGCAGGGGCGGCTGGTCTCGCTGGATCACGGGTACGTATTGACGCCGGAACGCCGTCGTTACCCCGCGCAGGACGACATGCCAACCACGAATGCCTCGGTAGATTCCAATCCGCTACGCGATGTCTATGCGGTCATGGGTGGCGAAGACACCGTCGGTGGCGTTGATCGCTACGTAATTCAACTCTACATCAATCCGCTGGTTCAGTTCCTGTGGTTTGGCGGAATGACCATGATTTTCGGGTTGGGTATGACGCTGAGCTTCAAAGTACGGCGCGTGGCCCGGGCCCCAGCGGCGGAAATGCTGTCAGCATCTGCAAAATAGGTCGTATCCACATGCGTCGCATTATCCTTCTCGTCGGGTTGTTAGGCGCTTTAACGCCAGCTATGGGCGCGGCACCACAATCTGGCGCCACGGTAGTCAAGGAAGACCCTATCACGCGCCAAGAGATCGACATTGCCAATACGCTGCGCTGCACGGTCTGCCAGAACGAGTCGGTGGCTGTCTCCCAAGCGGGCATTGCGAAAGACATGCGCGCTCTGATCCGCCAGCAATTGCGCGCTGGCAAGTCACGCAAGGAAATTGTCGACTATTTTGTGTCACGTTACGGTGACTACGTGTTGCTCAAACCGCCGTTCGATGTCGCAGGAACCGTCATCTGGCTCGCGCCGTTGTTTCTGTTTCTGGTGCTCGGTATTTCCGGCTGGTACGTTATCCGTCGACACAACCGGGCGCCAACGCCTCCCGTCCCGCAGCTTTCCGAGGAAGACCTGGCGCGCGTGCGCGCCGCCCGCCAACAGGATTAACCCATGATCTGGATCTGGATATTGCTCGCAGCCGCAGTGCTGCTGGTTGCAGGCGTCGTATGGTTCCTTGCGCGCCCACTTTACAACGTTGTGGCACCGCCTCCGCCCGTTCCCCGGCATGAGCTTGAATTGGTTCGCGATCGCCTGCTGGCGCAGCTCAATGAGATCGACGCCGAACGTGCAGACCGCGGTATGGACGATCAAATCGCGCACGATGAGGAGCTGCGTGCCTCGGCCGAACTGGCGCCGGTTCTGAAGCAGCTCGACGGAATGAACAGCGACACCCGGGTAGGTGAGCCTGCAGGGCGTCGGAATCGTTTATGGCCTGTTGTGGTGGTGGTTTTGGGTATTTTCTTGCCGGCGCTTGCCATGGGGTTATATGCACTGGTGAATGGGCCAACCCTCGAGGGAATGGCGAGTATAGCCGATGGTGCATCGGCAGCGCGGCCGAATGTGCCGCCGATGGTGCTGGAGATGGTCGCCAAACTGCAAAAGCAGCTGGCGGCGCAGCCGAATGACCCGGCCGGCTGGGCGCGTCTGGGGAGGTCTTATTACGTTCTCGGACGCAAGTCCGATGCATTTAAGGCCTATGCCAAAGCCTACCAGTTGGCCCCGAACAATCCCGAAGTCGTTTCTGACTATGCCTGGATTACCTTCACCGAGAATCCAAACAATACGACCGGTCCCGCCTACACGCTTTATAGCCAGCTCAACAAGCTCGAACCGGACAATCCGGACGCGCTCTGGTTCCTTGGGCTCGCTGCCTACCATCGCGGGGAACTTGAGCAGACAGTGACCTATTGGCAGCATCTGGTCGCGATCGTGCCGCACGACAACCCGGCGCACGATGCCCTGGTGCGCGGCATCGCACGGGTTAAGGCCCAGATGAAGGATCCGGCGCGCCGCGCCAAGAAGAAGTAGTGCGGTATCGCCGCGCGCGGCGAGATTTCAAGGATCAGTAGTGAAGAGGCCGGGGACATCCTGGCCTGATATGATCGATTCGCCGCAGGTCAGAAGCTGTCCGCCGGGTTGGCACAGGCTGCGCGGCGGAAAACGGCGGATCCATCAGCAACGGCGCCCGGGCGCGCGTGAAGCCACTTCTGCGTCCTGGGAGCGTGCCGCCTTATCTCGTTGTTTCAGCCCTGAAGCTTGCGCACCAGGGGCAGCAGGGTCTGCTGCCAATTCTGCGGCGTGATGGGACCAATCTGCTTGTAACGGATGATGCCGCTCTTATCCACAACGAATGTTTCCGGTACGCCGTAAACACCCCAGTTGATGCCGGTACGCCCGTTTGCGTCGACCATGATGGTATCGTACGGATCGCCCCGGTCTTTGAGCACCTGCATAGCATCTGCCGGTTTGTCTTTGTAATCCATGCCAATAATCGGCACGATTTTCAATTTTGCCAGATCAACCAGCAGGGGGTGTTCCTCCTGGCAAGCAACGCACCAGGATGCCCAGACATTGATGAGCACCACGTGGCCCTGCAGGTCCGCATTAGTTAGCGTCTTCTTCGAATCCTGCAGCAGCGGCAGGTCGAACTGTGGCAGGGGCTTGCCAATCAGCGGCGAAGGGATTCGGCGTGGGTCAAGGTGCAGGCCATAGGCAAGCAGGAGACCCAGCGCTGCAAACAGGACGATGGGGATAAGGAATTTTTTCATGGTTTGTACGAATGGGGCGCGGAATCCACCTGGGCTGTGGCGCCGTGAGCATGCTTAAGTTCTGCTGCCACTTCCGGCGGCATGTATTTCTCGTCGTGTTTGGCCAGAACCTGATCGGCAACGAATTGATCCCCCGCGTTTAGTCTGCCCTGGCATACGACGCCCTGGCCCTCGCGGAACAGGTCCGGAAGAATGCCGTGATAATGAACGGGGATGCTTTTATTGAGATCGGTCACGATGAAATCCACCGTCAGCCCGTCTGCGCTTTTGTGCAGACTGCCTTTCTCGACCAGGCCACCCACGCGGAAAACACTGTGAATCGGCGCCTTGCCCGCCAGTACCTGGGTCGGAGTGAAGAAGAACACCAGGTTATTGCGGAACGCATTGAGTATGAGCAGCGTGGCAACGGTCAATACCGCCACGCCACCAACAATGAGAAACAGTTTTTTGTGTCGCGCTTTCATTCGGTCCTTACCTCGCTCATTGGGGCCGGCCGACCTGCGGTGCCGTTGCCCTGGTCCGCCACGCTGAGCTCACGCAACATCCGGAGCACGGCTGCGCGCTTGCGCAGGGCGCTTACCAGGTTCCATAGCAGCACCAGCATGGCAAACCCGTAGGCGCTCCAGACGTAGACGGCGTAGCCGCCCATAGCGAAAAAAGTGTGCCAGTTCACTGCTGTAAACCTTGCGAGGTCGACTTGGCTCTCACGATTTCCGTAACCCACCCGGTGTGGCGTTCGCGCGCCAGTATCTCGCCGCGCATGCGCATAAGCACCACGGTGAAATAATAAAGATTAAACGCCAGTGCCATGATCAGCAGGGGATGAAGCATGGTCGGATAGATGGTCGGATTGCCTATTTTGTTCAACGAGCTTATAGACGCCGGTTGATGCAAAGTGTTCCACCAGTTCACGGAATAATGAATGATCGGAATGTTGACAACCCCCACCAGAGCAAGCAGGGCGCCGGCGCGGGCGCTGCGCCGCGGCTCGTCGATAGCCGCCTGCAGCGCTATGAAGCCAATATAAAGGAAGAAAAGGATCAGTTCCGAGGTCAGGCGCGCGTCCCAGACCCAGTATGTGCCCCACATCGGCTTGCCCCACAGCGACCCTGTCACCAACGCGATGAGGGTGAAAGACGCTCCAATCGGCGCGCTTGTCGAAGCCAGAACGTCAGCCAGCTTGATGTTCCACACCAGTCCGACGAGTCCGGCTCCGGCCATGATCATGTAGACAAACATGGACATCCAGGCGGCGGGCACATGAATGAACATAATTCGGTAGCTATCGCCCTGCTGATAATCGGGCGGGGCGACGAAAAGTCCGAGGTATAACCCGAGGATAAATAAAAGCAGCGTTACGGCTCCCAGCCACGGGATGAGGCGTCCGGCCAATGCGTAAAAATTCTTTGGCGAAGCGTACTTGTACATGCGTTACCGTCCGTTACAGCCAGCTCAATCCAAGGAGATGCGCAGTGCCGCGGCCGTGGCCCAGGGGGCAAATCCAAGCGCCAACACGAGGAAGGCTCCTAGCAGGGAGAGATAGGCTTCGGTATCAAGACCTGTGGCACTGGCCGTAACGGCGCCGGCCCCAAAAATCAAAATTGGAGTATACAACGGCAGGACCAGCAGCGACACCAGAACGCCGCCGCCGCGCACGCCCAAGGTCAGCGCGGCACCCACGCTGCCCAGCAAGCTCAGAACGGGCGTTGCGAGCAACAAAGTGATAATCAAGGTTCCCATGGCCTGGGTCGGCAGATGCATCTGAATGGCCAGAATTGGGCTCAAAACCACCAGTAGCAGGCCGCTTGTGACCCAATGGGCAGCGATTTTGGCAAAAACCAGGATGGTAAGCGGATGCGGGCTCAGTGTGAGCTGCTCGAGCGTGCCGTCGGCGTGGTCGCTGGCAAACAGTCGGCCCAGCGATAACATGGTGGAAAGCAGTGCGGCCACCCAAAGCACCCCTGGCGCGAGAATGCGCAAAACTGCCGGTTCGGGTCCTACGCCGAGAGGAAACAGGCTGGTCACGATGGCGAAAAATACCAGCGGCGTGGCCACGTCAGCAGGCTTGCGCGCGGCCAGAATCAGGTCGCGCTGGAAAACGCAGCGGGCAGTGGACAAGAGATTTTGCGACATTAGTGATCGAGACTGATTCTGCGGCCGCCCGCAGTGAGCGGCAATTCCTGGTGCGAAGTGATGAGAACAAGGCCGCCCTGCGCGAGGTGTGCCGCCAGGCGCTCGTTCATGACGCCGCAGAAGCGCACGTCCAGTGCCGTGAATGGTTCATCCAGCACCCACAGCGGTCGTGCCAGCACGAACAGGCGGGCAAGCGCCAGACGCCGCTTCTGGCCCTGGGACAGCAGTTTCGCGGGCAATCTGGCGACGCGCGTTAAGCCCACTTGTTCCAGTGCCGTGGAAATTTCGGCGTGGGAGCCGGCGCCGCCGACACAGGTACCGAAGCGCAGATTTTCCACGGCGCTGAGATCACCCTGGATGCCATTGGTATGGCCCACGTAACAGAGTTTTTCCCGATATTCGTCGGACAGCTTGTGGATGGATATTCCATCCCAGCGTACTTCCCCCGCTGCCGGCTGGGAAAGGCCGCAGGCAGTGCGCAGCAGCGTGGTCTTGCCGCTGCCGTTTGCACCCTGGACATGAACCATTTCTCCTGGCGCCAGGGCAAATGACAGCTCCTGAAACAGGGGTCGGTCCCCGCGGGCGCAGGTTAAATTGGCGAATTCAAGCAAGACTAGATCTCTTTCGCTGCCGGTTGTCGAATTCCGTACGCCCGGTCATCTGCGCACAGAGCATTCCAATGCTGCGCATTGTGCCACGTTTTTGCCGCAAAACCTTGCACCAGCCGCACTGGACATTCTCAGTATCCTTGGGCGTCTGGCATGCGGGACCACGCGCCCACGCATGTCTTGCAGGCGCCATGTGCCGCGTGCGACAGGTTCTTGCGCCAGGCACGCTCCAGCAAATGCCAACGGGGCGTGTTTGCTCCGATGTAGTGGGTGAAATCATTTACGCCGAGCGCATTGGGATAATAGGTCGTATCAAAAGATGGATCCCATCCATTCCACCCACCCGGCGCAAAGTAAACCCAGCCGAAGTGGTTGCGGTCAAAGATGTCGATCAGGTCAGACAAGTACCGAACGGCGCCCGGTGCCCAACGGACGGCACTGAATTCCCCGACGTAAATATAGGTGTCGTAGCGCCGCTGAAACTCGACCACTGGCTCAATCAGCCTTTCCAGTCCATGCTTGTTAAGCACCGGGTCATCCGCCTGAGGATAGGATAGACCGACGCTTCCACTGTAGATCGCTTGATGCGTGAATGCGTGTGGGTCGTACATATGAAAGGAATAGATGATCCTGTGGTTCTCGACCGGCGTGAGCGTGCGGTATGCGCTGGGCTCGCCGCCGAAGCCGCCGGAAATCACTATATAGTGGCGTTGATCGTACTTGCGAATTGTCTTGATGATCGCCGCGCGGAACGAAATCCACTCGGCCGGCGTTCGGGGTCGCCCGGATGGAAACGTCTCCAGCGGTTCTGTCAGGAAGTCATAGGCGCCAAGTTCGTTGCCACGGGCTGCAAAGTGGCGGGCAATCTGCCCTATGCGCCGCAGGGTCTCGGCGAGCTGCGCCGGGTCGTGCCAGAAACTCGGGGACGATTGCGTAATGCCAAGTGTGGGATCAAATGGAAATTGGCTCAGCGTGATGATGCCAACCACTCCGTCTTTCTTGCACTCATCGAGGAGGGAATCAGCATGAGCGAGCTCCGCCCGCAACTCCTCTTTCTCGGTAATTGCGATGCGGCCGGGATGCTGAATAGCCAGGATGTGGCTTACGTTGATGTCCTGCCGGGGCGTCAGCCCGATGGCGATCGCGTTAACGCCGAGCTGGGCGAAGTGGTCGATGTCCGCAGGACTGGTGGTCGTGGCCGTGCCGTAGCCCTGGCGGGGTTTGCCATTCCACGGCAGGTTAGCGCCTGCCATGAATACGCCACGCCATGGCCAGTCCGGTGGCGGCCGGTCCTTCGATCGGTCGGCGCTGGCGCCGGCGCCGCAGAGCGCGAGATACAACGCAGCAATAAATAGCCAGAAATTGCGCGGGCAGTGCATTCGTGGGCTCGATTGCAGTGAATTGTGGGTATGCAAGTCCGACGGTTGAACGAAGCTCCTGGCAAATTTTAGCAAAGTCCGCCCGTAACCGAACCAGGGCTGGGCGGAACAGCCATCAAAGCGCAGCGCGTTGACTTAAGCCGATAACTCTAGGTAAGCCCGGCTTTGTCCAGGCCGAGGAGCTTATCAAGTACGCCGGGCGGGGTGCGGAAGGCCACGTTGACACGGTTCCAGGCGTTGATAGTCATCACCCGAAAGGCCAGCGTCGAGAGTTCCTTCTCGCTAAAGTGTTCGCGCAGCTCAATGTAAAGATCGTCCGAGATCCCAGTTGGTGCGATATGGGTCAATGCTTCGGTGAAAGCCAGCGCGGCGCGTTCCTTCGGGGTGAACAGCGGTGACTCACGCCACGTCGCCACATGATACAGACGGAGCTCACGCTCACCGTGCAGCTTGGCTTCTTTGACATGCATGTCCAGGCAGAAGACACATCCGTTCATTTGCGAAGCGCGGATATCCACGAGGTGCGCTAGCCCCAGATCAATGTGACCGCTGTTGGCGACGGCCATACTCAATTCCCGGAGCTTTTTGACCAACTCCGGCGACTGCTCGACGAAGTTCAGACGGGGCTGGGCGTTTGGATGGTTCATGATTGTTCCTTTCCTTTGGATGATAAAGAGGTCGGGTTGATGCTTTGCCTGCGATCACATCCTTTAAGACGATCCGGCTTCGCGCCTGGTGACATCGCCGCTGAATACCGGTTCGCTCGACATCGCCAGGATTGCCTGGATTTTCTTCAACCGCCGACACCGCTGCGTTCCAGCGTGGTCAGCACACCGCGCAACTTGTCCGGATTGCGTTGAATGTAGAGAGCTCCTATTCGACCCGGCTCGGTAGCAGAGGGTGCCAGTGTGACGGTCTGTACCAACTGTCCAGCGGCATCGTTGAAAACGAGACAGCCCGGCTGGCCGTTAATCCGTGCCTGCTCCAGACGCCAAGCTCGACTGGCCGGCAGGCGCGCGAAGCCGATGAGGACCCTTGCAATCAGTGCGCCACCAAATAGCGGATACGGCACCGCACTGACCTTGCCGCCGCCGTCAGTCAGCATAACCGTATCTTCGGTCAGCACGTTGGCCAAGGAATCTATGTCGAGAGTTCGCAGTGCCTCGCTGAAGGCACGGAAGAGACGCAGGTGTTCTTCCTTCTCAACTTCGCGGCGCGCGTAGTCGACCTTCACGCGGTCGCGCGCGCGGCTGGCCAGTTTGCGGCAGGCGGCCGGGTTTCGCTCCAGGCGCCGTCCGATTTCGTCGAACTCCAGGTCAAACACTTCATGCAGCAGGAAGGCCGCGCGCTCGAGCGGCGACAGCCGTTCCAAAGCAAGCAGGAAGGCCATGGATACGTCCTGCGCGAACTCGGCCTGGACTTCCGGTCCGGGTGACCAGTCAGCCTCTTCGTCTAGCAGCGGTTCCGGCAGCCAGACCCCGACATACTGCTCGCGTTTCGCGGCAGCCGATCGCAGTTTGTCCAAACACAGGTTGGTCACCAGTCGCGAGAGATAGGCGCCGGCGTGCTGGATGGTATGTTCGTCCACTTTGGCCCAGCGTAACCAGGCCTCTTGGACAATGTCCTCGGCTTCGGCGCGCGAGCCGAGCATGCGGTACGCCAGCGCGCGCAGACTGCGCGCATGGTCGCGGTCGTAGCTCAAAGCGCGAACGGTAAGATCGATCATATTGGCTAAATGCCTCGGGATACCAGAAGTAGATCACATGCCAATGTATAGACGGAACAGCAAGGCCGATTGTGACTTGCGGCGGGACTCAGGCGACGGGAGGAAGAGGGTGGTTATCGTCACCACGGGAGTGCCAAGATACAGTATCGCGGCTTCGACGGTTTTGTGCATGGATTATCCCTCTCATGTGAATCGCGTTGTCTGTCAATTATCGCGACCCGAATGGGCATGCCTCAATCCGATTCTTGCTGAACCTGAATAATTATTGGGTCAGGCGCAACGGGCAGTCCGCGTGCCGCATTGCAGTGACACATAATGCCGCTGCAGCGAACCAGCTGTTGCGCACCTGGCGTCGAGCGCGCTCTAAAGACTTATGATTTGACCATGAAAAAGCGCATGAGCATGCGAGATGATAGACGAGAGACCGGTGTTAGCGGCCACACGCAGCGTAATTACGAAAAGGTCTGGCTCTTAACGCATGTCCAACGGCTGGTTGGGTGCTGGCGACATTACTCCGGGCGCGATGTCGAGTGGTTCAAAGTTGTTAAGTCTCTGTGCGGTACTGGCATGTCGACGTGAAAGACAGGCGTGCTGGCTAAACTGCGGCGTCAGGGAGATACCAGCAGTGAGGAACGCATTGCATATTTCATGGCTACCGGGCCGAGTTGCTCCAGCAGATCGAGACTCGGCGTGAAATGAGCAGCGCGCGGCCCGGAGGTTGACTCAACACGCCAATCAGTCTGCGGATCCGACTTCACTCGCCTTGCAATGCTGCGATCAAAGGGCACGAAACATTGCCCCGGCGCACGTTGCACTCGCTCACCAGCTTGGACAAGGCTGTCTCCATTCGCTTGAGATCTGCCAGGCGCGCACGCACGTCGGCCAAGCGCCTGGCGGCCAACTCCGCCGCCTCGCTGCAATGGGTACCATCGTCCAGCTTCAGCAGTTGGCCGATTTCACCCAGACTGAACCCAAGCTTCTGAGCTGATTTCACGAACTTAACTCGCGCCACATCTGCCGGCCCATAGCGCCGGATACCCCCGTGGGTGCGCTCCGGCTGGGGCAACAGACCCTTTAGCTGATAAAAGCGGATTGTTTCTACATTCACCCCGGCAGCCTTGGCGAATTTGCCGATAGTCAGGTTCTCTTGAGTGTTCTCCATCATGCTTGACTCCGTAGTCAACTACGGAAGTAACGTTATCGCATTAACCGAATCTTTGGTAGGAGAACGTCATGCTTGCCCCTAAGACTGGTCGCGGCGCGTTGGCCGCCGGTGGACTCGCCGCCATCCTCGCGTCGACCTGCTGTCTAGGCCCTCTCGTGTTGGTGACGCTGGGTGTTTCGGGCGCGTGGATCGGTGACTTGACTGTTCTGGAGCCATATCGACCCTTCTTTATTGGCGCGGCGCTTATCGCGCTGTTCTTCGCCTGGCGGCGCATCTATCAGCCCGTCTATGCCTGCCGTGCGGCTGATGCCTGCGCTGTGCCGCAGGTGCGGACCACCTACAAGCTGATCTTCTGGATTGTGGTGGCACTCGTCTTCGTCGCCCTGGTTTTTCCCTACGTCCTGCCGCTGTTCTACTGATAAGGAGATTACCGTGAAAAAAATCGTTGTCATGCTCGCCCTGTTTACGGCTGTCTGTGCGCCTGCCTGGGCCGCAACCAAGACCGTCACACTGTCCATTCCAGGCATGACCTGTGGGGCCTGTCCGATTACCGTGCGCACTGCGCTCAAGCGGGTGCCTGGCGTGGAAACCGTCGGCATCGACGAGGCGCAAAAGCTTGTCACCGTTACCTACGACGACAGCAAGACCAATGCGCAGGCACTCACCGATGCAACCAAGGATGCGGGCTATCCGTCCAGCGTCAAGCGGTGACAGACAAATATGGCCGATGCACTCACCCTTCACATTGATGGTATGACCTGCGCGGATTGTGCCGAGCACGTCCAGCGGGCGCTGAAACGCGTGCCAGGCGTACGCTCGGCCTCAGTATCCTATCCGCGCAAACGGGCCGAAGTTGAGACGGACACGGGAGTGGGGCCAGACCCGCTGGTGGCAGCTGTGAGTGCACTCGGCTACCGTGCATGGGTAACCGGTACGCGGGCCATTTCCGCCAGCGGCCTGCCGGACAAGGCGCCTGACTCGCCGGGCAGCGAAGCGGAGCGCGGCGGCGAGCAGCCGCTGCACGTGGTCGTGGTCGGCAGCGGTGGTGCAGCGATGGCGGCCGCATTGAAGGCCGTGGAGCGTGGAGCGCGCGTGACGATGATCGAGCGCGGCGTCATCGGTGGCACTTGTGTCAATGTCGGCTGCGTGCCCTCGAAAATCATGATACGCGCCGCGCATATTGCTCAGCTGCGCCGCGCAAGCCCGTTCGATGCCGGCCTTCCACCTGTACCACCGTC
>JAJXUF010000306.1 GCA_021783175.1 Pseudomonadota bacterium
CTTGAACACGCGCCACGCGTGGTCTTCCACCGAGTAATCCTTGGTCGAACCGTCCATCATGCGTTTTTTGCGCGTGTAGAACCACGAAAATGGCGGTTCGATACCGTTGGAAGCATTGTCGGCAAAGGCCAGCGAAATGGTGCCGGTGGGGGCGATGGAGAGCAGGTGACTGTTGCGGATGCCGTGCTTGCGTATCTTGTCCTTGATTTCGTCCGGCAGGCGCGAGGCGAAGCGCGGCGCGGAAAGATACTTATCTGCGTCCAGCAATGGGAACGCGCCACGTTCGATGGCCAGATCTACCGAGGCGAGATACGACTCATCGCGCATGATGCGCGAGATATCGGCGGCAAAATGTCGGGCTTCGTCAGTGTCATAGCGCAAACCAAGCATGACCAGCGCATCGCCCAGCCCGGTGAAGCCCAGGCCGACGCGGCGTTTGTTCTGTGCTTCCTTTTGTTGCTCCGGCAGTGGCCAGGCGGTTACGTCCAGCACATTGTCCAGCATGCGCACCGCCACGCGCACGACTTGCTTGAATGGCTCGTAGTCGAAGCCTGCATGCTTCGAGAACGGATTCTTCACCATCCGTGTCAGGTCAATGGAGCCGAGGCAGCAACAGCCGTAGGGCGGCAATGGCTGTTCGGCGCAGGGATTGGTCGCCTCAATGATTTCGCAATACGACAGGTTGTTGTCGCGGTTCATCAGGTCGATGAACAGCACGCCCGGCTCGGCATGGTCGTAGGTGCTGGCGATGATCTGTTTCCACAGGTCGGCTGCACGCACTTTGCGGTAAACCCACTTGCCGTCGTCGCGTCGCGTCGCTCCCGCTTCCTTGATTGCGATGGAAGGTTCGGCCATATGGACGAGCTCGAAATCCTGGTCTTTTTCCACTGCCTGCATCAAGGCATCGGTTACGCCGACGGAGATGTTGAAGTTGCGCAGGTCGCCCTGGTCCTTGGCGCTGATGAATTTCTCGATATCCGGGTGATCGCAGCGCAGCACGCCCATCTGTGCGCCGCGCCGCGCACCGGCGGATTCCACGGTCTCGCAGGAACGGTCGAATACGCGCATGTAAGAAATGGGGCCGCTGGCGCGCGAGTTGGTGCCTTTGACATGCGCGCCTTCGGGGCGGATGGACGAGAAGTCGTAACCCACACCGCCCCCGCGGCGCATGGTTTCGGCAGCTTGCTGCAAAGCATCGTAGATGCCGGGCTTGCCGTCGTTGGTGCCGGAAATGGCATCGCCCACCGGCTGCACGAAGCAATTGATCAGCGTGGCTTGTATCTTCAGGCCCGCGGCGGAGTTGATTCGGCCAGCCGGAACGAAACCGTTTTCCTGTGCTTCAAAGAAAGCATGTTCCCATTTCGCGCGTTGTTCGGGCTTTTCGGCTTGCGCCAGGCCCCGCGCTACACGGCGGCGTACGTCCTGCACCGACTTCTCGTCCGCTTCCGCGTATTTTTCCAGCAGCACTTCGGTGCTGATCTCTTGTGTCATTGCTGTGTTCCCTTCGGAAGCCGGGCTCTCTTTCGGGTCTTTGGCCGGCTTGTGCGACCCTTTTCCGCTCATGGCAGTACCTTCGGCCCCGGCCTGAGCCGGTTTGTTTTTGTGTCGTTCTGGATCATGACTGGTCGTTGTACTGCTTTCTGGATCGCTGTGGGAAGAAATTGAGGGCGAAACGCTTTCGGTATCGAACATTATATTACTCCCTGTGATGGCGCTGCCCTCGGGGCAGGAAAAGCAAAACCACTATATCTAGTGGTTGGTCGGATGATTTGCGACTAACTGTAGTGCCATGGGAGATTTTTTTCAAGTGGATTATTAACTGAAACATTGCTGAAATGGATTGACTTGAGCGGGGAGCGTGGTTACTGCAGCGCACATTCCCATTTCAAAAGGATGGTCAAAAACTGATTTAGGCCATCCATATCAGATACTTCGCCTGTATCAGTGTTTGGGGTCGACCGGTGCCGTCGGCGGATATCTTCCCCTGCGAGTGCCGCAGGGAATTCGTCAGATTTATGGTGGAATTTCAGTTGGCGCAGTTCAAGCGCAATTTGTCGTTCTTGCCGGTGAGGCTGGACAGGGCTGCGGAATAGACCGCATTGCCAGCACCGCATTTCCATTCGGCTGCGAAATCCTTGCTGCAATTGGGAGCGGGGTCTTCCAGTACCGAGGTATCGATGCTGAAATCGCAACTGGCGCGGCCGTCGCATGCCCTGGATAGCGGAGCGGTTGCATTGCCCGCCTTGGCGTTGCAGTTGCGGCCGTAAGTGCCGGAGAGGACCTTGATGGTGCTTGCTTCGACAGTGGCGGGCGCGCTGGCGGGGACAGGGACGACAGTTTGCGCAGGAAGGGCCGCAATCATGTTTGGCGGCAATTTGGCATACACATCATGCGTTTCGCCGTATTGCATCATGATCCCGATGGCGATCAGGACAACGCCAAGGATCGCCGAACCGATGCGGCCGATGCTGCCCGGTTCGATCTTGCCCTCGATCTTGCCCAGCACCGCGATCATCAGGAAGATGATGCCGGCCAGAACGAACATGCGCACCATCGGTACATCCACCAGCTTCAAGATCACGTCCTGCATGACTATCCTTTCTGCCAAGGTTGAGAATTTCCGTGCACTTTAGCACGCCGAACCCCGGTTGAATTCCCGAGACCCGGGCGGTCTAGTGACCCAGCAGATTGACGAGTCCGTCCAGCCCGACGAAATTCAGCGAGTAGCTGGCCTGTTCGCGCACGACAGGCTTGGCGTGGTAGGCAATACTGACGCCCGCCTGTGCCATCATCTTCAAGTCGTTCGCGCCGTCGCCCATGGCGATGACCTGTTCCTGCTTCAATCCCAGCGCTTCGCGCACGTGGTTCAGCCAGTCTGCCTTGCCTTGCGCATCAACGATCTTGCCGCACACCTTGCCGGTAAGTTTGCCGTTCGCGATCTCAAGTTCGTTGGCATGGGCGAAATCGAGGCCGAGACGCGCCTTCAAGCGCTCGGTGAAGAACACGAATCCTCCCGATACCAGCAGCGTTTTGATGCCGTGTTTCCTTAATTCGGCCAGCATGATCTCCGCACCGGGATTGAGCTTCAGCCGTTCGTCATACACACGCAGCAAGGCGCCTTCGTCCAGCCCTTTCAACAAGCCCACGCGGCGGCGCAGGC
>JAJXUF010000307.1 GCA_021783175.1 Pseudomonadota bacterium
CTGGTAGTGGACTTCTTGGCGCAGGAGTGAACATGAGCAGCAAACCGATCAAGCACTTCCTGCAATTCAAGGACCTGAGCCGCGGCGAACTTGAATACCTGTTCGAGCGCACCCGCATCATCAAGGAGCGCTTCAAGCGCTACGAGAAATACTGGCCGCTGACCGACCGCACGCTGGTGATGATCTTCGAGAAGGCCAGTACGCGCACCCGCCTGTCGTTCGAAGCGGGCATGCAACAGCTCGGCGGTTCCGCCATCTACCTCAATACGCGCGACTCGCAACTGGGCCGCGGCGAACCCGTGGAAGATGCCGGCCAGGTCATCTCGCGCATGAGCGACATCGTGATGATCCGCACTTATGAACAGGACATCATCGAGCGCTTCGCGTCCAACTCGCGCGTTCCGGTCATCAACGGCCTGACCAACGAATACCACCCATGCCAGGTGCTGGCCGACATCTATACCTATGTCGAACATCGCGGCAGCATCAAAGGCAAGACCGTTGCCTGGATCGGCGATTCCAACAATATGTGCAACACCTGGTTGCAGGCGGCCGAGATTCTGGATTTCAACGTGCATGTCTCTACCCCGCCCGGCTATGAAGTGGAACCGGAACGCGCCGGACTGTTTGGGGAAGACCATTACGAAGAGTTCACCGACCCGATGGAAGCCGCTCGCGGCGCCAACCTGGTGACCACCGACGTATGGACCTCGATGGGCTTCGAGGCAGAGAATGAAGAACGCATGAAAGACTTCGCCGACTGGCAGGTGGACAGCGACATGATGCGCGTTGCAGCCAAAGATGCCATCTTCATGCACTGCCTGCCCGCGCATCGCGGCGAAGAAGTCTCGGCTGAAGTCATCGACGGCGCTCAATCTGTCGTGTGGGACGAGGCGGAGAACCGTTTGCACGCGCAGAAAGCACTGATGGAATACCTGTTGCTGGGAAAAGTATCGGCATGAGCGACAGCTCCCCGAAAAAGGAATCCGCGAATCACAGCCAGAAAAGCCGGCTGGCCGACCACATCCTGCCGTCTTCTGCCACCATGATCGGGGTCTGCATGACGGTCATCAGCGTGTCGCAACTCATCCCGAAACACAGCATCAGCAGACATGTAGACGACTTGCTGGCGTTCGACAGCCTGTTTTTCCTGGCCAGCGCCATGCTGTCGTATTTTTCCATTCGTCATCCAGACCAGGCGGAAAAGCTGGAGCAGGTTGCCGATATCATTTTCCTGGTGGCCATTGCGCTCATGGTCATCGTCGGATTTGTCGTTTCTTTTGAACTAATGATTGACTAACTGGGTTGATAAACATGTCTGACATCAAAAAAGCTGTCCTCGCCTACTCCGGCGGACTCGATACCTCGGTCATCCTGAAATGGCTGCAGGACACCTACCAGTGCGAAGTGGTGACGTTCACCGCCGACCTCGGCCAGGGCGAAGAACTCGAACCCGCTCGCCAGAAGGCACTGCAGTTCGGCATCAAGCCGGAAAACATCTTCATCGACGACCTGCGCGAGGAATTCGTGCGCGATTTCGTTTTCCCGATGTTCCGCGCCAACACCGTGTACGAAGGCGAATATCTGCTCGGCACCTCCATTGCGCGCCCGCTGATCGCCAAGCGCCTGATCGACATTGTCAACAAGACCGGCGCCGATGCCATCTCGCACGGCGCAACCGGCAAGGGCAACGACCAGGTCCGTTTCGAGCTGGGCGCGTATGCGCTGAAGCCTGGCATCAAGATCATCGCACCGTGGCGCGAGTGGGACCTGCTGTCGCGCGAGAAACTGCTGGCCTACGCCGAGCAGCACGGCATCCCCATCGATATGAAGCACAAGAACGGCGGTTCGCCCTACTCCATGGACGCGAACCTGCTGCATATCAGCTTTGAAGGCCGCCATCTGGAAGACCCGGCGGCCGAGGCCGAGGAGAGCATGTGGCGCTGGACGGTTTCTCCGGAAAACGCGCCGGACAAGGCCGAATACCTGGATATCGAATTCGCCAACGGCGACATCGTGGCACTGAACGGCAGCAAGTTGTCTCCCGCGCAGGTACTGACCAAGCTGAACGAACTGGGCGGCAAGCACGGCATCGGCCGCCTCGACCTCGTGGAAAACCGCTATGTCGGCATGAAGTCGCGCGGCTGCTACGAAACCCCCGGCGGAACCATCATGCTGAAGGCGCACCGCGCCATCGAGTCCATCACGCTGGACCGCGAGGTGGCTCACCTGAAGGACGACCTGATGCCGCGCTACGCCAGCATGATCTACAACGGCTACTGGTGGAGCCCGGAACGCCGTGCACTGCAAACGCTGATCGACCACACCCAGGCCTGCGTCAACGGATGGGTGCGCGTCAAGCTGTACAAGGGCAATGTGATCGTCGTTGGCCGCGATTCCAAGACCGATTCGCTGTTCGACCCGACCATCGCCACTTTCGAAGACGACAAGGGCGCCTACGACCAGAAGGATGCGGGCGGCTTCATCAAACTGAATGCCTTGCGCATGCGCATCGCGGCGAACCTGAAGAACCGCAAGTAAGGGTATATCCGGGGAGACACCATGCTTCACGACCTGAGTGGCGACATCCTGTTAAGCGGCGCAAAAGCCATCGTACAGGGCGTCGCACCGAACGATGACTTCCATCACGGGCTCGCGCTGCAACTGCGCGAGCGCATGCCGTCCATGTACAAGGACTTCCGCCATTATTGCCAGACCCAGCACCCCAAGCCCGGCGAGCTGTGGACCTGGACGAGTGCCGACGGCCGTTACCTCGTCAACCTGTTCACACAGGATGGTGCTTACGATCACGGCAGCAAACCCGGGCATGCCACCCTCAGCCACGTGAACCATACGCTGCATGCCTTGCGCAGCTTTGCGCAGAAAGAAAAAGTGCCCAGCCTCGCATTGCCGCGCCTTTCCTGCGGCATCAACGGCCTGGACTGGAACGACGTCAAGCCGCTGATCGAGAAACATCTTGGCGACCTGAACATCCCGATCTATATCTATTCGACCTACCAAAAAGGCGTCAAAGCCAGCGAACCCAAATAACTTACACCGGTAGAAAAGGAATCCCATCATGTCATACAAAATCGAAAACGTCAGCGTCGGCAAGAAAGCTCATGTAGTCTTCTACGGCAAGTGTGTGTCGCACT
>JAJXUF010000308.1 GCA_021783175.1 Pseudomonadota bacterium
TGCCTCCCGACCAATTCATCAGGGTGGCGGAAGAAACGGGGCAGATACTGGACATCGGGCAATGGGTGATGGATACGGCCTGCGCCCAGCTCAAGGCCTGGCAGCAGGATGCGCTCACGCGCAATCTCGTGCTGGCTGTGAACGTCAGCGCAAAGCAGTTTCACCAGGCCGATTTCGTCACCCGCGTGCAGGCTACCGTGGAACGCCATGCCATCGAACCGGTGCTGCTCAAGCTGGAACTGACCGAAAGCATCCTGCTGGAGAAGATCGAAGACACGATCAGGACCATGCACGCCTTGAAAGAGATCGGGGTGCAGTTCTCGCTGGATGACTTCGGCACCGGTTATTCGTCCCTGCAATACCTCAAGCAGCTGCCGCTCGACCAGGTCAAGATAGACCGGTCGTTCGTGCGCGATATCGCCTCCGACAGCAGCGACAGGGAGATCGTGGGCACCATCATTGCCATGGCCCAAAACCTCGATCTGGACGTCATTGCCGAAGGTGTGGAGACGGAGGAGCAGCGACAGTTCCTTTTGGGCAACGGCTGCGCCCACTTTCAGGGCTACCTGTTCGGCAAGCCGGTTCCGATCCGGGAATTTGATGCGATGCTGAAACAGAAATAGGAGTCGCTTCAGAATCGTTTTCTCCTGCTTTCAACAATCGATCATCGGGGCTTTACACTGATCGAGGCGAATTTCAAGTGGTGCATGAACTCGCGCAGTATCAAAAGTGCGGCAGCGAATGCCGGATTACCGGGAATTCCTGCGCTTGATACAGGCCTGCCCAGCGAGTGGCTGGCAAGCAGTGCAAATACTTGCTCCACGGCTTCGATTGGGAGCGGCATCGTTGATCCGGCGTGGCCGTTGGCAATTTGCGCGATCTCTCGGATGGATACATCCGACGAAATCAATGTCGGGTAATCCGCAACTATTTCCCTCGCGCGGCTTACCTCGTCCTCGACGCGCATGATTGCGTTTTCGATCTCTCCCGGCGTTGGCGGCGAATGAAAGAAGAATTCTGCCGCCGTTCTGTGTGAACCAATGTCAAGCAGCAGCACTTTTTCGGGTTCGCTTCCCGTACCGGTGGCAACCGAGGTTTCCTGATCGCCGATATGCAGCACGGTGATGGCAGTACCTTCCGGCACGATTCGTCTTATTTCCCGGTAGCGCTGGTAGTTCTCTGTTTGCATATCAAAGATCGACCTGGTAGTTTTTCATATTGTCCCTGCCGGGCTGACTGGATAAATCAATGGTATTGACGCGACAACCGCTCCGATTTAGGCTTCGTCCGGGATGAGGTTCGCGCAATCGATATCCTGCAAATGGCAAGCATGATGATAAAGGAGAATATTATGATCAGCAGAGAAACCGTTATGCAAACCCTGAAGTGCAGCCCGTACGAATACCCCAGAATGCTTGATGAGCGGTTTCCCCATGTACTGGAAAACATCCTCAAGCTCTGGAATTCTCCCGACGCGGAACCCTATTTTGCCGACTTGTTGCAGCCCAATGGCCGTGGTGGCGGCAGGATGGATCGCGATGGTTTTCCGGAACAAGCCTGGGAAGAAATACTGCAACTGAAGCAGCTCTACGATAAACCTCGCCACTGAGCACCGTTACGCCCAGCTCGGGTTTGAGCCCCGGTCGCCCCGATCGTCGGGAAACCGGCAGTGCCGGGATGTTGCCCCGTTCAAAACTCAGCTTTCCCACTGCGCCCGTTATTTCGTACGGTTGCTTCCCGCCACGATCTTGTACTCGAACAAGCGGCATTCGATGGCGCCGTTAAAAAGTGGAGTGCGCCTGGACGGCGTCAGCCGCATCAGTTTCGCAATGCGCAGGTCGGCGGTGAACAGGTATGCGTTCCAGCCGCCGAACCGCTGTTTCAGCACATCGCCCAGTTTCGGGTACAGCTCAGCCAGTTCGTCTTCATCGCCCATGCGCTCGCCATAGGGCAGGTTCGCGACGAGGATGCCCTCTTTCTCCGGCGGCGATGCTTCCAGCACGTTGCACTGTTTCAGGTCCACGGTCTCGCGGATACCCGCGTCTTCCAGGTTCTGGTGCGCGGCCCTGAGTGCGTCCCCGTACAGGTCGCTGCCGTAGATGGGCAATTCGCTGACGGCCAGTTGCGCGGCGATGGCGGCCTCGCGCAGCTCATTCCATTTCGCACTTTCGAAATATTTGAATTTCTGAAAAGCGAAATCGCGCGCGATGCCGGGCTGGATATTGAGCGACATCTGCGCCGCTTCGATCAGGAAGGTGCCGCTGCCGCACATCGGGTCGAGCAGCGGAATGCCGGGCTTCCAGCCTGCCATCATCAGAATGCCCGCGGCCAGATTCTCGCGCAGCGGTGCGATGTTGGTGTGGGTGCGTACACCCCGCTTGTACAGTGCATCGCCGGAGGTATCCAGATACAGCGTAAATTTTTCGCCCTCGAAGAAGGCGTGGATGCGCATGTCAGGATCGAGTTTGGCCACGCTGGGACGCGCGTTTTTCTCGGCACGAAACTTGTCGCACACGGCATCCTTGATCTTGAGCGTGATGAACTCCAGGCTCTTGAGCGGACATTTGATGGCGGTGACCTTGACCAGGATAGTGTCGTTCACGTCGAACCAGCGCGTCCACGGCAGATCGTATACGGTCTTGTAGACATCCTGCTCGTTGCGGAACGGCGTGGCATCCTTGACGCGCCACAAAATGCGCGAAGCGAGGCGGCTCTGCAGGTTGGCGCGATAGCACAACGGCCAGTCGCCTGAAAAGGCGACGCCGCCATCGGTGGTGCGCACATCGGCGGCGCCGAATGAATTCAGCTCACCAGCCAGGAGTTTTTCCAGTCCGCGCGGACAGGAGGCGAAGAAATCAGGCATATCAGAAGGGCTTCACAACAACAAGAATGACCACTGCAAGCAGAATCAGCACCGGCACTTCATTGAAGAAGCGGAACCAGACATGGCTTTTGGTGTTGCGGTCTGCGGCAAACACTTTGACCAGATGACCGCAATACAGATGGTACGCGACAAGTACTGCCACCAACGTGGTCTTGGCATGCAGCCAGCCTCCGCTGAAACCGAAACCGAACCACATCCACAATCCGGTAATCACGGCGAGCGCGCCGATGGGCGTCACGAAGCGGTAGAGTTTTCGTTCCATCAGTTTC
>JAJXUF010000309.1 GCA_021783175.1 Pseudomonadota bacterium
ATTCCCCTGGTCATACGTGGTGTCTCTGGGTTAACCCATGAACAGTACTACAAGCTCATCACCATGGGTGTCGCCAAAATCAACTACTACACTACCCTGTCCGAGATTGCCGGGGACTGCATCCGCGCCGCAGCGAAGAGCGGAACCAAGGGTTATGGCGCTTTGCTGGCCGGCGTGCGTGCTGCTGTGAGCGCTGAAGTCGAGCGCTGCATGCGAATGTGGGGGGCTGCCGGCCGCGCCGCCGAGGTACTAGCACAGTGTCGGCCCTGGCTTAACGTAGAGCATGTCATCGTCTACAACGCGCCCGGTCTTGACGGAGAAAGACTCCATGTCGCCATGGCAGAAGGTCAGCGTCAGCTTGCCGCTATTCCCGGCGTGCGCGAGATTCAGGCAGGCAGTGTC
The DNA here is from genome assembly GCA_021783175.1 of Pseudomonadota bacterium. Next base: position 403 of record JAJXUF010000309.1, read on the forward strand.
GCGGACAAGAGTTCCCGCTACCGCCATTGCTGGCTGATCCGCTTCGCCTCGGCGGCTGTAATCGACAGCTACAACCAGCATCCCGCTCATATCGCGTTTGTCGACCGACTGCTCAATCCGGAAGCGGCTGACCGCCTTACTGCCGACTATCTGGTGGCCGGCATTGAGACGGGGGCCGCAGCCCTTCCTATTTCCTGTGCAGTTGCCACCGCAAATACCGCAAATACCAATTCTGTCTTGGCAAGACAGAGAATATGAGCGCGATCATTCCTTCGAAATCATGAGCTTTAAAAAATCCATTTACAAGGGGTCAACCGTCGCCCTGCTCACCCAACACGGCAAGGAAAAGGTCATTGCCCCTCTACTGGCATCAACCATCGATTGCCAAGTAAGGCAGGTAACTGGTTACAACACCGACCAACTGGGCACGTTTACGCGCGACATTCCGCGCCCGGGCACACAACTCGAGACGGCGCGAAAAAAAGCGCGCCTCGGTATGGAGTTGGCGGGGTTGACCCTCGGCCTCGCCAGTGAAGGCAGCTTCGGAGTGGATCCTTTCACCGGAGCGTTTCCCTGGAACGTGGAGATAATCGTCTGGATCGACGACACGCTGGGCATCGAAGTCGTTGGCGTCGCCTCTGGAACGAGCAATTTTTCTCATCTTCTTGCTGCAAGCTGGGAAGAAGTCGAGAAATTTGCTCACACAGCAGGATTCCCGGATCATGGTTTGGTTGTGCGCCCGCAGCACGAAGACGACCCACGCATCCGTAAAGGCATTACTGACTGGGAAACACTACGCAATGCCTTTCGCTGGGCCTGTAGCGAAGCGGATAATGGCCGGATTTTCTTGGAAACCGATGTACGCGCCCATATGAATCCCACTCGCATGAAGATGATCGGCCAAGCTGCTCAAGACCTCGCGCGCAAACTTTGCACCCTGTGCCCGGTGTGCAACACGCCAGGATTCCAGATCATGGAGCGCGTCCCCGGCCTGCCCTGCGAGGATTGTGGCGCCCCAACCCGTGAAGCCAAGGCTGACATCCATCGTTGCACAAGATGCGGTCATCAGGTGACGGTTGAACGTCCGGGAACCGTGTCACCAACGGGTTATTGTAATTTTTGCAACCCATGAGATCGAGTGGCTGTTACGCGCCAGTCAGATAATCCCGCCAGGCCGCCGTCGCGGCCATGTGGGAATAGGTCAGCGCTTCCCTAACAGCAATCACCGGCTCTTGCGTTCAGCCGAAGGCGCAACGGGGTGCGTTTGCAGCCGATCAAACCAGTGCATGGGTGCGGCGGCAAACAAATGTTCCATAAATGCTCTGGAGCTTGGGGTAAGCTGCTTTCCGACCGGATAAACCACGTACCATTTGCGCTTCAGCGGAAAACCACGCACGTCAAGTACCGCCAGCTCCCCTTTGGCGAGCTCCGCGCGTATTGTACTGGCAGAAAGCACAGACATACCCAGCCCGGCTGATACGGCCTGTTTGATGGCCTCATTGCTGCCCAATTCCATACGTGTCCTGAGAACGACACCATGTTCTTCAAAGAATTTTTCGGCAGCCAGACGCGTTCCTGAACCTGGCTCGCGCTTGATGAATGGCATGTCCTGCAAACGCGATGGCGCAATGTCGCTTTCCGGTACCAAGGGATGATTCGCGCGGGCTACCACCACCAAGGGATTGTCAGCGAACGGCTCTATGGCGACGTTCACGTGTTCTGGCGGCTGGCCCAGAATATAGAGGTCGTCCTGGTTATGCGCGAGCCGTTCTATCAGTGCCTCCCGATTGCCGACGAACAAGGTGGTATCAACACCGACGTGTTTTTCACAGAAGTCTGCCAATAGATAAGGAATAAAATATTTGGCAGTAGAGAGAATGGCAATCTTCAGACTACCCTTTTCCAAACCCCGGAGCGCGGCCAACTCCTGAGCGGCACACTCCAGTCGGTCGAGTATATCTCGACAGGCCGTCGTCATGATCTCGCCAGCCGGGGTAAGATAAATTTTCTTGCCGACCTGCTCGAAGAGAGGTTGACTGATAATATCGGCGAGCTGTTTAACCTGAATGGACAGGGCTGGTGGCGTAAGATTCAACTCCTCGGCCGCGCGAGCAAAGCTCATGCGTCGAGCTACGGTGTCGAAAATCTTCAGCTGGTGCAAAGTGGCATGGCGGATAGGCATGCTTCATATTAAAGCATCGTAAAAGATAAATGTAAATATGTTTAGCTTTTATTGAACAAGCTTGCGTTTCGTGGAGTTATTGGGGAGAATTTAGCATCGCACAGCACAAAGCGATCGTTGAAATTTTCAACGGTTTGTTAATCCGATCTTTTCATGAATTCGCGCGATGATCAGGCAGAATTTTGTTTCGTATAAAACTCTTGCAAAAACATGGCGTAGTCGATCATATGGTAATCCACCAAAATGTATCGTGCAACCACAACAGACCCATATTTCATAATCTTCAATTTCATCCTGACAGCAGCGCTGATTTTTCTGATCATTGCCCTAAGGAACCGCTGATCTATTCCTCCATGAGCCGCGTTGCGGATCAAATCGGGAAGATCGCGACGCGTACGGCGCAGGTCGTAGCCGGGACTACGATGCCAAGCCGTACAAGAAAGCGAGCGCCCGATTTGACCGCAACCCGCATGGGACGGGGCTTGGCGGGCGAACTGCTGCGTTGCGTCTCTTGTCAAGGAGAATAACCCTTGACTGCGAGCCACGCCTTGCATTTCATCTCGC
>JAJXUF010000310.1 GCA_021783175.1 Pseudomonadota bacterium
CGAGAGTTTAGTGGGGAATGGGATGCAAGGCAAAACAGTATTGGTGACAGGGGGCGCGAAGCGCGTTGGCGCGGCTATCGTACGCCGTTTGCATGCGGCAGGTGCGAACGTCGCGATCCATTGCCACGCCTCTTTGCAGGACGCGCAGACCCTGTGTGCGGAATTGAACGGGAAGCGCCCGGATTCCGCCTGCACCGTGCAGGCGGACCTGCTGGATATCGCCGCCTTGCCGCGCGTGATCGAGGAGGCCATCGGGCAATTCGGGCAGCTGCATGCGCTGGTCAACAACGCCTCCAGTTTTTATCCTACGCCGCTGGAAACCACGAGCGAGCAGCAATGGAACGATCTGCTCGGCACCAACCTGAAAGCGCCCTTGTTCCTGACGCAGGCGGCCGCAACCGAGTTGCGCCGCAACCATGGCTGCGTTGTCAATATCGTCGATATCCATGCCGATTTCCCGATGCACGGACACTTGCTGTACAACGTGGCCAAGAGCGGTCTGGCGGGTCTTACGCGAGCTTTGGCACAGGAACTTGCGCCACAGGTGCGTGTGAACGGAGTCGCACCCGGTATCAATCTCTGGCCGGAAAGCTCAGCCTGGCAAGACGAAGAACAGCGCCGCAGGCTTGTTGCGCACACCTTGCTGAAACGCGAGGGAGAACCTGACGATATCGCCCGCACCGTGCAATTCCTGATCGCCGATGCACCCTATATCACGGGCCAGATACTGGCGGTCGACGGGGGACGCAGCATCAACCTTTGAAAATCAAATGAACGACATCACTCAACCCATCCATTTCGAACACCATTCCACCAACTTCAATCGCCTGAAGGGGCGGCTGGAGCACATGGTCGGCAAAGCCATCGGCGATTTCAACATGATCGAGGAGGGCGATACTGTGATGGTGTGCCTCTCCGGCGGCAAGGATTCCTACACCCTGCTGGATATCCTGCTCACCTTGCGCAAACGCGCACCCATCGATTTCAGGATCGTGGCAATGAACCTCGACCAGAAGCAGCCGGGGTTTCCCGCCGATGTGTTGCCGAATTATCTGAAGAACCTCGGTGTGGACTATCACATCGAAACACAAGACACCTACTCCATCGTCAAGGCCAAGATCCCCGAGGGCAAGACCACCTGTTCGCTCTGCTCGCGGTTGCGTCGCGGCATCATCTACAAAGTGGCGGGAGAATTGGGTGCAAACAAGATCGCGCTGGGGCACCACCGCGACGACATGGTGGAGACGCTGTTCCTGAACATGTTCTTCGGCGGCAAACTCAAAGCCATGCCGCCCAAGCTGGTCACCGACAAGGGCGACCACATCGTCATCCGTCCGCTGGCCTATTGCGCCGAGAAAGACATTGCCCGCTACGCGCGCGGCATGGAATTCCCCATCATCCCGTGCAACCTGTGCGGTTCGCAGGAGAATCTGCAGCGCCAGAACATCAAGGAGATGCTTGCGCAGTGGGAACGTCAGTATCCGGGGCGCACCCAGACCATCTTCACCGCCATGCAAAGCGTCAAACCCTCACACCTGCTCGACGCAAACTTGTTCGACTTCAAGAATATCCAGCTGGGGACGGCGGTGGATGAAGGCGATGTTGCCTTTGATCAGGAAATTTGACGTAAAATTTACGTATCCGTGAGCAGGTTATTTCCATGCAAACTTTGAACTGGAGCAAATAATGTATTTTGGGCAGATTCGTATCCTGTGCGTCTTGTGCGCCGTAGTCCTCACTGGCTGCACCACGCCTGTCAGCACCAATATCAAGCCTTCTGCAGAGCATGTTGCCAAATACAGCGACCTGTCCGACCTTAACGTCGTGGCCACGCTGGAAAAGAACGTGAACGATGCCAGGAAGGCCAACATGCCATTCCTGGCGCCGAGCTATTTCCGCGAGGCCTCGCAAGTCCTGAGCGAAAGCCAGAGTTCGCTGGGCAATAAATCCAGGGACGTGCTGGTGAGCAACGCGGCCAAAGCCGATGCGATACTGGAAAAGGGAAGGGCCATAATGGCCATCGTGCAGTACCGATTTGCCAAGGAGCTGGAATATAAGGCGCAGCTGGAAGAACACGATGCGCCCAGACTGCTGCCCAGGGAATATGACAAAGTCATCGGCGACCTTTCCGGTCTGATCGGCAAAGTCGAACGCGAACAGCCGGAGAGTATTGACAGGGAAAAGGCGGCTTTGCTCCAGTCGATGCTCGATCTGCTGATCAAGACCATCCAGGAAGGCGCACTGCATGAAAGCGAGCTCATCAATGCAGACAATAAAATGAAGAACGCAGACAGGCAGGCGCCGGTGACTTATGCCCAGGCACTGCGCGTGTACCAGGATGCCAAGAGCCAGATCGCGGCCGCGCATCACGACAAGGAACTGGTACAGCGTCTGGGTGCCGAAGCCACGTTTGCCGCGCGTCACGCACAACAAGTCAACGACCGGGTCGCCCTCCTGCAGGCGCAACTGAAGATCAGTGCTGCCAGCGTCACTTCGGTGGGCGGCGCGATGAGCAGCGGTGGGGCTCAGGAGAATGTGCAACCGGAAGGGAAGGCGTCAGGCGCTGAACGAGTCACTCTTGAAAAAATCGTCCTGCAGGAAGAAGACCGGTTGCGGAGCATCTCCGGCGCACTGAAACTCAAAGACCTGCGAGATCTGCCGCTGGACAGGCAAGTGGAGGAAATCAAGCGCGCTGCCGCCGATGCCGTCAACCAGCCGAATGGCGAAGCAGCGATCCAGGATTACGAAGAACGCCTGAAAGCCGCCAACAATGGTATCCAGCAGGGAGTGGCCGAACTGGAGCAGAAAGACAAACAACTCGCCGAGAAAGATGATCAGCTGGCCAGGAAAGACAAACAAATGGCAGACAAAGACAAACAGCTGAGCGAGAAAGACTCGCAGATCAAGACGCTGAAGAAAAAGCTGCAAACCATGAAGCTGCTGTGATCCTGGAATTTAATGTAAGCGGACTTACACAGCAGTCAGAAATCTAGACTACATTTCTTCGGTTAACACTACTCACCCTCTCCTCGCTCCGCTGGCGGGAGAGGGAGGAGCGTAGCGAAGGGAGAGGGGTGTTAATAGTGTCGCTAATAATTCCGACCGCTGTGTAAGTGGATTAATCAGGGTTGTACCGGATTCACAG
>JAJXUF010000079.1 GCA_021783175.1 Pseudomonadota bacterium
CTGGATCGATTGTACGGCCAAGGGACGCGCGCTGGGGCGCGGCCTGTTCACCCGCGCCAATCATGCGCCGGCGTATCCCGATCGCCGCCCGGCGGCCAGTGCCCGTCGCCTCGGGGTACCGCTGGTACCGCCGGTGTCGCTGATCAACCCGCTCAGCCTGCGCGCGTTCAACACGCTGTATTACCAACGCCAGCGGCAGCCGGTGGTGCATCAGACCACCCACTACGAGCCACACTTCTATCCGCTGGACGGCGTCCGCGACTGGAACCGCATCTACGGTCCGCGCGGTTTTCTACAGTATCAGTGCGTGGTACCACCGGCCGCCGCGGAAGCCTGCATCGAACAGCTGGCGCGGATGATTTCGGCCAGCGGCTGCGGTTCATTCCTCGCGGTGCTGAAGCAGTTTGGCCAGCTTCGTTCGCCCGGCCTGCTATCCTTTCCGCGCCCGGGCGCCACGCTGGCGCTGGATTTCCCCAACCACGGCGACACCACCCTGCGGCTACTCGATCGCCTCGACGAGGTGGTCGCGAAAGTCGGCGGGGCCGTCTATCCGGCCAAGGATGCCCGCATGTCCGGTACGTTGTTCCGCGCCTGTTTCCCGGCCTGGGAATCCTTCTGCCCGTTTGTCGACCCGCGCTTCTCGTCCAGCTTCTGGCGCCGGGTCATGGAGTGAACATGCTCAAAGTACTCATCATCGGCGCCACTTCAGCGATTGCCGAAGCCACCGCACGCTGCTATGCCCAGCGCGGCGCGCGTCTGTTCCTGGTGGCGCGCCACCAGGAAAGACTCACTGATATCGCAGCCGATCTGCGCGTGCGCGGTGCCGCCGATGTCGATCACGCCTGCCTGGATGTCAACGACCTGGCCGCGCACGCCGGCGTGCTCGAGCAGGCTTTCGGGTGGCTGGACGGCATCGATGTGGTGCTGATCGCCCACGGCACGCTGCCCGACCAGGCCGCCTGCGAAGCCTCGGTGCCCACCGCGATGGCCGAATTCGCCACCAATGGCAGCTCGACCATCGCCCTGATGACCGCCCTCGCGCCGCGCATGGAAGCCCAGCGACACGGCGTGCTGGCGGTGATCTCCTCGGTTGCCGGTGACCGAGGCCGGCAGAGCAACTACCTCTATGGCGCCGCCAAGGCCGCTGTGAGCACGTTCGCCAGCGGACTGCGCCAGCGCCTGGCCAAGGTCGGCGTCAACGTACTCACCATCAAGCCGGGCTTCGTCGACACCCCGATGACCCGCGACTTCCCCAAGGGCGCGCTGTGGGCCAAGCCCGACGCCATCGCCCGCGGTATCGTGCGCGCCGCCGATCGCGACCGCAGCGTGGTGTATCTGCCCGGGTTCTGGTTGCCCATCATGCTGATCATCCGGCACATTCCCGAATTCGTCTTCAAGCGCATCAAGCTGTGACCACTGACTACCCCATGAGCAAGATCGACAAGCACGCCAAACTGGTACTCACCGGCGCTGCAGGACTGGTGGGCCAGAACCTGATCGTGGAATTGAAAGCACAGGGTTATACGCAGCTGGTGGCTATCGACAAGCATGCCTACAACCTGGACATCCTGCGCCAGTTGCATCCCGACGTGACCACCGTGCTGGCCGACCTCGCCGAGGACGGCGATTGGACACAGACATTTGCCGGCGCTGCCTGCGTGGTTCAGTTGCATGCACAGATCACCAGCAAGTCGTCGGAGATCTTCGTACGCAACAACCTTGATGCCACCGCAAAAGTACTCGATGCCGTGCGCCAGCACGCGGTGCCCTATGTGGTGCATATCAGCTCTTCGGTGGTGGTGTCGGTCGGCGACGACGACTACACCCGTACCAAGAAAGCCCAGGAAAAAATGGTGGTCGAAAGCGGTATCCTCCACTGCGTACTGCGCCCTACGCTGATGTTCGGCTGGTTCGATCCCAAGCATCTCGGCTGGCTGTCCCGCTTCATGGCCAAGACGCCAGTGTTCCCCATTCCGGGCGATGGCCGGTACATGCGCCAGCCGCTGTACGAACGGGATTTCTGCCGCTGCATCATCCGCTGCATCGAGACCCAGCCCGACGGCGACGTATACGACGTGGTCGGCGATACCCGAATCGACTACGTGGACATCATCAAGACGATCAAGCGGGCAAAAAACCTGCATACGCTGATCGTGCATATTCCCTACGGGCTTTTCCACCTGCTGTTGCGCATCTACGCGGTGTTCAGCGGCAAGCCGCCGTTCACCGCCAGCCAGCTCAAGGCACTGACTGCCGGCGACGAGTTCCACGGGGTGGATACCGCGCAGGTATTTGGCGTGCGGCAGACGCCGTTCGCCGAGGCAATTCGCGAGAGTTACTGCGACCCACGCTACGGCTCCATCGTGCTGCAGCGCTGAGCTCACCATCGATATCTGGCATTAACTCCCCCATCTGCAGGACCCCCTCATGAAGTACGCCATTCTCGGCGCCGGCCCGATGGGCCTGATGACCGCCATGGAACTGCTCAAATCCGGCCACGAAGTGGATATCTACGAGCGCGACGACCGCATAGGCGGGATGTCCGCCATGTTCGATTTCGACGGGCTGGAAATCGAACGCTATTACCACTTCATCTGCAAGACCGACTTCCCCTTGTTCGATCTGTTGGCGGACCTTGGCCTGTCCGACAAGCTACGCTGGACCGACACAAAGATGGGCTTCTATTACAACGGCAAGCTCTATCGATGGGGAACACCGTTCGCGTTGCTGGCATTCGATGGCCTCGACCTCATCAGCAAGATTCGCTACGGCATGCACGCCATGTATGCCAAAAGCACCAAGGACTGGCGCCCGTTCGACCGCATGCGTGCCACAGACTGGATACGTCGCTGGGTAGGTGACCGCGCCTACAAGGTGCTGTGGAAGAGCCTGTTTGAACTGAAGCTGTTTGAGTACACAAACGAGATCTCCGCCGCCTGGATCGGCACCCGCATCAAACGCGTGGCACTGTCTCGTCGGAACCTGATGCAGGAATCCATGGGCTATCTGGAGGGCGGGTCAGCCACATTGTTGAAAGCGATGGAGCGGTTCATCGTTGAACGTGGTGGACGTATTCACCTGAGGTCAGGCATTGATCGGGTCAACATCACCAATGGTCGGGTAAGCAGCATCCTAGTCGGTGGGGAGGAACAACCTTGCAAAGCCGTCATCTCAACCGCTCCGATCCAGTACCTGCCAAAGCTGGTACCGGACCTGCCAGCTGACTTCACCGCACGCATCAACCGGATCAAGAACATCCCGGTGGCCTGCGTCATCCTCAAGCTCAAGCAGCCGCTGACGGAGAACTTCTGGATGAACATCAACGACTCAACCATCGAAATCCCCGGCGTCATCGAATACAGCAACCTCAACCAGATGTCGCCCGCTGTCCTTTATGCGCCCTTCTACATGCCAAAGACCCTTGCCAAGTGGGCACACAGCAACGACGAACTCATCGACGAGGTGATCAGCTACCTCGCCAAGCTCAACCCGGCCTTTTCGCCGGACTGGGTGCTAGCCCGGCATTGCCACCGGTACGACTTCGCCCAGACCATCTGCCCGCCAGGCTTCTACGACATGCTGCCGCCCATGGAGACCCCGATTGCCGGTCTGTACATGGCGGATACCTCGTACTACTACCCGGAGGATCGCTCGATCAACGAGAGCATCGCAGTGGCACGACAGCTCGCAGCCAGCGCTCGCGGCCTCAATGCATGACACGACAATTTCTGAAATTTCTGGTGGCCGGTGGCCTCGCCGCCCTCGCCAACTTCAGCTCGCGCATCGCGTTTAGTCATTGGATGCGGTACATCCCCGCTATCATCCTGGCCTACTTGGTGGGCATGGCGACTGCGTTCCTGCTCAATCGCCTCTTCGTCTTCACGGGGGCCGGGAATTCACTACGGAACCAGGCAGGCTGGTTCACTTTGGTCAACCTGGCCGCCGTAGCGCAGACACTCGCCATCAGCCTGCTACTGGTCGACTATCTACTTCCCACCATAGGCATTAAGACCCATGTTGAAACCATTGCACATGGCGTCGGGGTACTGGTGCCAGTGGTGACCAGCTACCTAGGGCACAAGCACCTTACTTTCAGGCAATGATGCTGCGGTGCTGTTCATGCGCATGCTGCTCCGAAAGCAAGGCAGTACCGCAGCACATTCCAACAGCGACACGGCTGATGTGGGCTGCGCCGAGTGTCGGACGGTTATAACGGAAGTCCTGACTAATCTAGGATCAGTCGCGCACGCCGACGCAAAACACCTTTAGGGAAGTCACTGTCATCACGGGAGCGGAACCCAGCGGCGCCTGCACGTGAAGGCGAAGATCTTTTGCATCCCGATCCCAAGGCAGGGCAAGGTAAACAACCTTTCCAGGCCCCGCATACAGGACATTCGCGCGATCTGCATTGGATGAGTTATCCCAAGTTGCGCCGATCTCGCTGTCAGCGGGCGCACTAAACCTTGCCTCCAGTCCTAGAGTGCGCGGTGCACGCGTGCACCCTAGGTCCGATACATCTACGGACCAGTTGCCCGGCGCTTCGCTCATGATTTCTCCAGCGTCCAGCTGCCGCGCCTGCGACTTGATTGATGGACCGCGCCCATCCGATAGCCGGTAGCCTCCTTGGAATCCCGGGAACTGGGGGTTGATGGGAATAAACACGTTGCTCACGGCGGAAGCGAATTCCACATAGCTATCGTAGCCGTAGTCGGTTCGGTTGATCCGCTGGAAACCCTGCCAATCCAGCACCACCAGAATCAACAGCATACTTGCGGCGCTCACCCTGGACTGACGCGCCAAGAATACTGCAGAGATGACCAACAGATAGTAGGGAATGACAAAATAACGTCCACCATAACCCAACGGCGACGCCGCACCTGGGCTGTCACGCAAAGCGTATAGGCCAGCAAGCATGAAGATACCCGATGCCAGCAGGAAGAGCACTGCGGACCGCAAATCTCCGTCGCGCCATCCTGACACCGTCAGGCGATGCGCACCCACAATCCCATAGATCGCCCAGAAGATCAGCGCTGCACTGATGGCGGGCGTTCCCTGTCCACCAAAGGTCACGAAAGCCCAGAACGCTAAACCCCAAGCATGGACATCGTGGCTTATCTCTGCCGCGACGCGATCCGATCCGGCTAAGAACGACAGCTGGATCAGGGCACAAACGAGCAGGGTCAGGTCGGCCCCCTGCCGTTGATACGCATCGTTGAACCACCATGCGCGAACCGCGACAAGCGGAAGCAAAATGATGCAAAACGGACCGGTCAAAGATGCGACAGCAACGAAAACGAGCTCGACAATTGAAGGTTTGCGTGCCGAAGGCACCAATACAACAACCGCAAGCGCTGCCCCCAAATGCCACTGCACGTTCGTGATCGTGAACAGGGTTTCGCCGCTAGTAGGAGTAAACGCACACATCGCGATAACGACCAACGCCGCTACCATGGGTAATCCTTGGAGCCGCAATGCCCTCACGACGAATAGGGCGGCCACAATGTAGCCCATTAACCAGCCGAATAACATTATATAAGCGAGAAACCACGGATCCGGCAGTACGGCGAGGCTGGCCACCATTCGAGGGTATACGTGCAGGTATCCGGCATACGGTTCGATCATTGCTCCCAAACCGTGTTCCATTGCACCCTTAATAAAGATATGGCCATCCTCAGCCCAGAGTAAGTTGCCGGGAATTCCCGAGAACCCGCTGAGCCGAGGGGCTAGTACTAGGATACAAACTAAGGAAATCGCAAATACGTATGGCAAGCGCCGGAACACAGAACGCAATAATTGGTTTTCAAACATACTATTTTTCGCTCAAATCGCCTTCCTATCCGCGGACGGCTAGTGGGTAGCTGTGGCGGATTGCCGGTTCTGTCCTTGACGAGTTAACGCTTCGGCGCTCCCAGCGGTTCGGGATCCTCGGGGATCGAGCTGAGTACATCGGCAGGAACCTGAATAACGTCCTGTGGCTTCAAACCCTTCGTCGCCAGCCAAGCGCTATCTTCAATCCAGCGACGCTTGCCATCCTTCACATAAAACCAGCCATCTTCCTTGCTGCCATCAACCGGTGCGCGCCGCACTATCTTGCCATCATAGCGGCTGGCCGCAGAGGCCTGCGCTGCAACTGTAGACGCGGCCGGAGTGGCCGACGATGTTTGTTCGGTGCCGGAAGCGTCGGTGCTTGTGCCTTTACCACAGCCACCCAAGGCCGACACGGCCATCAACATCAAGACGACATAGCCAATTCTCTTCATTACGGTGCTCCGAAAGGTAAGTTGTTTCTTGGTGGATAAGTAGTGCGCTCAGCAAAAAACCCCCCGCTGAAGGTCTGCTGCGTTTCCGGCAGCTTGGGCGTTTCCATGAATTCTGCAATACGTGCCAAACTCTGGTCCCAATCAGGCATGCTCCGGATATTCTCCGACGCCTCATCACGAATTGGCTGCAAGTTGTGATGATGCTCAAGAGCAAAGATCAGCGTTCGCGCCAAGCATGACGCCGAAGGCGGCGAGAGCAGACAGTTTACGCCATCGCGTAGAAGCCAAGTATTAGCCTGATTATAGTTCGTCACGACCGTGGTCCCGCACGCCATCAGCTCAAAAGGCAGATAGGACGGATGCTTTGTCATCATCATGACGAAGCCGGCATGGCAGCTGCGATAGAGATTTGCTGTTTCCCGATAAGGCAGCAGGCCGATACTTTCGACGACATTCTGCAGATTATAATCATTGGGGTTCCAGCCCGTTCCGGCGCAAATAATCTGCACCCTTGGGCCAAAATGAGCCTTTACCCGGCGCAATGCCGCAGCCGCCAGCTCAAAACCATTTCGCGGTGTCCCAGGGCGGGCGTAGTAGAAAAGTCGTTTGACCATAGCGTCGTCATCACGAGCGGCCTCGTCCTGATAGAACACCGTCCTGTCCACATTGGGCTGGAGCAATACGGCGGAACCACCGTACTCCTTCTCATACATCTGCTTTAGCGTCTGCGTATTGCAGATACCCAGAAAGCCGAAGCGATAAGTAAGCTCTGCCTGGGCATAGGTGCTTCCGGCTGGATAGAAGGCCGGCTCGAAGTCCTGAATTATGTAGAATTTCAAACCCGTATTTTGCACGCCGAGCACGACGTATGCCGTCGTCCAAAGCGTCGCTACCGAGTAATCGGACGGCGGTATAGACTGGATCGCCTCGCCGGAATCCAGGATAAGCACTTCACACTCGGCCAAGCCAGGAAACGCCGTCCCCAGCATCCGCTGCATGTCCGCGGCGTTTGTCGCGCCACAGATCAAAAAACGCTGACGGACACCGTAGCGCCGCTTGAGACTCTCCGCGAGCCGCAGGATCGTCATCACGCCGCCATAGAAGGGATTGTCGAAACAGGGCAAGTACCAGGCGCAGACTCGATCGTTGGCATTCGCCGAGACGCGTTCCGGGTGCTGCTGCTGTCTCGTAATTTCCTCTGGTCGGCAATCGATGATCTGAGCCAGCTGAAGCGCGTCACTTGTATAGCCCGCCCAGATGTGCGCCGACTCATCCTTGCGCACTTCGCCACGCAAAACTCGAAGTGCGGCGCCTATCCTTTTTCTCATCAGTTCAGCCCTTCAGTCTGAGAGGATTAACTTCGCTAAACGCCGGATTGAAATAGGGGTCTGTCCAATATTTGCTACCGTTATTGTCCCATGTTTCACCTACCTCGTCCGGCAGATAAACCACGGCAAACGGGTTCACTAGCCCTCGCCTCGTAGGATCGAGAACGGCAGCAGCACATGTTCTCTGGAGACCTTCCTTGGAGTGCCGCAGTTCAGGCGGCAGAGACGCAACAGCGCTACGGAACGCCTCTGCCTTAAATGCTACCGCATATTCGGAGACTGCGCGTACATTTCGATACCACAAAGCGCCGCCAAACCAACCGTATTCATGCGCATAGCAACCGCGGAACATCGGCGCCGAGGTACCATCGTCGGCAACAACTCTGCCGGCCTCGACTACCTTACCTTGTGGGTCTATCGCAAGCGCGCCCACCCAGGCAATTTCAGGGTGATGCTGGGTCCATCCCACCAACTCATCCACTATGCCACCAGAAAGACCAAGCGCCCGGCCGCTCAAGATCACAACGGATCCCGCATCAGGATCTACGGCATCGGAAATGGCAGCCCAATCTAATTCGTCCTGTCGAACGAGCCTGAACCTGTCGCCGAGGTGCGCTTGAAACGAGAGAAGCACCTCGCCCGGCTCCTCACGATGCACAACCGTGATCCGGCTAACCGCATCAAGGTTGGAGACGCACAGCACATTGACGACGTTGGCTGCTTCCGCTTGGCTACGGTCTTGAAGTACGAAGACTTCGGCGACGGCGGCCGATAGCCGCCAGATAATGTGGAAGAGACCTGCATCCGTGCGCCGAACTGCGGCGGGAAGGCCTTTGCGTGCGAAATAGTTCTTTTGGCTACGCAACTGCGCCATGATTGCGTACGGTTTTGTCTGCAGGCCCGTCGATGTGGACGTCGGAAGGATGCGCCAATGATATTGGATCGAGGGGACACGCAGCACTTTGCGCGCAACCGCGGTGACCTTGAAGAAAATGTCCCAGTCTTGAGCGCCATCCGTTTCAGGATCCCAAGCGCCGACTGCACGGACCACGCCAGTACGCATCAGATTGAAATGGGTCAAGTAGTTGACCGAATGGAGCATCTCTGGACTCCACTCTGGCTTGAACAACGCGTTCAAACGACATTCGCCAGTCTCACTGATGGAATCCTTGTCTGAATAGAGAAAATCCGCGTCCGGATGGTCCTGCAGCGCCTTTACCATGTCGTATAGCGCCCACGGTGTAACAGTGTCGTCGTGATCCAATAAGGCCACGAATTCACCAGACGCTACCTCGAGCGCCGCATTGGAATTGTGCGAAATGCCCCCGTTCTCCTTCAGGCATACCAAGTGGAAACGCAGATCAGAGCAACGCTGCTGCAGCCAAGCCCATCCCTCCTTGTCCTCGACGTCCGCCCAAGCCAGGCACGCCTCCCAATTGGGATAAGTCTGTGCCTCGACGCTGAGCAGGGTATGCTCAAGAATCTCACGTGGCAGGCGATAGATTGGAACCACGAAGCTCACTAATGGTGCGTAGTCGAAGGCGGCAGCGTCTCTGCGTTGGCGTTCGAGGTCCTGATCTTTCGGCTCTACAGCATCGATGTAGGCGGCAAAATCTTTCGGCGCAGCCTTGATGGGCGTGCCAACGGGCCCTACCGGTGCGCGCAGCAGCTCGCCACCCTCCGCGCCAACACGCCCCCTCTGCTGGTCGTGATATGCGATCACCCGTGTAAAGACCCAAGACACCAAGCGGCCCCGCATCGAACCTTCTGGTGCCCACCGCTGACGTGCCTTATCGATAGCGCGACCAACCCTAGCCTCAGTCGTATCAAGCATCTCGCGGGTGCGATGCATATCTATGGCTAGGCTGGCGATCAGCTCGTCCCGGTCACTGATATCCCCCGCCATGCGTGTCTGGCGCTGCTCCCAAGCGCGTCCGTGACTTTCCCAGCGCTGCTCAACCTGCGCTAGGTGCCGCTCGAAATCGTCCTCCAGGCGCTGGCGCTCGCTTTTTGCTAGGTGCAGACTGCCGAGAGAGTTATCAAGGCTGGCCCGAAGGTGGTTGATCGTTTCCTCCTGTTGTTGAATAGCCTGTTCCCGCTGAGTGAGCAAATCGGTCATGCGGATTTCCTGCTCATCGATCTGCCGCTGCAGGGCTTGCTTCGCGACTGCAGCGTCAGCCAAGACACGCTCATGCGCGGCCTTGAATTCGTCCAGCTCCGTCTTCAACGCATGCGATGCATTCCTTTCGAAGGCGACCGCAGACGTCAAATGCTGCACTTCATCACGCAACGCGGTGGCCTGGGCCTCGAACTCTCCTTCTTTTGCCTTCTGTGATATTTCGATGCTCACCAGAGTCCGCTCTTGCGCGGCCTTGAGTTCGTCCAGCTCCGTCTTCAACGCGTGCGATGCATTCCTTTCGAAGGCGACCGCAGACGTCAACTGCTCCACTTCATCACGCAACGCGGCGGCCTGGGCCTCGAACTCCCCTTCTTTTGCCTTCTGTGATATTTCGATGCTAATCAGCATCCGCTCATGCGCGGCCTTGAGTTCATCCAGCTCCCCCTTCAACGCATGCGATGCATTCCTTTCGAAGGCGACCTCAGACGTCAAACGCTGCACTTCATCACGCAACGCGGCGGCCTGAGCCTCACATTCTGCAGCCTTGCCACCGACCTTCTCCACTTCTGTGCGCCACCAGCCCAGGTCGAACTTCAACTGCACGCCACGGCCAAGCGAGGCGAACAAGTTGGCTACTACTGCAGACTCGACCGAATCCAGATCGGCAAGAGAACGCACGGAAGAGGGAATTTCATCACCCACCAGCAGCATACCCAGACCGTGCGAGTGAGTGAACGCGAAAGAAGGATAGTTGGGGGAAACCTCGCTCCACAGGCGCCAAACCCCAAAATCACCATGGCGCTCATCCAGGTCGTGAAAGAGCACCACGGCCCTACGCGAAAGCTTCGGATACCAAGATTCAAAGTCGTGCTTCACCGCCTCGTAGGTGTGCAGCCCATCAATATGCAGCAGATCGATGCTGCCGTCGTCGAACTTCTGCAGGCCCTCGTCGAATGTGCATCGCAAGAGCTTGGAAAAGTCACCGTACTTTTCGTCGTGATAGATTCGCAGTTCGTCGTAAACCGAATCACCATAGTAAGCGGCATGCTCGTCGCCCTTCCATGTGTCAATCGCGTAGCAACGCGCCTTCAGGGCCAGTTCGTTGACAGCCTGACAAATGCCAAGATACGAAGCGCCATGATGCGTGCCCAGTTCAACGAACAGCGAGGGACGAAGCTCCTCCACTAGCCATGCCGCAAACGGTATATGTCCGTGCCAAGCACTAGGAGGAAGCCGATGAGGCCTAATGGATGCCGACTTGTTAAGTTTGATCATTTGTTAGCCAGAGTTCTTGAATCTCGGCAGGCGCGCTCGATAAAAGAGGCTATATCGCTATCACACAACAAAGGAACATATTCCTCGATCAGATCAATGGGCCAGCGCCACCATTCAATGGCCAACAGGGCCGCAACCTGGGCGGCGGGGAAGCGTATGCGAACCAAGCGGGCGGGGTTACCGACTACCACGCCGTAGGGTAGGACATCCCGACTTACTAACGCGCATGCACCAATGATCGCACCATCCCCGATCGTGACACCGGACATGATGGTTACGCCATGACCGATCCACACATCGTTACCGATACGCGTCGGCCCGCGTTTGGCGGGGTGGCCATCGCGCTGGGCCAGCTCATGCCCAAAGGCAATCCGCATCGGAAATGTCGTGACCCAATCAGATCGATGTTCGCCGCCTCCGAAAATCGTCACATCATCCGAAATCGAGCAGAATGAGCCGATGGAAATGTGTTCATCTTCCGACCAGATGCGGAACTGTGGAGTTCCGTAGGTGAATCGGCCCACGGTAATCCGCATATCCTGCGAGACCAGCTCAGGAATTTGGCTCGTCGTCACGTCGCCTCTCCATCTTTAGTGACCGACCGAATACTGACGGCCTCGAATGGAATTCCCACTAAGCCATAGCGAAGCTTAGTCGAGGCTACTCGTATCAGCACAGCATCATGGAGCCAGTGGTGCTGCACGTTGTCCCACGGATTGCCCTCCGCAATTGAAACGGTCATGGAGTAATCACCGTCGGGCAGAAGTGGGATGGTGAAATCGAAGCGCGCCTCGAGCGTCTGCCCCGCAGCCATGGGATAGGGCTGGTCAACATGCGTGTAAGTGTGTTCGCCGAACAAGGACTGGCCCAGCCTATCTTTGACGAAGAAACCGATGATCACGCTTTCCAGATCGACGAACGCGGTCGCGCAAATGCGTAGCTGTACGTGCTCCCCACCATGAAAAACATTAATCAGCTCGCCAGTTCGAGACAGCAGCTCGACCGAGTCGATGCGCGCCGCCCCCGAGGTCCATCCGTCTGAGTTATGGATGTTGGCGAATAGGGTGAGCTTGGTCTCCCTCTCTAATGCCGGGCGTTTCGGAAGCGGGCGTTCGTCAGCACGAGACGCGTCTTGCTGAGCGCGAAGACTCTTGATCTTGACCGTCTCCCCGTAGACCTCCTGCGCGCAATACTCGATGTAAGCAGCAACCACGTCCTGCGCGGAGTCCTGCATGCGCATATGCCCCTTATCAAGCCAAATTGCCCGATCGCAGAAATTCAGGACCGAGCCAGTGTCGTGGCTGACGAAGAGCAAGGTTCCGCGCTCGCGAAATGCGCGTAAAAAACGCATGCATTTCTGCACGAACACACTATCGCCAACAGCAAGGGCTTCATCGACTATAAGCACATCTGCATCGACATGAGCAATCACGGCGAAGGCTAGGCGAACGTACATACCGCTCGAATAGACCTTGACTGGCTGATTGATAAAATTGCCGATATCCGCAAAAGATAAAATGCTCTCGTAGCGCTTGTCAATCTCGGCCCCACTCAACCCTAGCAACGTAGCGCTCATGTAAACGTTCTCGCGCCCGGTAAACTCAGGGTTGAAACCAGCACCAAGCTCTAGCAACGCGGCAACACGGCCGTTAACTTGTGCAATGCCCGAGGTCGGCGTCAAAGTGCCACAGATCAGTTGCAGCAGGGTCGATTTACCAGCGCCGTTGCGCCCGATGATGCCCACCGCCTCACCGCGATGCACCTGAAATGAAATATCCCGCAGCGCCCAGTATTCGCGATAAAACTTAACGTTCTGCTCCTTGCCAAGCGCGCGCAATAACGGGGGCCAGAGAAATTGCTTGAGGCGATCTCGGGGCTGATCGTATATATCGTACAGCTTCGAAATCTGCTCGACTTTAATGATCGTGGGGAGTTGTTCCAGCACTGCATGGGTGAGCGTATCAGAGGACATCTGCAAAACCCCTGCGCGTCTTCTGATAAAAATAGTAAGACAAAATTAGCAACACTATGGCTACAGCCAGAGACATGAACCATCCTGACACCTTCGGTAGTTCGCCAGAGATTAGGATCCTGCGGGCCTGTTCTACCGGGTAAGTGCTCGGGCTAAATTGGATCCACTCTTGGAATTTTTTTGGCAGACTCGACGTAGGATAGACAATGGGTGAGAAGAAAAAGAGCACAGTAACTATCATCGTCGTAAGCTGCCCCAGATCGCGTAGGTAAACGCCAACAGCGGCGAAGATGAAGGAGAGTGACACTACGATCAAGACGAATGGCAGCAGCAGAATCGGCAACAGCACCGCCGTAACAGGTAGCTGGCGATCCAGCATGAGCTGGACGAGAAGTAGTACGACCACGCTTATCAGCAAATTGAAGAGCGCCGATAGCACAGACACCCAAGGCAGCACCTCGAGAGGAAACACTACCCTCTTGACATAGCTAACATTGGCTAGCACCAGCCCCGGCGCCCGGCTAAGGCAGTCCGCCAAGAATCCATGAAGCATTAGGCCCACGAACAACACTAGCGCAAAATCCGACTTGGACTCTGTCGCACCAGCGCCCCACCGCACCTTGAAAATTGAAGAAAACACGAGGGTATAGACCACGAGCATCAGTAACGGATTCAAGAATGACCAAGCCATGCCCGCTAAAGAACCGCGATAACGACCGACGATCTCTCTGCGTGTGAGCTGAACGATCAGTCCCGCATGACGTTTGAGAGATTGCACCATGCTGAATGGCGATGTATCTGGGAGCGAGGTGTCATTCATTTGGTACCATTCCTACCGAGCGAAATCACTGCTGACTGAGTTCTGGACAGTGCGCACTCCAAGTCCATTTTTAAATCTTCCAGCTCCTCAACGCCCACGCTTAGCCGCACCAGCCCATCGCTGATGCCCAGCCGCTTGCGGTTGGCCGCCGGCACCGAGGCATGCGTCATGATCGCGGGGTGTTCGATCAGGCTTTCGACGCCGCCGAGTGATTCGGCCAGCGCGAACAGTTCGCAGCGCTCCACCCCAC
>JAJXUF010000311.1 GCA_021783175.1 Pseudomonadota bacterium
CCTCGGCATCGAGTCGCCCGCCGGCGACAAGAGCTATGTCGCTGCCGCCTTCCCCTCCGCCTGCGGAAAAACCAACCTCGCCATGCTGATCCCGCCCAAAACATTCAACGGCTGGAAGATCACCACCGTGGGCGACGACATCGCCTGGATCAAACCCGGCAAGGACGGCCAGTTCCACGCCATCAATCCGGAAGCCGGTTTCTTCGGCGTGGCACCGGGCACTTCAGAAAAAACCAACTTCAACGCGCTGCAGACCCTCAAGGAAAATATCATCTTCACCAATGTCGCACTGACCGACGATGGCGACGTGTGGTGGGAAGGCATGACCAAGGAAGCCCCGGCCCACCTGATCGACTGGCAGGGCAAAGACTGGACACCGGCAGACGGCGCGAACGGCCGCAAGGCGGCGCATGCCAATTCGCGCTTCACCGCGCCGGCGAACCAGTGCCCTTCCATCGACCCGAACTGGGAAGACCCGAACGGTGTGCCCATCTCCGCCTTCATCTTCGGCGGCCGCCGTGCCACCACGGTGCCGCTGGTGTACGAAGCGCTCAACTGGAATTTCGGCGTTTATATGGCCTCCACACTCGGCTCCGAAACCACCGCTGCCGCTGTCGGCGAGCAGGGCATCGTGCGGCGCGACCCGTTCGCCATGTTGCCGTTTTGCGGCTACCACATGGGCGATTACTTCAATCACTGGCTGAAGATGGGGCACGTGGTCGAGAACGTGCCGAAGATATTCTGCGTGAACTGGTTCCGCCTGGATGAACAGGGGAAATTCATGTGGCCCGGTTTCGGCGACAACATGCGCGTGCTGAAATGGATCGTGGACCGCGTGAAAGATCGCGTCCCGGCCACCAAGACCGCACTGGGCTGGATGCCGCGTTTCGAAGACATCGACTGGACCGGAATCGAGATCAGCAAGGCCGAGTTCGACAAACTCAACCAGGTCGATGCGGAGGAATGGAAACAGGAACTGGCCCTGCACAAGGAATGGTTCAATAAAATGGGCGAAAAAATGCCCGGCGAACTTGTGCAGAATTACGGGTTGTTCGAGCTGTCGCTGGTGGACTGAGCCGCAGGTGATTACTCAGACGCTGACAGACTCAGCACGTTGGCCTCGGTGACCCACTGCTATTTAAGATACCCCAGCGCCCGCCTCACCATGTTCCCAACCTCTGTGGTCTGATTGATCGGCAGCAGTTGCGTACCGGGATGGGCTTGCTGGAATACACGAAACACTTCATCGGCAAATGCCTGTCCGATTTCTTCCACCCCTGCGAAATCCAGCACCACTGTCTGGAACCGCTCGAAGCGCATGGTAAGTCGCTTGGCCTGCGAACGCGAAACAAGTTTTTCACCTTCATGCTGCGCCAGTTTCACCGGGACAATAGTCTTGGAAAAGGTGTACTCCTCCGGCGCAGCGAACTGATCGAACACATCCTGCAAGGTGCGCTGGCTATCGTTCGCCAGCCGCATCTGCACCACTGTTCCAGGTGCATCGGCGGCCCGCTCCAGCAACACGTCCGTACCCCAATCGTCATGCACGAAATGCTGCTTGCCGGAACGAATGTCGAAGGCATCCATCACCTTGGATGAAAAGAAAATTCCCTCGCCGGTATGATTTACCGGGTCAGTGGTCAGTTTTCCCTTGGCCAGCTCCAGGATTGCTTCACGCGGATCGTACAAATTCAACGCGCGCTGAATCTTGAGGAAGATGCCCTCGCCCTCGTCGGCGACATACACCGACGTATTCAGCGCATCGCGCACCAGCCCTACCGCCACTAGCTCTGAACCGGAATGGTCTATCGCATTGTTCACCATCTCCGTCACCGCGTAATGCCAGACGTCGCGTACATTGGGCGGCAGGTCGGCAACATGCGGTGCGATCAACTCACGCCATACCCGGTCTTCGTTCAGCCCGGCGCGCTCGTAGACTTGGCGCACGTCGGCCAGCACCGCCAACTGGTAGCGCACACCGCGCCCCACGCCGGTAGAAGTAATGACACCTTCCCGCCTCAATTTCGCCAGCCAGGCGCTTGCAGATTGGCGAGATACGCCATGCCGCTCCGCCAGACGCGCGGCAACATTGCCCCCGTCCTGGACAATGGAATCGAGTATGGTGCGGCGCAGGTCGGCGGTCATGGAAATAAACGTAAAGTAGCGGCGGGATAATTGTAAAGCTACGCAGCATGAAACGTAAAGCAGTATCTGTGCGCTATTTTCAAGGTCGCACCAGCGACCTGAGCCAGGAAGTCTTGTCAGTGCATACGCTTCAGCCTGAATAATCCCTCGGCATCGCTATCGCTGCTGAAGTACAGCGCACCATCCGGTCCGAACGCCACGCCTGCCGGGCGTGCCCAGCGTTTGCCGTCGGGCAACTGGAAGCCGGTGACCAGGTCATCCACACGAACTGCCTTGCCATCATTGAAACGCACCACCGCAAGCTTGGGCGGGCGACGCGTTGCGACGCTGCCGAAAAATCCTCCGCTGGGTTGGGTGCCCCATGAACCATGCAACGCGACTACCGCATCGTATTCTAGCTGCCCATCCATTGCGCCCTTGGGGACAAACGCCATGCCCAGCGGCGCGTTGCGCGCCGGAAAAGTCGCGGCCGGGAGCGTCACCTCGGTCATCGGGATCGGCGGCTTCGTGGCGATACAATCGTCGCGGATCAGTTGCTTGCCGTCGAACTGGAACCAGGGCATGCCGTGAAAAGAACCGGGGGTGATTCTGCTGAAATATTCCGGGGGGAGGTCGTACCCTAGATGATCGGGACCGTTGTTATCGGCATACATGACGTGGGTAAGTGGTTGCCAATCGAAACCCACCGGATTGCGCAGCCCCGAGGCAAAGGGCTCCCAGCTTGCTTCGCCGCCAGCCTCCCGCAGTACCAGCACACCGCCGCGCCGCTCATTGAACGGATAGTTCGCATCCAGAAACTGATCGCTGCAATTGTGCTGAATGCCCAGGCTCACATACACGCGACCATCCGGCCCGATTCCCAAGGTGCGACTGTTATGACCGTTGCCGCCTGGCAACGCCGCCAGCAGAGTCACGGCATCCAATGCGATGCTGGCCTGCCCCGGACGATATGGCGCGCGATACACGCCGTCCGTCTTCG
>JAJXUF010000312.1 GCA_021783175.1 Pseudomonadota bacterium
AATGAAAGCAGTTCGAAGTAGCGCCACATCAGGGTGTCGGAGATCGACATGATTTTGCCGAACATTTCCCGCGGATCCTCGTTTATGCCGATGTAATTACCCAGTGATTTCGACATCTTCTGCACGCCGTCTGTGCCTTCGAGCAGCGGCATTGTGAGGACGACCTGAGATGGCTGGCCAAAATGCTTCTGCAGTTCACGCCCCATCAGGAGATTGAATTTCTGGTCCGTTCCGCCAAGCTCGACATCGGCCTTGAGTACCACTGAGTCGTACCCCTGGATCAAGGGGTAGAGAAACTCATGAATTGCTATTGGCTGGCCACCGCTGTAACGCTTATGAAAATCATCGCGCTCGAGCATGCGCGCTACCGTATGGGTGGCGGCAAGTTTGATCAATTCCGTAGCCTGCATCTCGCCCATCCAGCTCGAGTTGAAGACGACGAGCGTTTTTTCCGCGTCGAGAATCTTGAATATCTGACTTTCGTAGGTGCGGGCGTTTTCGATCACATCGTCGCGCGTCAGCGGTGGGCGCGTTGCGCTTTTGCCCGTTGGATCGCCGATCATGCCGGTAAAATCACCGATCAGAAACAGCACTTCGTGGCCCAGATCCTGGAACTGGCGCAGCTTGTTGATGAGCACGGTGTGCCCGAGGTGCAGATCCGGCGCGGTGGGGTCGAACCCGGCCTTGATCCGCAACGAGCGGCCCGAGCGCAGACGCTCGGTCAGCTCGGATTCAAGCAGGACCTCTTCTGCACCACGCTTGAGCTGTGCCAGGGCATCCTGAAGATGGGTCATGACCGGCGATGAACCGCAAATGATGGAAAAGGCCGCCAAGGTTACCACAGGGTGCGACGGGTTTAAATTTCGCGCACGCACCAATGCGGCGGACTTGCCTCACCTCAACCGGGTTTATCGTATAAACTGGCGCGAGTTCCTTGCGATGCGAGAAGGCCCAATGCCACTTGCGGAAGCACTTTCAGGCCAGGCAATACTGCGGCTTTGCCGGCCTGGATTCGTTGCGCTCGATCGGACAGCTCTGCAGTGGGCGGCACCAATCCGGGCACGCGCCGCACTCGCAGCCCTTGCCCTGCAAAATGCCCCTGCGGCAACGTGGACTACGGGCAAGAATTGTCCAACTCCGCTAGAGGCCGGCAGCACGGCTGTCATGGTGCCGATCCGACTGACGGCCAATCACAATCCAGAGCCCAAGAGATGAACTACATCGGCCTGATGTCCGGTACCAGCGCCGACGGCATCGACGCCGTCGCGGTCGCAATTCATGAGCCCCGGCAACTGGAGCTGCTCGCAAGCAGCCACCATCCCTACAGCGATTCGCTGCGCGACCAGATTCTGAGCCTGACCCAACCTGGCGATGATGAAATCGGACGTTCCGCAGTTCTCGATGGCGTTCTGGGCGAGTTGTTTGCCGACGCCGCGAACTCGCTGCTGCGCCAGGCCGGACTCAACAAGGCCGAGGTGCGTGCAATCGGCAGCCACGGTCAGACGATACGTCACGCTCCCGGCGCCGCTCACCCATATACCGTACAGATCGCCAATCCCGCAGTCATTGCCGAACAGACCGGGATAACGACCATTGCCGATTTTCGCGCACGCGACATGGCGGCGGGCGGGGAAGGGGCGCCACTGGTACCGGCGTTCCATCACTGGCTTTTCCAGCATCCAGGCAAGCGGCGCGCCATCGTCAACATCGGCGGCATTGCCAACGTAACTGCGCTGCCGGTTGAGGCGCAAGGTGCGGTGATCGGTTTTGATACCGGACCGGGAAACACGCTGCTGGATCGCTGGATCACCCGCCACCGCGGTGTGCGCTACGACGCTGACGGTGATTGGGCCGCCGCCGGAGCGGTGATAGAGGCGCTTCTGCAACATCTGTCGCAAGACCCGTATTTCGCACGGCGGCCACCAAAAAGCACCGGCACGGAATACTTCAATTTGCCGTGGCTGGACGCGCAACTAAAAAAAGTACTGCACGATCGCTACGCTGCCGCGGATGTGCAGGCGACGCTGGTTGAACTCACCGCGCGCACGATTGCGCGAGCCATCGATCAACACGCGGGTGGAGCCGATGAAGTATTCGTATGCGGTGGCGGGGCTCACAACCGCGAACTCATGCGCCGTCTCCAGGCCGATCTTGCTGCCGTGCCGGTACGCAGCACGGCCGAACTTGGTCTCCACCCCGACTGGGTTGAAGCCACCGCGTTTGCATGGCTAGGGCACCAGACGCTGGCGGGGCGCCCGGGCAATCTTCCCTCTGTCACCGGCGCGCGCCATCCGGCACTGCTGGGCGCGATCTACCCGGCCTGAGTGGCCGGGAATCACCAATGGCTGGTTAATCCACGCTTCACCTGACCCATTCAGGCCGCGCCTCGCGGACGCTGTCATCGGCGCACTGCTCCCCGCAATAGATGCTGCGCGGCATTTGCGACGGTCAAAAGCGCCGGCGGCGCCTCTTTCTTATAGTGCACTCCCCGTGCACGAGAAATCTAAGCTCCTCCGGCGACAGAAGGAAGCGGACTTGCCAATGCGCGAAATTGGGCCGTGACTTTCCTGCATCAGGCCTTGCTTGACATTCCAGACTCAGGTCCCTATTATTCAATTTATTACTTGAATATTAGTTGGGATCGATATGGCTGGCGCGAGCAGGCCGTGAATCGAAGCGTCCAAACAATTATTTCTAAAGGAGAATTTTCGTGTTTCCAACCTTGCTCCAGCATGAAATGCTAATCCGCCTCGGGGCATTTTTCGGGGTGCTCGCTATCATGATCATGGCGGAAGTCCTTTGGCCCCGCCGTGCGCTGTCGCTACCAAGGCTTCGCCGCTGGGTGAGCAATCTCGGCATTGTGTTTCTCAACAGCGCCGTGCTGCGGCTGCTGCTGCCGTTCGCGGCGGCCGGGTTTGCGGTCATAGCGGCAACCCGCGGCTGGGGCGTTTTCAACGTCGTTCCGGTACCCGCCTGGATCGCCTTCGTGGCCTCGGTCATCATTCTTGATCTGGCGATCTACTTTCAGCATGTCATGTTTCATGCGGTGCCGGTCCTGTGGAGACTGCACCGGATGCACCATGCCGACCTTGACTTCGATGTAATGACCGGCG
>JAJXUF010000313.1 GCA_021783175.1 Pseudomonadota bacterium
CGGAATTCGTAATCCGGCCTGGCCGTCGTTGGAAACACGTTATCAATCAATTTCATCAACCCGCAAAAGGAGTATCAAAATGGAAAAGCAGAAAATGTTGTCGTTGGCGATCGGTGGTTTGTTGGCACTGGGTCTGGCAGGTACCGCGAGTGCCGCAGACAAGAAGATGGATATGGAACAATGTTTCGGGATCGCCAAGGCAGGCAAGAACGATTGCTCCAGCAACAAGAGCGCACACTCCTGCGCAGGCCAGGCCACCAAAAACAATGACCCGATGGACTTCGTCGCCGTTCCCAAAGGCACTTGCGACAAGATCGCAGGCGGCATGCTGAAGGCGATGTGATGAGGAGGCCCGCAACCAATACATTGCCGTTTGCCGCCGGTATCGGCTTGCGGGCACCTCATTACCGCGAGGTCCTGGATACCTTGCCCGCGCTGGGCTGGGTCGAGGTCCATAGCGAGAATTTTTTCGGCGGGGGTGCGCCGCTGCATACTTTGCTCAAGGTGCGCGAACATTATCCGATTAGTCTGCACGGCGTCGGCATGGGGCTGGCTTCCGTGACGCCGCTTGATGCAGCGCATCTGTCAGCGCTCAGCCGCCTGTGCGCCGACGTGCAACCCGCTGCCGTATCTGAGCATCTGTGCTGGAATGCGGCGGACGGCTTGGTGATCAACGACCTGCTTCCGTTCCCCTATACCCGCGAGGCGCTGGACCATGTCGCCCGGCGCGTGGAGCAGGTACAGGAAGGATTGCAGCACCAATTGCTGGTGGAGAATCTGTCCAGCTATTTATCCTTTTCCCACAGCGAAATGACCGAGGGTGAATTCCTTGCCGAACTGACAAGGCGCACCGGCTGCGGCATCCTGTTCGATGTGGAGAACCTGTATGTGAACGTGCGCAATCTCGGCGTGGATGCCGAAGCGTTCATCAAGGCCATACCTGCCGTTGCTGTGAAGGAGTACCACCTGGCCGGATACAGCATGCGCGATGGCTGCCTGGTGGATACGCACGACCACCCGGTCTATCCCGAAGTGTGGGACTTGTATGAGTCCGTGTTGCGGCATATCGGGCCGCGCCCCACGCTGATCGAATGGGATACCGATATCCCCGAACTTGCTGTGCTGATGGGCGAGGCGGCAAAAGCCCAGCAGCGCCTGGAAGCAGTGGAGGAGTGTCATGCTGCATGACGAACTTGCCCAATTTGCGCATGCCATTGTGCGTGGCGAAATGCCACCGGCGGGGGTAAACCAGGCATATGCAAATTATTCCGCCGAAACCGCGATCGAAGTCTATCGCAACAATTACCGCGGCAACCTGCATGATGCGTTGGCGGGCGCATATCCGGTCATCAAGCAACTCGTTGGCGATGACTTCTTCCGCTTCCTTGCCAAGCGGTACATTGAGCAACATCCTGCCCGCAGTGCGAACCTGCACCACTTTGGTTCTGGGCTGGCTGCATTCATTGCGACTTTCGAGCCGGCGAAAGAGCTGGTTTATCTGGCGGATGTGGCGGCACTGGAGTGGGCGTGCCATGTTGCCTATTTTGTAGATGATGAAACTACACTGGACATTAACAAGCTGGCGCAAATTACGCCCGAGCAGTATTCAGAACTGGTTTTGCATACCCATCCGTCTTGCCATATGGTGCGCTCCCGATATCCGGTAGCCTCCATCTGGCATGCCCATCAGCCCGGCGCACCAGAAGTTTTTCATATCGATCTGGATGGCGGGCCAAGCTATGTGTTGGTCATCCGCGAGGCTGACGTTGTTCTGGTCAGTGAGTTGATGGAAGCGGAGGCAACGTGGCTGGAACGCACTAAAGCCGGAATCCCTCTGGGCGATGCAACTGCCGAAGTATTGGAACTGAATCCCGGCTTCGACTTGCAGGCAACGTTGCTGAAGCTGATGGCGCAAAACGTATTTACGACTTTCACCGTGGGAGCTATACCATGACCCTTTTGGCACGCCTGATGAGGTATTACTACAGCGCCTCGCATCTGCCGGAATATCTGGCGCCGCTGCTGGACCTGGGCCTGAGGCTCTATCTTGCAAATGTCTTTTTCAAATCCGGCTTGACCAAGATACAGAACTGGGACACCACCCTGTATTTGTTCAGTGATGTCTACCAGGTGCCGTTGCTGAACACGGATGTGGCGGCGTACATGGCGACTGCGGGCGAGCTCGGTTTGTCAGTGTTGCTGGTGCTGGGGCTGTTTGGGCGTTTTGCGGCGGCGGGGTTGTTCATCCTCAATGCGGTTGCGGCCTATTCGTATTACTCAGGCTTGAGCGAAGCTGGCTTGTTCCAGCATTTTTGCTGGGGAATCTTGCTGGCAGTGCTGTTGGTGCTGAGCCACGGCAATTGGGCGTTCGACGCGTGGCTGGAGAAACGTGCTGGATTGCCGGTTCGGCGGTAGCTCGGTAGTAGCGGCGTGTGGAGGTCAGACTCGGCTTGCAGCTGCAAAGTAGCCGACCCGACGGGAGCGGGCCGACCTCAATAACAACGTATCAGGTCATCCGCAGATTATCCAGCCCGCTCATCACGTCCCTGTCCTTGGTGGCCTGGCCTTCCAGTTTGATCTTCAGCCGCAGGTCGTTCACGGAGTCGGCGTTCTTGAGGGCTTCCTCATAGCTGATGGCGCCGGCCTCATGCAGGATAAAGAGCGCCTGGTCGAAGGTCTGCATGCCGAGTTCGCGCGACCTGGCCATGACTTCCTTGATCTCGTGCACGTTGCCCTTGAAGATCAGGTCGGCGATCAGCGGCGAGTTGAGCAGGATCTCGAAGGCGGCAGCACGGCCCTTGCCGTCGCGCTTCGGGATCAGGCGTTGCGAGATGAGCGCCTTGATGTTGAGCGACAGGTCCATCAGCAATTGTTCGCGCCGCTCTTCCGGGAAGAAGTTGATGATGCGGTCGAGCGCCTGGTTGGCGCTGTTGGCGTGCAGCGTCGCCATGCACAGGTGACCCGTCTCGGCGAAGGCGACCGCGTATTCCATGGTCTCCCGGTCGCGGATCTCGCCGATCAGGATCACGTCCGGCGCCTGGCGCAGCGTGTTCTTCAGCGCGATCTGCCAGCTGTCGGTGTCCACGCCGACTTCGCGGTGGGTGA
>JAJXUF010000314.1 GCA_021783175.1 Pseudomonadota bacterium
CGCGCATCTTCGAGCAGGCGCTGAGGAACGAGAAGGTGCCGTATCAGCTGTCCGGCGGGCAGTCGTTCTTCGACCGTGCCGAGATCAAGGACGTCATCGCCTACCTGCGCCTGATCGCGAACAGCGACGACGACCCCGCCTTCATCCGTGCGGTCACCACGCCCAAGCGCGGCATCGGCGCCGCCACGCTGGAGAAGCTCGGCCAGGTCGCCGCCACCCTGCACGTGAGCCTGTTCGAGGCGGTGTTCTCGGCGGCCGCCGCGTCGCAGATCGGCGAGCGCCAGCTGGCACCGCTGGTGGAGTTCTGCAACTTCATCAACCACATGGAAGAGCGCGTGCCGCGCGAGCCGGCGGGCGAACTGCTGAACGACCTGTTGAAAACGATCGACTACGAAGTGTATCTCTTCGACCAGGACGACCAGCGCGCTGCGCAGAGCAAGTGGAACAGCGTGCTCGAATTCGCCGCCTGGATCGCCAAGAAGGGCGAGGAAGAAGAGAAGGATCTGCTGCAGCTGACGCAGACCATCGCGCTGATCACCCTGCTGGAAGGCCGCGAGGAGGAAGAGCCCGACGCCGTGCGGCTGTCCACCCTGCACGCCGCCAAGGGACTGGAATTCGGCCACGTGTTCCTGGTCGGCGTCGAGGAGAACATCCTGCCGCACCGCGATGCAGTCGACGAGGGGCGGCTGGAAGAAGAACGCCGCCTGATGTACGTCGGCGTCACCCGCGCGAAGAAGTCCCTCACGCTGTCCTACTGCTCACGCCGCAAGCGCGCACGCGAGACGGTGGCCTGCGATCCTTCGCGCTTCATCGACGAACTCGGCGACGACGTGCGCATGCCGGAAAAACCCTCCAGCGCCGACGCCAAGGCCAGCGGCAGCGACCGTCTGGCGGCATTGAAAGCGATGCTCGGCTAAACCCGGAATTCCATCCAATGATGCGGGCGGATGCCTGCTCGGTTCCATCTCAAACCGGAGTCAACAAGCGCGGTAGCCCACATCAAATATTGGGCTCAGTGAGTGCCATAGACCCCGAACGGACCGACGCGCGGCCAGCCGCCCAACCGTTCGTTCAACAGCGAACACCGGACCCTTGCAATCTGTATTGCTCAGATCAGATGAAGCTTCGCCGCACGAGCCTGCTTATCTGCATACATTCTCTTGTCCGCCAGGTTGATCAAGGCCTCCGGGCTGTCACCATCCTCGGGGAAAATTGCGATGCCTGTGCTGGTCTGAACGTAGATCAATTGGCCGTCGAACATAAACCCATCGGACAGCTTCTGCTGAATTTTCTGCCTCACGGCCTCCAGTGCTTCCCGGTCCTGCACGCCCTCAATCAAAACAATGAATTCGTCGCCGCTCATCCTGGCCACCGTATCGTCCGCACGAACCGCTGCGCGGAGCCGTTCAGCAACAAACTTGAGCAATTGGTCGCCCACTTCATGTCCATAGCTGTCGTTGACCCGCTTGAACTCGTTAAGATCCAGGAACATGACGGCCAAGTGGCTTTTCTGCCGCCGCATCCGTGCCAACAATTGCTCCATCCGGTCCATCAGCAGCATGCGGTTGGGAAGCCCCGTCAGGGCGTCGTGATTGGCAAGCTGCCACAGACGCGCCTGATTTTCGACCTGCAGAACGCGCCCCTGTTGATGCGCCCGTAGATACGCTACGAGCATCAGGGAAGAGATGAGCGTCAAAACGCCAACCAGCGCCAGCAGCCCCAGACTCAGATCGGACCAGCCTACCTGCCGCTTCACCACCAGAGCAAACGGTTCGCCCATCGTCGCCAGCGGTCTCGTGTAAACGAAGACGGGGAAAAGCGCGGTTTCGAACGGACTGCGGCCCTTGCCCGACACCGCCAGCAATTGCCCCCCGGGGTCGTCCGGCCTGAAATCCTTGTGGTAGACCCGCACCGTTCCACCATCAAAAACCGGCAACTCGACTGGCTCGCTCAGCTTGGCAGCGTCGATCACCATGTCCACCACGAGTTCGTCCTGCGTGGTGATCGCCAGGGGTGAGTCGTCGTGGCGGAAGACCCGGGCAATCGGACAAAAAACGACATACGCCAGGTTGCCTTCCACCAGCCTGAATGGATGACTCGCGACTGGCGCACGTCGCTGGAGAGATTCGGTCATGGCGTGCCGAAGAAAGGGCACGCTTTCCACATCCAGCCCAAGGACGTCCTCAGAGCCAGATGGCATCGGTTCCATGAACACGATCGGATAATAAAAGGGCTTCTCCTTCAGCGCCTGCCATTTCCGATCGGAATCATAAGAGAACGATTTGACGGTGAAGTTGGGGTTGCCATCACGTCTCTTGTCGTCCACGAACGCCACAAGCTGACTCTTTGCCACCTTCTGTACGATTTCAAGGGCAAAGATTTGCGGGTTGCTTTCAATAACCTGGCGGACATAGCGCGACGCTTTGGCCGGGTCTGTTCGGCCAATCGCACCAAACAAGGCTGAGAACCCTTTCAAAATGGTTTCGCTGCTGACCATTGCCTTGTTGAGGTGATCCGAATACGCATCCCCGTACTGCCTCAGGTCTGCCTCGACATTGCGAATATCCAGCACAACCACGGTCGCGGCCACGGCCATACAAAAAGACAGCCATAGCGCAAGGCCAATGGCATAGGCCCACATAGAGTGCGGTTGGATCTCAGGGGGTGAGCTTTGCGTGAATCCGTTCAAATGTGTGCGTAGCCTGAGTTGCTTGAAAATGGGGTGAGGTCAACGAATCCCCGGCTGCCCTGACGCGCCCGAGCCGGTTGACATATTTTTTTGAGACTCTAACGGAGAATGCCCGTTGACATAACCATGGTTTTGACAGGGCAATAAAACAGCTGTGACGGACTGGTTCTGCCAGACAGCCGTCCACCAGGCCATCAACATCGGAGCCGCTGGATGCGCAAAAAATGGGACGCCGCAGCGTCCCATTTGATTTCAGCGTCTGATTTCGGCAAGCCGACGATCAGTTGACCTTGGGATCGAGTTCGCCCTTGTCGTAGCGCTTCTGCATCTCTTCCAGGTTGAAGACCTTCTTGATCTTGCTGGCCTGGCCGGCGGCGCCGAAGGCTTCGTAGCGCGCCTTGCAGATGTCGC
>JAJXUF010000315.1 GCA_021783175.1 Pseudomonadota bacterium
CCATCGCCATCCCCAGTAGCAGGTTGCGCGCCGCTTCGTCGAATGCATAGGCTTCGCCGGCATATAAAGTCAATACGCCGACGACAGCATCGCGGCATATGAGCGGAATCGATGCCGAAGCTCCCCAGCCGAATCGCGCGCCGCGCTCATGCCAGGGGGCAGTGGCCGGATCGTTTACGAAATCCTGGCACCAATAGGGCTGGTTCTCGCGCAACGCAGTGCCGGTCGGTCCGCGTCCGGCAGGATCGTCGGCATCCGTCGAGATCTGGAGACTTTCAAGATATTCCGTGCCCGAGCCGAAGGAGGCGACCACTTTTACCTGTTTGCTCTCCTTATCCACCATGCCGATCCACGCCATTTTCATGCCGCCGAAATTCACGGCATCGCGGCAGATGATGGGGAAAAGCTCATCGACATCGGCGCAACGGACGATCGCCTGGTTGCATTGACTCAACGCGGCATAGAGTTTGGTGAGCCGCAGTATCTGCGCTTCGTTAGCCTTGCGTTTTGTGATGTCGCGCGCCAGCGCGATGAAATGTGGCGCTTTCGCATCCGTGGCCTGCATTCTGGAGACGGAAAGATCGAACCAGAATGTTCCGCCGGGCAGGGAGAGTTCGTACTCTTTGCCGTTCGACCTGCCGGTTTCATCCGCTTCGCGGATGGCAGACATGCAGATATCTGCGACCGCGGGCGGCATGACCTCGGCGATGCTTTTTCCCAGGAAGGCGCCCGCTGGCGCCGCCAGCAGATCATTGCGCGAGGAGTGGTATTTGAAGAAGTATCCGTTCAGATTAACTTCGAAGAGCAGGTCGGGCAAGGCGTCGAGCGTCGCCTGCAGCTGGAGGTTGGAGTTTGAAAGCTGACGTGTCCTGAGTTTGAGCTGTCTATAAAGAATCACTGCGCCAAGCAACAGCAGCAGCAACAAACCGATCAAGACCCAGGGTTCGTTCTCATAGTTGCCGAAACGTGCTTCCGACGCATCGGCATTTGCCGTCAGGCAAAGCAAACCCAGGCAGAGGAGTACACGCAGTGTCGGCATCATGGTCAGGCAAGTCGCTGCAGCAACTTGCCTGTCTCCGGCCGCGAAGGCTTACGAACCATTATGCAATCGGGTGTCGTAAGTCGACTGGCACGCTGCGTTGGCCGACTCCAGTGCTTTTGTGGCTTCGTCCATGACGGCGGGCGGGATGGTGAACAGGCCCGGTTTGTGCCGTACGGGCTTCTGGTTCTTGGCCAGGAAATCTTCCTTCGCCTGTTCCGCAGTGGCTTTGCAGGTCGTCAAGTCGGCCATGATCGTTGCCTCGAATTTTGCCCTTGCTTCAGCGGCTGCCTTTGCCCTTGCCATCGCCTGGGCGCGTGCCTGTGCCATTGCTGCCCGCATCTCCTCGGCGGCTTTCAGTTCCTGTTTGTTCAGGTAGTCCAGATAACCCCATGTCCCGGCTGCAAGCACGATCAGCACGACAGCAACGATCTTTTTAAGCATTTACATCCTCCAAGTGATTGATATCAGCGGGCGTAATCATAAACCAATTTAGTCCGCTTTTGCCCGGACGAAGCGCACTGAGACGAGAGATCGACGATGCCGGCATTCATTCCGCCGCATTTTTGTGTGCGCCGATGCCGACATTATGGCGCCGGATTCGGATACAGCCTGTGCACCGCTTCTATTTTTTCCAGGATTTCCGCCGTTAGCGTCACCTCGGCGCTGGCCAGATTTTCCCCAAGCTGCTGTGGCGTCGTGGCGCCGACAATGACGCTGCCGGTGAACCAGCGCGTCCTGGCAAAAGCGAGCGCCATCGTGGCCGGAGCAAGTCCGGCTTCCCGTGCGATGCGCACGTATTCCCTTGCTGCGGGCGGCACATTGGGTTTGTCGTAACGCTGGCCGAAACCGGGAAAGAGCGTGATGCGTCCTTTCGCTGCCGGATCGGCAAAGTATTTGCCCGTGAGCCAGCCGAAGGCCAGGGGGCTGTAGCCCAGCAGGCTCACGTTGGCGTGACGGCAAGTTTCGGCGAGGCCGCTCTCGAAGGTGCGGTTCAACAGGTGATAGGCGTTCTGGATGCTGACGATCTTCGGCAGACCGTGTTGCTCCGCGCAGCGCACAAATTCGGATACTCCCCACGGGGTTTCGTTGGAAAGGCCGATGTGGCGAATTTTTCCCGCGTGGACAAACTCCGCGAGCACCTGCAGTTGCTCGGCGATGGGTGTGCTGTCGCGTTCCTGGGCCACGTCGTAGCTGGTCGCGCCGAACATCGGGACATAGCGGTCGGGCCAATGGAGCTGATACAGATCAATGTAGTCGGTCTGCAATCGGCGCAGACTGCCGTCGACGGCAGCGGTGATGTGTTCGCGGTTGATGCGCGGGGTTTCGCGTATCCATTTGAATCCCCGCCCCGGGCCGGCGATCTTGGTGGCGACGACGAGTTTGTCGCGTTGTTGCCGCCTGAGCCAGGTTCCGACATATTGCTCGGTGCGATGCGCGGTCTCGGCGCGCGGCGGAACCGGGTACATCTCGGCGGCATCGATGAAGTTGACCCCGTGCGATACGGCGAGATCGAGTTGTGCATGGGCCTCCGCCTCGCTGTTCTGTTCGCCGAAAGTCATCGTGCCGAGAGACAACGCCGAGACGTTCAAGCCGCTGCCACCCAATGTTCTGTATTCCATGATCGCTCCTCAATATCCGGGTGAAGTTATTTTAATTCGTTCCTCGTGCTAGCATCCTGACATCATGACGACTGTCCTGTTTTCGTTGATTCCGCTTGACACGGGTGGCAAGTTGCGGCCTGCAGGCAAAGAACACTTGGCGGTTCGACCGGGGGTAAAGAAACGCTGGTGCTTGCCGCAAACAACCGAGGGCGTGTTGTTAGTTGAAAGGTGATATGGACCAGACAAGCATGATGCATTATCTGCCTGAGCTTGATAAGAACGCCGTCGAGCGCAGGCTGGCTGAATTGAAGGCTATGCACCCAAACCTGGGAGTTTGCGTGCTGCTGCCGGAAGCCGAGAAGGATAAAGTCGGAGTGTTGCAGTCGGCTTTTGCGGGGTGCAAGGTTCCGTTGATGGGTGCGATCTTCCCGGCGTTGGTCAAGGAAAGCCATT
>JAJXUF010000316.1 GCA_021783175.1 Pseudomonadota bacterium
GTCATCTATATCCAGTGCTTTGGTGTTACCGATGAGATATATCTCGGTTAGCGTCTGCTCCGAACCACGTTCGGTGTGCACACGCGCCTGCACGCCTTGCAGGCCCGCCAGATGGCCCATCAATTGCCGGTATTCGGCACTCTCCGTTTGCGTGTTTGCATCCAGGATCAGGATCATGTGCGCTCCTTTATCGTAGTGCTCTCGTCAAGCGAATTTTGAAACAACGGCTATTGGATTGACAGGCGGGACGTATGATGCCCGCCGCCATCGCGAAATCACCGGAACTGGGACCTGAGTATTCCCCACTGCTGCGGCCATTGCGCCATCGGATCGCGGGTAAAACCGCTCTTGCCGAACTGGTTCCAGCGCCCGACGACGAAACACAACAACAGGTTTGCATGGGCACCGATGTCGTCGTCGGCAGCCAATCTGCCCTGGGTGTCGGCAATGCGCAGCGCCTGCTTGAGGGTGGACTCGATACGGTCGAGGAATTGGTTGATGCGCTGCTGCAAACGCTCGTCCTCGTTCACCAGTGCATCGCCGATCAGCACGCGCGTCATGCCGCGATTCTTCTGCGCAAAGCCAAGCAGCAGAGCAAGTATCCCTTCCACCTGCTTCATGCCGTCCTGTTCCTCGGTTGCGATCTTGTTGACCAAGCCGAATACCGTCTGCTCGATAAACTCGATCAGCCCTTCGAACATCTGCGCCTTGCTGGCAAAGTGGCGGTACAGCGCCGCTTCGGACAATTCGAGCCGCGCCGCCAGCGCTGCAGTCGTGATCTTTTCGCCCTTGGGCTGTTCAAGCATTTCGGCGACCGTTTGCAGGATCTGCAATTTTCGTTCGCCCGGTTGTTTGGCTGCCATGTTCTTCTCCCCCCTTAAAGTTTGGAAACTGCACGCGGCAGGTCCAGCACATCGCGTATTTTTACATCCACATAACTCGGCGCACGCAGCGCATCGCTCACCCACACCGTATGCATCCCCAAGCGCTTTGCAGTAAACAGATTTTCTGCGCTGTCTTCCACCATCACGCACTGTGCAGCCTGCAATCGATGCTTGCGCAGCAAGGCGCGAAAACCGGCAGACTGCGGCTTGGGTCGATAGTGCGCATGCTCGATGGCAAACACGTCGTCGAACAGATCATCCACCAGCAACAGCTTCAACACTGCTTGTGCATAGCGCAACGGCGCATTGGAAAACACCAGCTTTTTGCCGGGCAACTGCCGGAGCACGCAGCGCAGGCGCGGTTCGCGCAGCACCATTTTTGCCAACGCAGGAAACTGGTGCGTGTGATGCAAGAAGTGATCCGGGTCGGTGCCGTGGTGCTTTATCAAGCCGCTGAGCGTGGCGCCATAGCGCTGCCAGTAATCCATACGCAGCGCATTCGCCTCTTCCTCACTCAGCTGCAGGTATTTTTGCAAATACGCGGTCATGCTGCGGTTGATGTGCGGGAAGATGTGCGGCGTCGCATCATGCAAGGTGTTATCGAGGTCGAATATCCAGACGCGCGAATGCATCACTTGCTCTTGATGAGCGTACCCACCCCTTCGTCCGTCAGTATCTCCAGCAGAAGGGCATGTTCCACGCGTCCGTCAATAATATGCACCGAGCGCACACCGCCGCGGGCCGCATCCAGCGCCGAACCGATCTTGGGCAGCATGCCCCCGGACAGTGTGCCGTCCGCCACCAGGTCGTCGATCTGCTTGGGCGTGAGGCCGGTAAGCAATTTGCCGTTCTTGTCCAGCACGCCGGGCGTATTGGTCAGCAGCACCAGTTTTTCGGCGTGCAGCACTTCCGCCAGCTTGCCTGCCACCACGTCTGCGTTGATATTCAATGTCTCGCCATCCGGCGACACGCCGATGGGCGCGATGACCGGAATGAAATCGCCCGAATCCAGGAAAGTGATGATGGAAGGATCGATCTTGTTGATGTCGCCGACCAGCCCGATGTCCAGCATCTTGCCCGGCTCGTCCGTGCTTTCCAGCAGCATCTTCTCGGCCCGGATGAAGCTGCCGTCCTGCCCGGTCAAGCCAACCGCCTTGCCGCCGTAGCGGTTGATCAGGTTGACGATGTCCTTGTTGACTTTGCCCAGCACCATTTCGACCACATCCATGGTCTCTTCGTCGGTGACGCGCATGCCCTGGATGAACTCGCCCTTCTTGCCGACCTTTTGCAACAGGTCGTTGATCTGCGGTCCTCCGCCATGTACGACGACCGGATTCATACCGACCAGCTTGAGCAAAACCACGTCGCGCGCAAATCCTTCCTGCAGCTTCGGGTCGGTCATGGCGTTGCCGCCGTACTTGATGACGATGGTCTTATCGAAAAAGCGCTGGATATAGGGTAGCGCCTCGGACAGGGTGTGAGCTTTCTGGGCGGCAGTGGCGACGGTCAATGGCATGTGGATTCCTTCAAAATGCTGCGCGCATTCTACCGCATACAAAAACGAAACGGGCAGCATGTAGCTGCCCGTTTCAGTAGAAGTTAACGCTCCCTTACCGATGGTCTTTTACGGTCGGATCGTTGTAATGCTGATAGCTCAATTCCAGCGCCCTGACTTCAGCCACGGTATTGACAGTAGCCTGCTTACCGCCGATTTCCAGCACCAAAGTCAACGGGACATGATCGCCTGCGTTCAAGGCCTGCTTCAACCCTACCAAAGACAGGTATGTGCCCCGCGTCCCGAAAAGCGTAATGCTGTGCGCATTCAATTTCATGCTGCCGACCTTCTCAGTCTGCAATTGGCCATGGCGCATCACCACACCCTGCAACTCGCCCGATCGGGCGGCCGGACTGCTGACGGAAAGCAGCCGGGCCGCCTTCGTGACCGTGAGATTCATCTGCACAGTGGCGGACGTCTGTCCCGGCACACTTTCCCGCATCCAGACTTTATCCACTATCACGTCGTTCGTGTCGCCCCAGGCGTTAACTGCAAGCAGCAGACCGGACAGACAGAATAGTTTTCGCCACACGGCTATCTCCTAATGGTGATGTTCATGTCCTTCGTCACCGGTGGTTTCCAAAGGCTTGATCACTGCAAGAACCCTGATGACCGATGTATGTCCGTCCGCGAATTTCACCGTCAGCG
>JAJXUF010000011.1 GCA_021783175.1 Pseudomonadota bacterium
TGCTTCCCAGGGCCCTTGTGATTTCAGCCGGCCATCAAAGCCGCCCTGGATAACAATACCGAAGCATTGTGGGTGATCTACGCGCCTTGCGCCAAGCCATCGGCGATGAACATGGTCGAAAAGAGAAGGTAGAGAATGCCGATGATGCGTGCAAAGTTGAGGATCGTGGCGAGAAAGCCGAACTCAGTCCCACATGACCCGTCGCGAATTTCACCCGACAGGTGCTCGATGTCGAATTCAAGTACATCGATCATGCGGTGAAGCCCGGACACGATGCATCCTATAAGTAAGAGGCAGAGGCATAGTCACGATTCGACGCGTCCGTCAGGACGGAACTCTTCACACTTTGCAGTAATAAGGTAAAGAGTTAAATCGTGTCTCTATCTACCGATCAGCGTTGTCTCAAATCGGCCACGGGACGGTCACCCCACTTGAATCGCAGTCGCTCAAAACAAGAAAAGCAGACTTTCAACGCCGAGTTAACCTGCGCACACTGTCGTTGTGCGCGTTTGGATTGAACGACGTGGTAGGCAAGTCAATCTCATTTACCATGCTTCCGACAACCGGATATTGGCGAGCTTCATTTCCGTGATTTCCCCAAGGTCGTTGATCATGGAAAGTGACTCTGGCGTTTTTGAATTCTTCTTAAACCAGTGCAGACACACGTTTGCGAGATCAGAAGGCGCCGGCTTTTCAAGAAAACGTCGCAACGCGATAGCAGTTAACTCGACGTTTGGTGTGAGCCAGAAATCTCCTGCTGAGTTTAGCTCGGTCCAGGATTTGGCCATTTTCGATAAAGGTCTTTGGAACATCTTCCTCGGTATTTGAAGTTGCTGACCCACTTCAGACAAAGACTCACGAAATACCGGTGCTGTGAAGTCGATAACATAGCCTTCACATTCAATCCAACAGTGAAACGCTTCTGGGCTGCTAAAAGGCCCATCTGCCCCGATCTGGCTATAGCTCAACACGGTATTGGACTGATCGTGAACTAGAAAGAACGCGGACCCCACAACTGGCCGTGCTTCCACCTTAAGGTGCTCGTTGAGCATCCTGGCACCGATAACGTTATAGAAAAGACAGGCCTTCCCAGCGGTGTTCCCAACGCTAGCCGACACGCTGTACAAGATTCGAAAAACGGTTTCGTAATCTTTCAGTGTGATGAGGGGGCGCACTGATTCCTAATCTCTCTTGCCTAACGAGTCTGTAGAAAAACCCCTAGTGGACTTGATCGCGTAGGCGGATCGGCGGTTGACGGGCCGGCTGGATGACGCGAAGTTGGATGGTTACGTTACCGGGTAACAACCGATTTCCGCGTCTTTGAATATTTTCGGTCAGCCCACCCCCGCGGCGCTCCGTCCAGCCGTCGCGCCAGATGATGTGCCCGCAGATGGGTATACCGACTCAGCATCGAAAGCGTCCGGTGCCCCGAGATGCGGGCGATCTCCATGGCATCGAGGTCGGTGCGCTCGAAAAGCCTGCTGATCGCCTCATGCCGCAGATCATGGAATGTGAGTCCACCGATCTTGGTCGCGCGGATGACGCGCTTCCAGGCCATCGTGATTGCATTCTCGCTCAGACCAAAGACGCCTGGATCTTCCTTGCCCGCGACGTCCTGGCGGCGTGGGACGGACTTGAGCACCGCCAAGGCCTCGCGCGAGAGTGGCACGCTGCGGGCCGTGCCGTTCTTGGTCGTAGGTAAATGGGCGCTTCGCTGCTTGAGGTTCACGCGATCCCAAGTGAGTCCCGCGATCTCGCCACGACGCATCGCGGTCGCAAGCGCAAAGCGGATGACCGGCGCGAAGGTCTTGCCTGCAGCGGCGAGCAGATGCGTCTCCTCGCCATCCTTGAGCCGCCGGTCCCGGCCAGCCGGCAGGCGCGGGCGGGCGGTTTTGGCGAGCGGCACAGGATTAGTCAGGTAGGGCATGCCCCAGGCGGTGCGGGCGACGGTGTAGACGTGAGAGATGGAGGCGAGATCGAGGCGGATGGTGTTGGGAGACACACCGGTCACCTCACGCTCCTTAATATAGTTAGCGACGTCCGCGCCGGTGATGCGGGTGATAGCGATCTTCCCGATCGGCCGGTCCTTTAGGCGCTTGAGCCGGCGCGCCTCACTATCCTGTCCGGATTCCGCTTTGCCGGGCAGGATCTCGCGCTCGTAGCGATCCAGGGCCGCGCGCAGTGTTGTCCGGTCGCCTTCGGCCCGGTCCACCCACTCGCCACGGTCCATGGCGCTTTCGATCTGTCGGGCCCACTCCACGGCCGCGCCCTTGGTGTCGAAGGTGCCGAACTTCGCGCGCTGGCCGATGCGGATGATCTGTGCCTGCCAAACGGTCTTGCCCCCCGGCCCCAGACGCTTACGGAATGTTGCCATAGCCACTCCTTGCCATAACTGAACTATGGCAAGGCTATGGCAAAAGCAAGGTGGATGGCAAGCAAGACGGAGAAACTGACTGTAAAGGCTTGATTTAATTGGCTCCCCGGGACGGACTCGAACCGCCGACCCGGTGATTAACAGTCACCTGCTCTACCGACTGAGCTACCGGGGAATGGAAGGGGCCGTATACTACTTTTAGCCCTCGGTCGGGTCAAGCGTGTTTGACAGGTTGCTGCCGGCGCAGTCGTCGTTGGTACCGCTGTTCCCGCAGGCCGTGCCCTCGTGGCGTCACGTGTCGGTACGTCCCAGCAGCTTTTCCAGGCGGTCGAGCGCGGCGTCCAGGTTTTCCATGCTGGTGGCATAGGAAAGACGCAGGTGGCCCTCAATTCCGAACGCCGAGCCTGGCACCATAGCCACGCCGACTTCATTGAGGATGTATTCCGCCATTTCCACGTCGTTGTTGATGTCTTGCAGTTCTGCGATAGCGCCCTGAAACGAAGGAAACACGTAGAAGGTTCCTTGCGACGGCAAACAGCGTACGCCACGCAGCATGTTAAGGCGCGATACTACGCGGTCATGACGTTCCTTGAACGCCTTGAGCATCGGGGCAATGCAGCGCTGGTCGCCGTTAAGGGCAGCTTCGGCCGCCACCTGGGAAATGGAAGTCGGGTTTGAAGTGCTCTGGGATTGGATCTTTTTCATCGCCGCGATGAGTGGCTTCGGGCCGGCGGCATAACCGATGCGCCATCCAGTCATGGCATAAGCCTTGGAAACGCCGTTGAGGACAATTGTCCGGTCTTTCAGATCGGGGCAGGCATTGACGATGTTACAGAACGGCTCCTTGGCCCAGAGGATATGTTCGTACATGTCATCCGTTGCGATCAGGACATCGGGGTACTTGCGCAGCACCGCGCCCAGGGCCTCGAGTTCCTTGCGAGAATATACCTCTCCGGACGGATTTGACGGGCTGTTGATGACCACGAGTTTGGTCCTGTAGCCGATCACTCCATCCAGCTGTTCCGGCGTAATCTTGAATGCCTGATTGATGCCCGCCTTGATGATAACCGGCGTGCCGTCGGCCAGCAGTACCATGTCGGGGTAGGACACCCAGTAGGGCGCCGGAATGACGACTTCGTCGCCAGTGTCGAGCAATGCCTGGGTCAGATTGAAAAAGCTCTGCTTTCCGCCGGCCGAAACCAGGATCTGATCAAGGTCATAGCTCAGGCCGTTGTCGCGCAGCAGCTTGTTCACTACCGCCTGTTTCAGCGACGGCATGCCATCGACCGCCGTGTATTTGGTGAACCCGTCGCGAATCGCGCGAATGGCGGCTTCCTTGATGTGCTCGGGAGTATCGAAATCGGGTTCACCTGCGCCGAGGCCAATGACGTCCTGGCCTTGGGCCTTGAGTTCCTTGGCGCGGGCAGTGACCGCAAGGGTGGGCGACGGTTGAATGCGCTGAACGCGGCTGGATAGGCGGATTTTGGCCAAATTTTTCTTCCCGACGGTGTCTGAAAAGTGGAGTAATATACCCGAGAATTGCCACGCCTCCAAAGCCGATGACCCAGAAGTTCCAACTAGAAAGCCCGTTTCAACCATCTGGTGACCAGCCGCAGGCTATTGTGTCACTCGTGGAAGGACTGAGTCAGGGCGAGGCTTTTCAAACGTTGCTCGGTGTTACCGGATCCGGCAAGACCTACACCATTGCCAACGTGATACAGCAAGTACAACGGCCGGCGATAATCATGGCGCCCAACAAGACCTTGGCGGCGCAACTCTATGCCGAAATGCGCGACTTTTTTCCACACAATGCGGTCGAGTATTTCGTTTCCTATTACGACTATTACCAGCCCGAAGCGTATGTGCCTTCCTCGGACACTTATATTGAGAAGGACGCGTCGATCAACGAACACATCGAGCAGATGCGCCTGTCGGCGACCAAGGCGCTGCTCGAACGCCCGGATTCAATCATTGTCGCCACGGTATCGGCCATTTACGGCCTCGGCGACCCGGCCGCTTATCACGGGATGATATTGCATCTGCGGGTCGGCGCGATCATGGACCAGCGCGCCATCCTGCGGCGCCTGGCCGAACTTCAGTACACGCGCAATGATTACGAGCTGCATCGCGCTACCTTCCGGGTGCGCGGTGATGTAATAGACATATATCCCGCGGAGTCCGACCGGCTGGCCATCCGGGTGGGACTTTTCGGCGACGAAATCGAAAATATCAGCCAGTTCGACCCTTTGACGGGAGAAGTGACCAACCCGCTGGCGCGCGCCACCATCTATCCGT
This sequence comes from Pseudomonadota bacterium, assembly GCA_021783175.1. Next base: position 4,670 of record JAJXUF010000011.1, read on the forward strand.
CATCGCACTACGTCACGCCGCGCGAAACAATCATAGGGGCCATCGATGCTATCAAAGACGAATTGCGCACCCGGCTCGAAGAATTGCGCGCGGCCGACAAGCTTGTGGAGGCGCAGCGCCTGGAAAGCCGCACCCGTCTTGATATCGAGATGCTGCAAGAATTGGGCTACTGTCCCGGGATTGAGAACTACTCGCGCTTCCTGTCCGGACGCGCGCCGGGCGAGCCGCCGCCAACCCTGATTGACTATCTGCCGGAAGGCGCGCTGCTCGTTATCGATGAAAGTCACGTAACTGTTCCGCAGATTGGCGGCATGTATCGCGGCGATCGCGCCCGCAAGGAAACGCTCGTCCAGTATGGTTTCCGCCTGCCGTCAGCCCTGGACAACCGGCCGCTCAAGTTTGAGGAATTCGAAGCCCTGATGCCGCAGACCATTTTCGTTTCGGCCACGCCCGGTCCGTACGAAAAGGGCCGCGCCGGGGCGGTCATCGATCTTGTCGTGCGTCCCACGGGTTTGGTCGACCCGGCAGTGGAAGTACGTCCGGTGGGCACCCAAGTGGACGACCTGCTGTCGGAAATCGGTAAACGCGTGGCGGTAAACGAGCGCGTGCTGGTAACGACGCTCACCAAGCGCATGGCGGAAGACCTGACGGAATATCTGGCGGAGCACGGCGTACGCGTGCGCTATCTGCATTCGGATATCGACACCGTCGAGCGCGTCGAGATCATCCGGGACTTGCGCGCAGGCGTATTCGACGTGTTAGTCGGGATCAACCTGCTGCGCGAAGGTTTGGATCTGCCGGAAGTGTCTCTGGTCGCCATACTGGACGCCGACAAGGAGGGCTTCCTGCGTTCGACGCGTTCCCTGATTCAGACCATCGGGCGGGCAGCGCGCCACGTCAACGGCAGGGCAATCCTGTATGCTGACAGAATTACCGAATCGATGCGCCAGGCAATGGATGAGACCGATCGCCGTCGCAGCCGCCAAGTTGAATATAATGCCGCCCATGGCATCACCCCGAAGAGTATCGTCAAGGCGGTTAAGGACATCATCGAGGGCGTGCCCTACGGACGCGCCAGACGAGGCATTGCCGGTGAAACTGTGCTGGCGGCGGAAGAGAGCGCGGAGTACGCCAGCATGTCACCCGCGGCGCTTGGACGCCTGCTGAGCAAGCTCGAGAAGCAGATGTTTACCCATGCCAAGAACCTCGAATTCGAAGAGGCGGCGGCAATACGCAACAAGATACATGCCATCAAGGGCAGAAGTCTGGGTGCAGTAGAGACCGATGTCACTGGAGACTAGAGTCCGCTGCGGTGACTCAGAATGCACATCCAGGAGCAGCCATATCGGTGCACCGGGGCGACCTAAGGGTGCCCCGCAGCACTTAAACAAAGAAAAGATCGAAGGGAGCAATGGAGAACATTAGCAATGTGTTGGCCGGTATGAAGCACCGAAACGAGTGTCCGGTCCGGCCAGGCGCGCCGGGAGGTTGCAGGTTTCCGCTTGCGTATTCCGGGGCGCGGCAATCTTGAAGAGCACGGCCGTGCTGTTGCTGTCCTGTCCGGATCGCAAGGGACTCGTCGCGGCGATTGCCAATTTTCTGCTGGAGCACGAAGCCAATATCCTGCACGCTGACCAGCACCAGGATGCCGAACTTGGACTTTTCCTGATGCGTGTCGAGTGGGATCTGCGCGGCTTTTCGCTGCCGCTGGCGGAATTCCCGGGCAAATTTGCGCGTATAGCGGAAAAATATCAGATGACGTGGCGCCTTGCGGAATCGGCGCGCAAGCCGCGCATGGCGGTATTTGCATCGCGCTTCGATCATTGCCTGGCGGATTTGCTTTACCGCTTTCAAAGCGGTGAACTTCACTGCGAGCTCCCTGTCATCATTAGCAATCACGAGACCGTACACCAATTGGCGGAGGCGCACGGTGTGCCGTTCCGGCATTTCGAGGTCAACCGAGAAAACAAGCGGGAAGTCGAACAAGGGCAGCTCGCATTGTTGCGCGAGCACAACGTCGATTTCATCGTGCTCGCCCGCTACATGCAGATCCTGTCTGCCGAATTTGCCGCCGGCTTTCCGCAACGGATCATCAATATTCACCATTCTTTTCTTCCGGCCTTTCATGGCGCCAGACCCTACCACCGTGCTTTCGAGCGCGGTGTGAAGCTGATTGGAGCCACCTCGCACTATGTCACCGATGTTCTCGACGAAGGTCCGATCATTGAACAGGATGTCGTGCGCATTTCGCATCGCGATTCCCTGGAAGATCTCATTCGCAAGGGAGCGGATCTGGAAAAGATAGTGCTGTCGCGCGCAGTGCGATGGCATATCGACAACCGTGTCCTGGTGTATGCCAACAAGACGGTTGTGTTCGATTGACGCCAGCCAGCGGTGAGCAAGGACAAGGTGACTCTGCTGTGGCCGAAACGGCGGCACGGGGTCGGCCAGAAGATCAGGGAATCTTGGTTCTCGCCGCACGGTCGTGAGAGTTCCTGGCGGCAGCGCGATTGTTCCCGCGCGCCGCCGCCAGGCCACCTGTTTTGAGTCACTTTTTCGGCCACTGTCGCTTGTGACGGATTGTGCAGTTATGCTATTTTGCGCGGCTGAATCCTATAGGCGCGTAGCTCAGTGGTAGAGCACTACCTTGACATGGTAGTGGTCGGTGGTTCGATCCCACTCGCGCCTACCAGCTTTCCCTGCGTCCGGACATGGTGATGGACCAGCTGGTAACGGAGAACCCACACGCGGCCCCTCGTAGCGGCCGCCACTGACTAAGGGGTCCGACGCACATGCCCGTAATTACTTTGCCTGACGCAAGCAGGCGCGAATATCCTCATCCCGTCACTGTTGCCGAAGTCGCTGCCTCGATTGGCCCCGGACTTGCCAAGGCGGCACTTGCCGGCAAGGTCGACGGACGCCTGGTCGATACCTCCTATCGCATCGAAAACGACGCCAGCGTATCCATAGTTACGGAGCGTGATCCCGAAGGCCTAGAAGTGATCCGCCACTCCACCGCGCACCTCCTGGCGCAGGCGGTCAAGGGTCTTTTTCCCGAGGCACAGGTGACCATTGGCCCGGTCATCGAAGACGGGTTCTATTACGATTTCGCCTTCAAGCGCGGTTTCACCGAGGACGACCTGCGCGCCATTGAAACACGCATGCAGGAACTCGCCAAACGCGACCTGCCTGTCAGCCGCGAGCTGATGGCGCGTGACAAGGCGGTACAGTTCTTTCGCGACATGGGCGAGCTGTACAAGGCGGAAATCATTGGCAGCATCCCGCAAGGAGAAGACATTTCGCTTTACCGGCAGGGCGATTTTGTCGACCTGTGCCGCGGGCCGCATGTTCCCTCGACTGGCAAACTCAAGGCCTTCAGATTGATGAAAGTGGCTGGCGCCTACTGGCGGGGTGACTCGAGCAATGAAATGTTGCAACGCATCTACGGGACGGCCTGGCAGGATAAGAAAACGCTCGATGCCTATGTGCACCGGTTGGAGGAAGCCGAGAAGCGCGATCACCGCAAGATCGCCAAGGCGCTCGATTTGTTCCATATGCAGGAAGAAGCGCCCGGCATGGTGTTTTGGCACGAGCGCGGCTGGCGCATTTACCAGACGATCCAGCACTACATGAGCGCGCTGTGGCGTGACAATGGCTATCAGGAAATCCGCACGCCAGTGCTGGTTGACCGCAGCTTGTGGGAAAAATCCGGCCACTGGGAAAAATTTCACGCCGACATGTTCACGACCGAGTCGGAGAAGCGCACCTTTGCGGTCAAACCGATGAATTGCCCGTGCCACATCCAGATCTACAACCAGGGGCTTAAGAGCTACCGCGACCTGCCGCTGCGCCTGGCCGAGTTCGGATCCTGTCATCGCAACGAGCAGTCCGGCGCGCTGCACGGGCTCATGCGGGTGCGCGGGTTTACCCAGGACGACGCCCACATCTTCTGCAGTGAGGACCAGATTCAGCCCGAGGTGTCGACGTTCATCGACCTTCTTCACCGGGTTTACACCGATTTCGGATTCAAGCAGCTGCAGTACAGGCTATCTACCCGCCCAGCCAACCGTATCGGCTCCGACGAGGCCTGGGACCGGGCAGAGCACGCCCTGGAACAGGCGCTGAACAGCAAGAATCTGCCCTGGGATCTGCAGCCGGGAGAGGGCGCGTTCTACGGCCCCAAAATCGAGTTTTCGCTGCACGATTCTATCGGTCGTGTCTGGCAGTGCGGCACAATCCAGGTGGATTTTTCCATGCCCGGACGCCTGGGAGCCAGTTATGTCGCGCCCGATGGCAGCAAGCAGGTTCCGGTTATGCTGCACCGGGCCATATTCGGCTCCCTGGAGCGCTTTATTGGCATTCTGATAGAGGAATATGCCGGTGCCTTCCCGCCGTGGTTGGCCCCGATTCAGGCGGCAGTTCTGACAATTACGGATAAACAGGCTGACTATGCCCGGGATGTCGCCGAGCGATTGAAAAAACAGGGATTTCGGGTTGAATTGGACTTGAGAAACGAGAAGATTGGCTTTAAAATCCGGGAACATACATTGCAACGCATTCCTTACCTGCTGGTTATCGGGGAAAAGGAGGCGCAGAATGTAACTCTGGCCGTGCGCACGCGCACGGGTGAGGATCTTGGCTCGTTGACGCCACAGGCGTTTGCTGAGCGCCTCACCCAGGAGACCGCGAGCCACGGCTTTTTTGCTCGTTGAACGGAGGGTTAAAGCTATCGCTTCAGAAAAAGAGACGCGCCTGAATGAACAAATCAAGGCGCCGAATGTTCGATTGATCGGCGCCGATGGAAAACAGGTGGGCGTGGTTTCAACCGTGGAGGCGCGGCGTATGGCCGAAGCGGAAGGTTTGGATCTGGTCGAGATCTCTCCCAACGTATCGCCGCCGGTTTGCCGTATCATGAACTTCGGCAAGTTCCAGTACGAGGAGAGCAAGCGTAAGCATGCTGCGAAGCGTAAGCAGAAGCAGATCCAGATAAAGGAAGTGAAGTTTCGTCCTGGGACGGACATTGGAGATTATCAGGTCAAACTACGCAACCTGATACGTTTCCTAGAAAACGGGGACAAGGCAAAGATCACCCTGCGCTTTAGAGGTCGAGAGATGGCCCATCAGGAATTGGGAGCCCAGTTGCTGAAGCGGGTCGAAAGCGATCTTAAGGACTATGGCACGGTCGAGCAGTATCCGCGCCTGGAAGGGCGGCAGATGGTCATGGTGCTGAACCCCAAACGATCAGTCTGACCCCTTCGGGTCGGCATATAAACCTGTAGCGCTGGTTACCGCTGCCTCAGGGTAGCGGCCACGGCGTGAGAATGCGGAGTAGAGCAATGCCAAAGTTGAAGACCAATCGCGGAGCCGCCAAGCGCTTCCGCAAAACTGCGAGCGGTGGCTATAAGGCCGGCCACTCGCACCTGCGTCACATCCTGACCAAGAAGACCACCAAGCGTAAACGTCACCTGCGTGGTACGCAGCAGGTGCACGAGACCGACGTCGCGCGCGTACAGCGCATGATGCCGTACGTTTGAGGAGGGATGATCGATGCCACGAGTTAAACGCGGAGTTACCGCCCACGCACGTCACAAGAAGGTGCTGGGTCGGGCCAAGGGTTATTACAATGCGCGGCGCAAGGTGTACCGTGTCGCCAAACAGGCGGTCGACAAGGCGGGGCAGTATGCCTATCGCGATCGGCGTGTACGCAAGCGCGAATTTCGTGCGCTTTGGATTGCGCGTATCAATGCCGCGGCCCGCGAATGTGGGTTGAGCTACAGCCGTTTCATCAACGGCTTGCAGCGTGCGGCGATCGAGATCGACCGTAAGGTTCTGGCAGACATCGCGGTCCACGACAGGCACGCTTTTTCGGTGCTTGCTGAAAAAGCCAAGGCCAGTCTCTCGTAGTTGCGAGTCCGCGCGCGGCTGATGCTGCGCGCGGCATGCATGACCCGGAGGGAAAGGTCTTGGACCTTTCCCTTTTTGTTTTCGCTTTCCTTGAGGAATCACTTTTCGGTGCGCGATCAACTGACACAATTGCTGGACGAGGCACGTACGGCCGTGGCCAGCGCTGCCGACGTGCCCGGCGTCGAGCAGTTGCGCGTCAAATATCTCGGCAAGAAAGGCATTCTGACTGAACAGCTGAAACTGCTTGGCACGTTGCCCGCCGCCGAGCGGCCGCAGGCAGGTCAACTGGTCAACGAGGCCAAACAAGCACTGCAGGACGAGATCAATCGCCGCAAACTCCAACTCGAGTCTGAGCAGCGCGACGCACAGCTTGCACGTGAAAGAGTCGATGTGACGTTGCCCGGCCGCGGACTGCGCAGCGGCGGCGAGCATCCGGTGACGCGCACCCTGTCGCGTCTGCAGACGCTGTTTCGGCAGATGGGTTTCGATGTCGCCGACGGACCCGAGATCGAAGATGAGTTCCACAATTTCGAGGCGCTCAATATCCCGCAGAATCATCCAGCGCGCGCCATGCACGATACGTTCTATTTCGGATCGGGGCTGCTGCTGCGCACCCACACCTCACCGGTCCAGATCCGCTACATGCAGGCGCATAAGCCGCCATTGCGCGTGATTGCGCCGGGACGGGTTTACCGCTGCGATTCGGACGTAACGCATACTCCGATGTTCCACCAGATCGAAGGACTGATGGTAGACGAGTCGGTGAGCTTCGCCGATCTCAAGGGCGTCGTGAGCGAGTTTCTGGTGCAGTTTTTTGAACGCCCGCTGAAGGTGCGTTTTCGCCCGTCGTTTTTCCCCTTCACTGAGCCTTCGGCGGAAGCGGACATTGAATGTGTGATCTGTGGCGGCAGCGGCTGCCGCGTGTGCAAGCAGTCTGGCTGGCTCGAGGTTCTGGGCTGCGGCATGGTGCACCCGGAGGTGCTCAAAGCCGTTTCGATCGACAGCGAACGTTACACCGGATTCGCGTTCGGTCTGGGCGTCGAGCGCATGACTATGTTGCGCTACGGGGTCAATGACCTGCGCCTGTTTTTTGAGAACGACTTGCGTTTCCTGCGCCAGTTCCGTTGACCGGCGCGCAACGACATGCGGCGGCAGACAAGCTGGTGGCGCAAAAAAGGACCCACTCTAATGAGCGGACGCGATGATTCGATGACAAACAGCAATTGCGATTTGCGCGCATGAAGATCAGCGAGCAATGGTTGCGCCAGTGGGTACCTACCCGAATGGACAGTCATGCGCTGGCCGAGCGTTTGACCATGGCCGGCCTCGGCGTCGAGGCGCTGCTGCCGGTCGCACCGGCGCTTGAGCATGTTGTCGTGGGCGAAATACTCAGCGTCGAGCCGCATCCGGCGGCTGATCGCTTGCGCGTGTGCCGCGTGAGCATCGGCAAACGCACGACGCTAAAAATCGTGTGCGGCGCAGCCAATGCTGCTGCCGGTCTCAAGGTGCCGGTGGCGCTTCCCGGTGCCGTGCTGCCGGGTGACAAGCGCATAGAGCGGAGCGAGATCCGCGGGGTGGCTTCCGACGGTATGTTGTGTTCTGCCAAGGAGCTCGGGATCGAGGATGCAACCGAAGGACTGCTTATCCTCGATGCTGACGCCGTACCTGGCGCCGATCTCGTCGGCGCGCTGGGACTCGACGACCATCAGCTGGAGTTCGATCTGACACCGAATCGCGCCGACTGCCTGAGCGTGACAGGACTTGCGCGCGAGCTGGCGGCTTTGACCGGTACTGTCATGCGCGGTCCAGCAATGAAACGCGTGCCCACGACAAGTCGGCGCCGCCTGAAGGTCACTCTGCAGGCTAAACAGGATTGCCCCAACTACCTGGGTCGGGCAATCGAGGGAATCGATGCGGCAGCGGTGACTCCGCTTTGGATGCGCGAACATCTGCGCCGCAGCGGCATACGCAGTATTCACCCGGTCGTCGATGTCACGAATTTCGTCATGCTCGAAACCGGACAGCCGATGCACGCGTTCGATCTGGCAAAGCTGCGCGGCGGCATCGTCGTCCGCCATGCGCATGCCGGCGAGAGTCTGACGCTACTCGACGGCAATAACCTGAAACTTGCTGCCGGAACGCTTGTAATTGCGGACAGCGAGCGCGCATGTGCCCTTGCCGGAATCATGGGCGGCGCGGAGTCGGCGGTTGTTGCCGGCACAAACAGCATTTTTCTCGAGAGCGCCTATTTCCGGCCGGAAGCGATCGGCGGGCGCGCGCGGGAGCTTGGTCTGCACACTGATTCGTCCCACCGGTTCGAGCGCGGGGTGGATCCGCAACTGCAGGAACGTGCTCTCGAGCGCGCCAGTGAGCTCATCGTTTCTCTGGTCGGCGGCCGTGCCGGACCACTGGTAAAGCAGACGGTCGCGCGCCATTTGCCGCGGCGTGCGCCGGTTCGACTGCGTGCCGCACGCATCAATCGATTGCTCGGGACTACCATTGCTCCTCAGCAGACCGCGGCGATCCTGAAGCGGCTGGGCATGCGGTCGAGAAAGGTCGCAGGCGGCTGGCAGGTAACACCGCCGTCGTGGCGTTTCGACATCCAGCGAGAATGCGACCTGGTGGAGGAGGTGGCGCGCATTACCGGCTACGACAAACTCCCGGCGCGCCTGCCAACGGCACCTCTGCGCATGGGTTCGATCGCCGAAGGTCATGTCGGCCCGGAGCGGTTTCGCGCGGTGCTCGTGGACCGCGACTATCAGGAAGCGGTCACCTACAGCTTTGTGGACCCGGCTCTGCAGGAGATTATCGATCCGGCAACGCGACCGCTCGTGTTGGCCAATCCTATTGCCTCGGACATGGCGGCTATGCGCACCAGCCTGTGGCCGGGACTGATCAAGGCAGCCGAATACAACCTCAACCGGCAGCAGGAGCGGGTGCGGCTATTTGAGATTGGACGGCGCTACCTGCCGCAACCCGATGGATGCTTGCAAGAGCGTGTCGGGGTGGCCGGGATCGCTATCGGCAATGCTCTCCCGGAGCAGTGGGGAGGCGCGTCCCGTTTGGTCGACTTTTTCGACCTAAAGGGTGACATCGAGGCGTTGCTTTCCCTGGCCGGGGGGAGCCCGCGATTCAGCTTTCGGCCGGCGCAGCATCCGGCCCTGCATCCTGGCCAATCGACGGAGATTTTCGATGGCACCAGCCGATCAGTTGGCCTGGCGGGGAGCCTGCATCCACGGATTCAGGCGGGTCTGGGCCTGGACAAGGCGGTTTTTCTATTTGAACTTAATCTAGATGTCCTGGAGCTGGCCCCGATTCCGGCGTTTCGTGAGATTTCCCGCTTTCCGGCCATCCGCCGGGATATCGCGGTCATCGTCCAAGACGGGGTCTCGGCCGCCTCCGTGCTGGACTGCGTTGCCCAAATTGCCGGCAAGTTGCTGGCAAACCTTGAGCTTTTTGACGAATATCGTGGCGAAGGCATTGATTCCGGAAGAAAAAGTCTGGCCATGGGCTTGACCTTACAGGACTCTTCGCGCACTCTTAAAGAAGAGGAGATCGAGCTACTAATGGGCGAGATCGTGGCGGGCCTCGGGTCTCGGCTGGGAGCGCAGCTTAGAAAATAAGCACCAATAAGCACCATATAAGCATCATAAAAGAAGGACGCAATCCATGGCGTTAACAAAAGCTGATCTGGCGGAATCTTTGTTCAATGAATTGGGGTTAAACAAACGGGAGGCAAAGGAGTTCGTCGAACTCTTTTTCGAGAAGATTCGCGAAACGCTCGAGAACGGAGAGTCGGTAAAGTTGTCCGGCTTTGGCAACTTCGGGCTGCGGAAGAAGAATCCGCGTCCGGGGAGAAATCCGAAGACCGGCGAAGAGATTCCCATCTCGGCGCGGCGTGTTGTCACTTTCCGGGCCAGCCATAAACTTAAAGAACGGGTGGACCTGAATGCTGGATCCCGCGGACAATCTTGAACTTCCGCCCATACCCAGCAAACGCTACTTCACTATTGGTGAAGTAAGCGATCTTTGCGGCGTCAAGCCGCATGTGCTGCGTTATTGGGAGCAGGAATTTCCGCAACTCAAGCCGGTAAAACGACGGGGTAACCGGCGTTATTACCAACGGCATGACGTGATGCTGATCCGTCAGATCAGGGGACTGCTTTACGTCGATGGATTTACCATCAGCGGCGCGCGCAACAAGCTCGTGATTGAGCACGATCTCAGCGACCCCAACCATCGCGCGGCTGTCATCATGCACCTAATCGAAGAACTGCAGGATCTGTTGCAGCTTCTCAGGGACTAAGGCGCTGTTTCTCCGGCGCGCGTTCTCAGGTATCATGTGCCACCGCGTTGACAGCGCAGTCAGCCAGCCCCCGGGCATTTTGCGTGCCCGCTGTGCCTGTCGTCCGGTTCTCAAGTCTATAGGCGGGGCGTAGCGCAGCCTGGTAGCGCACCTCCTTGGGGTGGAGGTGGTCGGAGGTTCAAATCCTCTCGCCCCGACCAAACTTCCCGCAGCAAATCCAATTCCCGCGACCTATTCCGGTCACCCGCCAGGGATCAACCAATAAAAGCGGGCAATGCTAGGCAACGGCCCGAGCAGCCCACGAGGATTAGCAGCTGTATCGGCCTGCGTTGTTTCAGTTGCTTGTCGTGTATACCGCAGCCGGACGTCAGCCGGTCAAAGCGAATAATCAAAGAATGGTAAAAAGTAAAAGGGGTGCAAAGTCATGGCAGCAAAGATCACAAAGATAATAACTAATACCGTCGTGGCGTGCACAGCGCTGATTGTCATCGCAGTGCTCGCAGTCTACGTATTGAGCTCTATTCGCATGAACAGGCGCTATGCGCTCGTCGCATCACAACTGACTGTTGCCAGTGGCCCGGCTGCGATTGCCGACGGTCAGCGCCTTTTCGTCACCAGGGGTTGCATCGATTGTCATGGTGCTGATCTTTCAGGAAAGACCATTGTTGACGACCCGGCCATTGGAAAATTTGCAGGCACTAATCTCACCTCTGGTAAGGGAGGTGTCGCGAGTTCGTTGAGCGATAGTGCCTTTGCGCTCGCCATCCGCCAGGGTATCGGACCCAGTGGGCGGGCACTGATCTTCATGCCTTCGACAGATTACCAGGACATGAGTGACGATGATGTCAGCAAGATCATTGCCTACATTCGCAGCAGGCCGCCAGTCGACAAGCCGTCGATACCGCAGACCGTCGGCCCCATGGCACGCCTGCTGTTTCTGACAGGCAAAATGCCAAATCTTCTTCCCGCCGAACTCATCAATCACCAAGCCAAGCCACCAGTGCATATTGCCGTGGCGGAAACAGTCGCCTATGGCCACTATCTGACTAACATGTGCACCGGCTGCCACGGCAAACGCCTGTCCGGAGGACCGATTCCGGGCGGCGCACCGAATTGGCCACCCGCCAAAGACATAACGCCGGCCGGTCTCGGACATTGGAACAAGGTCGACTTTATTAAGGCCATGCGTACCGGTGTGCTGCCTGACGGCAGTATCCTGAAAGCTCCAATGCCCTGGCAGAACTTCAGTCAGTTGACGAATGTTGAATTGACAGCGATGTGGATGTACTTGCGCACTGTTTCTCCGGTTGCATTCGGCAATCACTGAGATCGCTCCGAGCCATGATGGATACGACTGCTGTGTTCTAGGCGCTCTCCTTGCCGGGCTGGATTTCCACCGATTTGGCGCGCAGTCCGGATGTCACCACTACGATCCTCTATAGAAAAGTCGAGGGTGACAGGACGGTTAAACAAGCCGGACTGCCAGTCTCGACGGTCGATTCAGTTTCGTTGCGTGAGGAAGCCCTTATCACGCAGGACACAACGCTATCGGCGCTGTGATCAATCCAGCCGGGATGCTTCTTTATGTTTTGAATGCGGTCAGTAATCCGGATGCATATCAAAAAATATTGCAAGATTGAGGCCCCGGATGATGCACTCTATCAGACCGAAGATATTATGCCGGTGACGCGGTGTTGCTGGGGGAAGCTGGGCAAGCTTTACTCCCTCCCCGGAGATTGCGTGAATGTGATTAAGGTCCAGGCCCACCCCATCGAGATCCTGGCCGACTTGCCGCGCATGTGCTTCGTCCGGTAGGACAAAGTAGAGTCTGCGATGCATGGCGTCTCACTGTTCCGTGACCGGCCAGCGCGGACTGGTTTCGGCCGTGGACGGGTAGGGGCATTTGGCTGAATTGATGTTGATTACCGCAGTTTTCCTCCGCTTACCGCGATGAGAAAAATCGAACCTGGTGCTGAAGGAGCATCCAGTCAGGATTCGGGCCGGACGCCAATCCACCATCGGCCTCTTGATTACAGCGCGGCAAGCCTCTACGATATGCCGATGTCACATCTCCGCTTTGTGTTTCATTTCTTCCGTTGCAGCGCTTCGCCGCTGACAACTCTGCGACTGCGTAGCGCGCGCTAATAATTCTTTCCATATCGCTGTTTTGCTGTAGTTACTAAACCAGTCCGACCACTGGCCGTGATTAGCCAGATTCAGGTGTTGCATGATGCATAGCGCGCGCGGGTATTACGCTAACTCATTTCGACTCTCCGGCATTGACGTCGTTCCGTTTCGACTGCGACTGCGCTGCGGTCACTGGGCCGAGAACAGGTGGCTGCCCAGTGGCCTGCTTTCGCCACATGACGCCAGTCCAACGAAACAGAAAAGGAACGATGATGAAGACCAATCCAGTACAGAAGTACCATCAATTCGCACCGATCGGCCTTGCTGACAGGCAATGGCCGTCGCGGGTCATTCAGGCACCACCCATCTGGTGCAGTGTGGATCTGCGTGACGGCAACCAGGCTCTGGTCCAACCCATGGACGGAAAGCGCAAGATGCGCATGTTCGAACAGCTGCTCAAGATCGGATTCAAGGAAATCGAGGTGGGATTTCCGGCCGCTTCGCGCACTGATTTCGAGTTTGTGCGCCAGCTGATCGAGCGCGATCTCGTGCCCGCCGATGTCACGATTCAGGTTTTGACGCAAGCGCGAGACGAGCTGATCCAGCGCACCTTTGAGGCTGTTCGCGGTGCGCGTCGCGTGATTATGCACCTGTATAACTCGACGTCCACGGTGCAGCGCCGGCTAGTCTTCGGGCTTGACCGCCCCGGAATTGTCGATATTGCCGTGCGCGGCGCCACGCTCTGTCGAGAGCTCGCGGCAAGCCAACCGGGCACTGAGTGGGTATTTCAGTATTCGCCAGAGAGTTTCACCGGAACTGAGTTGGATTTCGCGCTGGACATCTGCGAGGCTGTCATGGATGTATGGCGACCAGCACCAGATCGCAAGATGATCATGAATCTTCCGGCGACAGTGGAAATGGCCACGCCCAACACATTCGCGGACCAGATCGAATGGTTTGGCCGGCACATCAGCAAGCGCAACAGCGTTGTGCTTAGCGTACACCCGCACAATGATCGCGGCACGGCGGTGGCCGCGGCAGAGCTTGCGCTAATGGCTGGCGCCGATCGAGTCGAGGGGACGCTTTTCGGTAACGGCGAGCGCACTGGCAATGTCGATATCGTCACCATGACGCTCAATCTCTTCTCTCAGGGTGTTGCGCCAGGACTCGATTTCTCGGACATCAATGAGGTCATCCGCTGCACCGAATTCTGCAATCGCCTGCCGGTGCACCCGCGACATCCGTATGCCGGCGAGTTGGTTTTCACGGCATTTTCCGGCTCGCACCAGGATGCGATCAAAAAAGGCCTTGCCGCTCACCGTGAGGGCGATTTCTGGGAGGTTCCTTATCTGCCGATTGACCCAGCGGACGTTGGACGCAGCTACGAACCGGTGATCCGCGTCAACAGCCAGTCGGGCAAGGCCGGGGTGGCCTATCTGCTCGAACGGGACTACGGGCTGCGGCTGCCGCGCGCCCTGCAGGTGGCGTTCGGCCGCCGCATCAAGCACTTGTCGGACGACACAGGCACCGAACTCAGAGCGGCGGAGATCTGGTCGATCTTTCAGGCCGAATACATTGATGCGCCCGGGCCATTTGCCTATGTGGGACATCACATCGATTCCGCCGTGGCAGACGACCGTGCGCTGCTGTGTGTCCGTCTGCGAGAGCAGGCGCGCAATCTCAATGTTCGCGGGCGCGGTACTGGGCCAATTGAAGCTTTTATCGATGGCTTGAGCGCGCAATCGGGTGCACACATCGCGCTCGTTGATTACCACGAGAATGCCGTTACCGCCGGGGCAGATGCGACCGCGGCGGCGTATGTCGAGTTGAGAATCGGGTCGGATGGCGCGTCCGGGCATGGCGTGGGCTTGCATCAGAACATGGTCGTCGCAGCGCTGCGGGCTATCGTGTGCGCGCTGAATCGTGCAATTATGCAAGGGGGTTGCGCGTTTACCTTGAAAAACACCGAGCAGAACCCGTAGCCGCGGAGGTACCCGCATCGCCGATTTCAGGGCGGTGCGATTGGCCATTGTGCGGTCATGACACGGCCGGCTTGCATTGATTCATGTGCTGTCTATATGCAGGATCTCAGAATGGACGCGTAGACCGCACGTCAGATTTGAGCCGAGAGCTGTGTTGAGTTGGAGAGCGAATCGGGGAAACTTAAGCGAGACACCAAGAGACAAGCGATTAATCAGCAAGCTCATTGACGTGCTTCTATAAAGGATTTGTCTTTTTAACGCGTAATTAACGAAGAACCCGAAAAGCTGGGAAGGAAATCAACATCGATGATTTGGCTGACAGGACTCAATGCACAAGGGGCTCTAACAGCCGCAGGGCATCGCGTGTCGTACGTGAATAAGCGCTGTCGATTGATCGATGTGGTGGGGCTATTGCTGATTTAGCAGATTTTACATAACCGCCGTTTGTTATTGACGTAGATCAAGATAAGAGCTGGCAGATAGGGGTGAAATAAAAACATATCCGCGATGGTCAATGCGCAATGGTCGGGTACGGCGCATTGACGACGCGTGGTGTTGGAAGGGATATGTAGTGCGTGTGCGGCGTCATGTCGGTTATTGGCAGTCAATAGCCATCAGCTTGTGCCAGACCAATCGTCGCGACTCGCTTTCCCGCAATTACACCGGCGTTCAATGCCACACCTGCGATGGCAGGCAGAGTCGGCGTGTTGGGTTTCGCTGATTGTTGTGATGCGATGTCTGGTGGCAAGCCAGTTGCGCGCAAAAAGCCGATTTAACGTATTCAGGCCGAAAGCGGGTGCGATCCTGCCGCCGATGTGCAGGCAAGTCAATTCACATGAAGATTGGTGCTTGTTGTTTGCCGGTGCTTTCCGGGATGGATGTTTCCAACGACGAGCACCCCTGATTAGGGAGATCTTGCCATGAGTATCGCGGACGAACTTCAAAGCACAATCAGCGACCTGGTGCAGAAGGGTAAGGGAATTCTGGCAGCAGATGAAAGTCTGCCCACCATCACCAAGCGCTTGAATGCCGTGGGTGTGGAATGCACAGAGGAAAACCGGCGCCGCTATCGATCATTGCTTTTGACCACCCCACGCGTCGGAGAATTTGTAAGCGGCGTGATTCTCTTCGAGGAAACGTTGGGTCAGAAGGCCGACGACGGGCTACTGCTGACGGAAGTGGCAAAACGCGGCGGCATTGTACCGGGGATAAAGGTGGACAAGGGAACGATCGCGCTCGCCGCTGCGCCAGGCGACAAGGTGACGCAGGGTCTTGATGGTTTGGGAGAGCGCCTGAAGACCTACAAGTCTCAGGGTGCGCGTTTTGCCAAGTGGCGCGAAGTCTACGCAATTACCGAGCATAATCCGACGCAGCTCGGCATCCTTGCAAATGCGGAAGTACTTGCTCGCTACGCCGCTGTCTGCCAAGAACAGGGAATCGTGCCTATTGTGGAGCCCGAGGTGTTGCTGGATGGTGATCACTCCCTGCAGCGCTGCGCCGAGGTGACCGAGGCGGTATTGCATGCGGTGTTCGAGGCTCTTTACCGGCACAAGGTTGCATTAGAACTGATGCTGCTGAAACCCAATATGATTTTGCCTGGAAAGGAGCACGCGCGCGCTGCGAGTCCCGAGGAAGTTGCGCGCGCAACTGTAAGGGTCTTGCAGCGCGGTGTCCCGGCGGCAGTTCCGAGCATCAATTTCCTGTCCGGCGGGCAATCCGCCGAACAGGCGACAGCAAATTTGAACGCCATGAATGTATTGTTTCCACATCCCCCGTGGGAACTGTCCTTTTCCTACGCGCGTGCGTTACAGGATCCGGTACTCAAAGCGTGGGCCGGCCAGAGCGCGAACGCGGAAGCAGCACAGCGTATATTTTACCGCCGCGCACAATTGAATGGGGCGGCGCGGCGTGGGCAGTATAAACTGGAGATGGAGCGGGCGGCATAAGAAGCCGCATGTGGAGGGGTGGCCGGGATGCAAATTGGCGGCGGAGATCAGTAGATCTGTTCGCTGCATCCGCAAAACCGGCGCCTAACTGTGCATTGAAAACTGACAATGGCTAGAAGGCAGAGAAGGCCAATGCCAAAAAAACGTCCGGAAATGTTTCTACGATCGGTGGTTTTTGTGCAGCAGTCGCCGCGAGTGTTGCCGAGGCGGCATCTTTCGATCTCGATGAGTCAGGGCGGCGGCTCGCAGGTACGGATACACCCAAGCCATACAATGTCGGTTTGCAACGCGCTTCCATTCCCGGACCGCAAGATGTCAGTCGCGCCGGACGGGAGATGTTGGGGCCACGCGAGAAATGAGCGGTTGCCTGGGCGTGCCGAATGTTCGGTTTCGGCAGCGCACGAACGCTTTGTGTGCTGAGTGCTGCAACGCTGTCCCGAGGTGAAGCCGCTTCCAACCCAGGCATTGGGCATTGGGGGTCAGTAGGATGGTATCTGGCTGAGTGGGCCAAAGGGTGGAAATCGGAACATGAAAAAGTTCGACGTACTGGTAATTGGTGGCGGGCCTGGCGGCACACCCGCCGCATTGGCGCTGGCTGCAGGCGGGCGCCGCGTGCTCCTGGTCGAGCGCGGTCCAGGGCTCGGCGGAACCTGTCTTTTCGAGGGTTGCATCCCTTCCAAGATCCTGCACGAAAGTGCGAGGCGCCTGATAGCGATTCGCAGCGCGAGTCAATTCGGTGTGCGAATTGGCGATTGCCAGCCTGTTATAGACTGGGCGGCGATCATGGCGCGAAAGACAGCGATCCTGCAGCATCGTTCCATGGCCGCTATTGAGCAGGCCAAGAAAATTGAAACGCTGACCGTGCAGTTCGGCGTTGCGCGTCTGCTCGGTGCGCGCAGCGCGCGTGTCACGCCAGCGAGTGGTGATGCATTCGATGTCGAATTCGATAAGGCTATCATTGCGACGGGCTCGCAGCCGAATCGTCTCGCACTGCACGGCGCAGACCTGCCTCGCGTGATAACAAGCGACGAGGTGTTTGATCTGCGGCAGCTCCCGCAGACTCTGGTCGTCATCGGTGGCGGGCCGGTGGGAGTGGAGATGGCGCAGATTTTTGCGGCTCTTGGTTCAAGGGTTACGCTGCTGCATGGCGGTGAGCGCATTCTGGCGCCGGTCGACGCGGAAATTGCCCAGGTGCTGCAAGATTATATGCGACGCCAGGGGATTGCGGTTGAGCTTGGCGCGAAAGTAAGCAGAATCTGTCACAGCGGAGATGGTGCCTTTGTCCGCTATCACGATAATCTGGAAGTAGACCGGGAAGTTTACGGGGAATATATCCTGGAGGTGGTCGGTCGTCGGGCAAATGTGGACGAGCTTGGCCTGGAAAAGACGGGCGTGCGCTTCGACCGCAACGGTATCCGGGTCAACGGTCAGCTTGAGACCGACGAGCCGGGAATTTACGCTGTGGGCGATGTGATCGGCCGTCCAATGTTCGCGCACTGGGCAAGCGCGCAGGCGCAGGCCCTGGCGGCCAGTCTGCTCGGCAAACCTACGCGCTTTCCCACGCCAGCCCTGAACACGGCCGTGATATTCAGTATGCCCGAGATCGGAATCGGCGGTTTGACAGAAGTCGAAGCGCGCGCAGCCGGTCATGACGTCGGAATTGCTCGTCATGATTTGAGCACGGATGCCCGCAGCCAGATCATAGGGAAGGCGGAAGGCACCCTGAAACTGGTCTATGATCGCACGACACGCGTGCTTTTGGGGGTGCACATGCTGGCGGACGGGGCAGGAGCCAGTATGGGCGAGGTGGCATTGGCGCTCGGTGCGGGAGTGAGCGTGGACACGCTGGCCCTGTCCATTCACCCGCATCCAACCCTGAGTGAATCGTTTGGACTGGCGGCTCGTGGGCACATGCGGTGAAAGGCGGCGTAAGATCGCTACCACAGGCACACACGCGCGAGTTTCGGGAAAATTTTTCGGCAAGCACGCAAACGGGCGCCCATCGCGCGGGCGGTTGTCCATGCTGCAGCAGAACGCATGCTCGCTGGTGCGCATGAAGTGGCGCAGGCCGGCCTGATCGAACCAACTTTAACCCAATTTCCAGGCGGGCGGCGCTCGTCAAGCACATCGATAGCGAAGTGGCCGGTGACTCGGATATCCTGCTGGCGTCCGATCCGGCATACGGTAATATTCCGGCCAAGGATCTGGAATACCTGGCGTCTGCAGTCATGGCAGGTATCATGGTCGGCGCGCGCGTAGCGATCGCGCTGCCGTTGCGCTCCGATTTCGCGGATGCGCGTCTGATATCGCGGTGCTGGCAAAACACGGATGGAACATGGACGATGCGCTGCCGACGGCATGATTGTGCAAAGGCGGGATAATGCATCGACATGCCGTGCAGGCAGTTTCCGGTACGATCGAATACGCAGCATCGGGTTACGGTCGCTGCCGCTTGTGATTTGGCGAATTGGCCGGCGTATCGGGCCGGTTTTAACGTTAGAGACGGATAATGAAAGGCAGCAATTTCGATTTGGGCCCAAAGAAACCCGATATTGAAGTGAATAAACCGTCCAAGGTGAAATTCTGGCATCGACCGGACATTTCCTTGGTGCTGTATATCGTGTTCTTCGTGGCGATGTTCTACCTGTGGCAGTCCTTTACGGCGACGCAGCAGAAGGAAATTCCCTACAGCGAGTTCCTTCAATATCTGGAACAAAACCAGGTTGCCCAGGCCGTGGTCAGTCAGGACCTTATTACCGGTACACTGAAACTCACCGACCCGAAATCCGGCAAGCCGCGCGAATTCATAACGGTACCGCTGCCAAACAACACGTTGGCGCGACTTTTGGTAAAGCATGGTGTGAGTTATACCGTGCGACAGGAATCGCATTGGTTCGGCGCCCTATTGAGCTGGCTTGTGCCGTTGGGACTATTGTTTTTGTTCTGGGGCTGGATGTCGCGCAGGATGACCGGGGCCGGCGGCTTGCTAAATATCGGCAACAACCGCGTGCATATTCATGCTGATACTCTTCCCAAGGTTACGTTTGACGATGTTGCCGGTACGGAAGAGGCCAAAGAAGAGCTCAAGGAAAGCATCGAATTTCTCAGGGATCCGACCCGCATTCAAAGGCTTGGCGGGCACATGCCAAAAGGGGTATTGCTGCTTGGGGCGCCGGGAACAGGCAAGACTCTGCTGGCGCGTGCCGTCGCGGGCGAGGCAGCGGTACCTTTCTTTAATATCAGCGGTTCTGAGTTTATTGAAATGTTCGTCGGGGTGGGCGCGGCGCGCGTACGCGATCTGTTTCAGCAGGCGCGCGCCAAGGCACCGTGCATTATTTTTATAGACGAGCTTGACGCTGTCGGCCGCGCACGTGGTGGCCCGGTTATCATGGGTGGTCATGACGAACGCGAACAGACGCTGAATCAGCTGCTAACGGAAATGGACGGATTCGATCCGTCCACCGGCGTAGTGGTAATGGCGGCGACCAACCGCCCGGAGGTGCTGGACAAGGCGCTGTTGCGCGCCGGACGGTTCGATCGCCAGATTGTAGTCGACAAGCCCGATCTCGTGGCGCGTACCCAGATTCTCAAGTTGCACGCCCGCAAGCTGACTCTGGCAGCGGATGTCGATCTTGGCGTGGTGGCTCAGCGGACTCCGGGATTTGTCGGCGCTGATCTGGCAAACATTGCCAATGAGGCCGCCATACTCGCGGTGCGCAACAATCATCAGGCAGTGACGATGTCCGATTTTGAAGCGGCGATCGACCGGGTTATCGCAGGACCGGAAAAGAAGCACCGGGTACTTAACGCGGAGGAAAAGCGACGAGTCGCATTCCACGAATCTGGCCATACTTTGGTGGCGATAACGGTCGAAACCGGCGAACCGGTGCACAAGGTGTCAATTATCCCGCGCGGTGTTGCAGCGCTGGGGTACACCATGCAGCTTCCAATTAGGGAGAAGTTTCTGTCCACGGAAAAGGAACTTGAGGACCAGATTGCGATTCTTCTCGGCGGCAGAGCGGCCGAGGAGATCGTGTTAGGGGATATTTCCAGTGGTGCATCCAATGACCTCGAGCGTGCAAGCGAAATCGCTCGCGAGATGGTCACCCGCCTGGGCATGAGCGATGAGCTCGGGCCGCTTACCTACGGGCGACGCCAGCAGTCAATTTACCTTGGTGGCGACTACACCGAGGAAAAAAACTATAGCGAGGATACGGCGCGCCAGATCGATGTAGCGGTAAAAGCGCTGGTCGCGGAGGGTCACCGCCGGAGCCGGGAAATCCTGCTGGCAAAACGCGCTGCGCTCGACGCCCTGGCCAGTGTATTGCAGGAGAAAGAGGTTATCAGTGGCGAGGAGGTAACGCGTATCGCGGCTGAGGCATTAAAGTCTTCGACACAGAAATAAGCTAAGCTCCGGAGTCTCGACCGATTGACAGCGCTGGTGCCCCGGGGATGAATGATTTCTCGCACAAACTGATCAGCGAAACGCCAGCATACATGGGAGGATTGCGCCGGCGCAGAGGCAGGCCTGCGTCGCCTTTTCAATATCGGTTAAGGGCGCACTATGCGGCCACTTCGCAGCTGCGGTCCATTATCAAAGCAGCAGGCTGGGTTGCATGATCACATCCTGGGTTGCATCGTATGTCGCGACGACAGCAGGATTTCTGTTCGCTGCATTGTTGATTACCCAGATTATCCGGCAGCGTCGCCCGCCGACTGCGACCATCGCGTGGTTGCTCGCCATAGTCCTAGTTCCGTATGTCGGTGTACCGCTGTATCTCCTGCTTGGAGGACGCAAGATCCGCAGCCTGGCGGCGCGCAAGGAGCGAATCAAGCTACCCGCAGTAGAGTCACCCGCATCTCTGACCTCGATTGAGAGGTTGCTGCTCTCGCACGATGTGCCTCCGGCCACCCACGGCAACCGTCTGCAGCTTCACGTCAGCGGCGAGGACAGCTATGCGGCACTCGTTAACCTCATTGAAAGCGCCGCTAGCAGCATCTACATCGGTATCTTTATCCTGCATCCGGATGCTGTCGGCCAGGATATCATCGCGCGCCTGGCGCGGCGCGCGCGTGAAGGTTTGCGGGTGCGTCTGCTGCTTGATGGAGTGGGCTCGCTGCATACCCGTCGCCACTGGCTTGCGCCGCTGGCCGAAGCCGGCGGTCGTTTTGCGTTTTTCATGCCTGTATTCCACCGACCATTGCGTGGGCGATCCAATCTGCGTAATCACAGGAAGACCGTGATCGCGGACGAGCGTAGGGTACTGGCCGGCGGCGCGAATATAGCCACCGAATATCTCGGACCAGAAGCGCGCGCCGGGCGCTGGGCGGATCTTACGTTCACTCTCGAAGGGCCCGCGACGTCGCATTTTGTCGACTTGTTTCGCTGCGACTGGGGTTTCACCAGCGGTGAATGGATCGAGACCGGTGGATCAGCGGGAATTGTATGTGGCGGCGCGCAGGGGGGCGGCAGCATTCAGGTCGTGCCGTCCGGTCCGGACGTGCCGGGAGATCCGCTCTATGACACGTTGCTCAGCCTTGCATTCTCGGCTCGCAGCCGGCTGTGGATTGTCACGCCGTATTTTATTCCGGACGATGCCTTGTGTAGAGCGCTTATTCTCGCGGTACATCGCGGCGTCGACGTCCGGATTCTCGTTCCCCAGCGCTCTAATCACCGCATTGCTGACATTGCCGGGCGCAGCTTTTTGCGCGAAATCGCGGATGAAGGCGGTACAGTGCTGTTCTATATGCCCGGGATGCTGCACGCCAAGGCGGTGCTGATGGACGATGATATCGCCATCCTCGGGTCGGCCAACATTGACCTGAGGAGCCTGTTCCTCAATTATGAAGTCGGTGTGCTCGTCTACAGCGCCAGCGAGATTCAGGCAATCGATGGTTGGATAGGCGGGTTATTGTTGGACGCGCTGCCCGGTATTTCCAGGGCCGGCCTCATCAGGCAGGTGGAAGAGGGTATGGCTCGGCTGTTGGCACCCCAGCTGTGAGCGTTCGCTGCCGATTGACATTGGGGAACCGCGGGTCGTTGTGTAGATGACAGGAGTAACATGAACATCAATCCAAGTGCCGGAAAGCCGGCCGACGAATCGGTACTGGCCGACATCCCGCGTCTCATTACTGCCTACTACAGCGAACAGCCGGATCCTTCGGAAGCGTCACAGCGCGTGGTTTTCGGCACATCGGGTCATCGAGGGTCATCGCTTGCGGGGAGTTTTAATGAGCGGCATATATTCGCCATTACACAGGCGATCTGCGGGTTCCGCCATCAACAGAAAATTGACGGGCCGCTTTTCCTCGCTGCGGACACCCATGCATTATCGATGCCCGCGTTGGCGTCCGCGCTCGAGGTTCTTGCGGCAAACGGTGTTGATGTTATGTTGTCGCAAAACGACGAATTTACGCCGACTCCCGCTGTTTCGCACGCAATCCTGACGTACAACCGTGGGCGCAGTGAACATTTGGCCGACGGTATCATTATTACGCCATCGCATAATCCACCGCAGGACGGCGGTTTCAAATACAATCCGCCGAGCGGTGGGCCGGCGGAAACGGGGACCACCGGCTGGATCGAAGCTCAAGCCAATGTTTTATTAGAGCGAGATCTGGCGGGTGTTAAGCGCATGCCACTGCAGCAGGCTTTGCACGCTTCAACCACACGCCGCTATGATTTTCTCGACACTTATGTAGGCGATCTCGGCAATGTAATTGACATGGATGCCATCCGCGGCGCGGATATACGCATGGCGGTGGACCCGCTTGGCGGTGCCGGCGTGCATTACTGGGGCGTGATCGCCGAACGCTACCGGCTGAATCTTTCTGTTGTCAGCGAGGTTGTTGATCCGACGTTCCGGTTTATGACGCTCGACTGGGACGGCAAGATCCGGATGGATCCGTCCTCACCGTATGCGATGCGACGCCTGATTGGTATGAAAGACCGCTTTGACGTCGCATTTGCCTGCGATACCGACCATGATCGCCACGGCATCGTCACGCACAGTAGCGGGCTGATGCCGTCAAATCACTATTTGGCAGTGGCTATCGCTTTTCTCTTTCCTCACCGGCCGCGCTGGAACAGGCAGGCGGCGGTCGGCAAGACGGTGGTAAGCAGCCAGCTAATTGATCGTGTTACCGCAAAAATTGGCCGAAGATTGTACGAGGTGCCGGTCGGTTTCAAATGGTTCGTCGATGGTTTGCGCGATGGTTCGCTGGGGTTTGGTGGCGAGGAGAGCGCTGGCGCATCGTTCCTGCGCTTCGATGGCAGTGTCTGGACGACGGACAAGGACGGAATCATACCTGGGTTGCTGTCCGCGGAAATTAGCGCCCGGATGGGCCGTGATCCGGGGGAAGTGTACGGTGATCTTGTGCGCGAGCTGGGTGAACCGCTGTTTGATCGTGTTGAGGCTCCCATCAGTTTCGAACAAAGGCAATTGTTGGCAAGACTGTCACCGCAGCAAGTGCGCCGCGCCGAAATTGCCGGAGAAAAGATTGAAAGCATCCTGGCGCAGGCCCCCGGAAATGGCGCATCGATCGGCGGATTGAAAGTGGTAACACGCAATGGTTGGTTCGCGGCACGCCCGTCAGGTACCGAAAATATCTACAAGATATACGCCGAGAGCTTTTTGGATCGCCAGCATCTTGACCTCATTCTGCAGGAGGCGCAGACCCTGGTTAGCGACGCCCTGGCTGGTCCCGGCGGGAGACGATAAGGCGCTAACGGTTGGTATGACGGAGGATAGCAGGGAATCCGATCATTCAATGCCCCGGGTAGAGTGTGGAACAGCAATAATCGGCGCGGGTGATGCAGGATATTGACCTATATCAAAGTTAGAACGGTTGCATCTGTGGTTCGCTGCTATCGTATGTATATTGGCGGGGGTGGTTCGATCTAATGGCCGGGGTGCCCGACATGGAAGGCCGCGTGCACATCGGAGTGATAGCGGCCGCGCATAAGATTCGCGATGTTGAGATTCATTCGAGCCGCCATATTGATGCCTGTCGCGTCCTCGTTGGCAAGCCAGTGGATCAGGCACTGGCAATTTTGCCACGGTTATTCAGTATTTGCGGCAGTGCCCAGGCGGTCGCAGGGAGCATGGCCCGGGAGGCGCTGAGTGGATTGCAACCGACACCGCAGCAATCGGCGGCGAGACAGATTAGTTTGTCACTGGAGACGGTCCAGGAGCACTTTGGACGACTGCTCATCGATTGGCCGCGCTTATACGACGGCGCGGGACCAGATCTGCCGTCGCTGGCGCGGGTTCACACCTACTTGCGCGCGACGCGCGACGCGCTGGGAAGCATCCCTTCGGCGCACGCGAAATCGGCCGGCGGGGTGAAGATCAACGCAGCGGCTCTGGCAAATGCCGTGGAACAATTGGAGACGCTGATGAGCGATGTCTTGCTCGGTATGCGCAGTGAGGAATGGCTGGGGATAGATGATTGCGCGCAGCTGCGTGGCTGGTATCGCAGTACACACAATGTTGCGACAATGGCCTTCCGTCGTTTGGAGCAGAATGACATTGCTGAATTCGGCCGCTGCGATATGCAATTAATGCCACAAATCGATGCGCGCGAATTTGATCAGCTGCTGTCCGGCAGCAGTGCCTGGCAGATTGCGGCACGACCTTACTGGCGCGGCAAGGTTTACGAAACCGGTCCCTTGGCGCGCCAGGCACGCTGGCCGTTGATAAGTGACCTGCGGCGGCGGTACGGCAACGGACTGATCGTGCGCATGGCGGCGCGCTTTGTGGAACTGGTGTGCGCCATACACGATTTACCGGCGCAGATTGCCGGACTACAGGTTGCAGCGCAGCAAGAGGCGCCCCGGCCGTCGGAGCAATATATCGCAAACGGTGCGGGCGTCGGTGTCGTAGAGGCGGCGCGTGGACGTCTCGCGCATCGCCTTGAAGTAGAGCAGGGCGTAATTCGTGACTATCGGATCCTGGCGCCGACAGAGTGGAACTTTCACCCGGAGGGACCTTTGGTGTACGGGCTGCGCGGTCTGCGTTTCGGGGAACTGGCCGAACTCAGGCAGCGCATCGGCATGCTGGTATCGGCGCTCGATCCGTGCGTCGCCCACGAGATAACGATAAACGGCGCGGCATAGCGCGGCAAATCTTGAATCTGGAACAGGAGGCAAAACTCAAAATGTGTCTCGCGGTACCGGCAAGGATTGTGCAGTTGCTGCCTGAGCAGCAGGCAATCGTCGAGGTTGGCGGTGTCTGCAGCGCGATATCGCTCGCCCTATTGGACGCAGCAGAAGTCGGTGACTACGTCATCGTTCACGTCGGTTTTGCCATCGCGCGGCTTGACCAGGAGGAGGCGCAAAAGACCCTCAATCTGTTCGCGGAAATGGTTGCCCTGGCACCAGCAGGTGATCATGAAATACATTAGCGAGTTCCGCGATGGGCAGGTTGCGCAGGCATTGGCGCACGCTATCGCCGCCGAGGTTCATTCGACGCGTGAATACAGCGTCATGGAGTTCTGCGGCGGTCATACCCACGCCATCTTTCGCTACGGCGTTCAGGACCTTCTTCCTTCGAACGTGCGTCTGGTCCATGGACCGGGATGTCCGGTGTGCGTTCTGCAGATCAACCGCCTGGATAATGCCATCGAGCTTGCCAATATGCCCGATGTCCTGCTGTGCAGCTATGGCGATATGCTGCGCGTGCCTGGATCAAGAAAGCGCAGTCTATTGAAGGCGCGGGCCGAAGGCCGCGCAGTGCATATGGTGTACTCGGCGGCGGAGGCGTTGCAGCTGGCGCGCGAGAACCCCGCGAAGCAGGTGGTTTTTTTTGCTATCGGTTTCGAAACCACCACGCCACCTAGCGCTGTAGTTATTCTCGAGGCCGAGCGCCTGGGGCTTAAGAATTTTTCGGTATTCTGCAATCACGTGCTTACCCCGGCGGCGATACAGAGCATTCTAAATTCTCCTGATGTTCGCGAGCTTGGTACGGTGCAGGTGGATGGATTTATCGGCCCATCCCATGTCAGCACGGTGATAGGCAGCCGGCCGTATGAATATTTCGCGCGCGAATACCAGCGCCCTGTCGTGATCGCTGGCTTCGAACCGCTGGATGTATTACAGGCAGTGCACATGTTGGTGAAGCAGTTGAATGACGGTCGGGCAGAAGTGGAAAATCAATTCACCCGCGGCGTGACGGTCGCCGGCAACGTCAAAGCCCAGACGCTTGTCGCCGAGGTATTCGAATTGCGTCGCTCATTTGAATGGCGTGGGCTCGGTACGGTTCCCTATAGTGGGCTGCGCATCAAGCGCAAGTACGCGCAGTATGATGCGGAGGCGAGATTCTCCCTGATGGCACATACCGTTGCCGAAAACAGGGCATGCGAATGCGGTGCTATTCTGCGCGGAGTCAAAAAACCGCACGACTGTAAGATATTCGGCACGGTGTGCACACCGCGCAACCCGATCGGGTCGTGCATGGTGTCTTCGGAAGGTGCTTGCGCGGCATACTACAAGTTCCGGAGAAACGAACGCGAGGCACGGCCACGACCGGCCACGCACGAGACCTCTGCGGAATGAGACCATGCGGATACTTTTTCTTACCCATGCATTCAATAGCCTGACCCAAAGACTCTACGTCGAGCTGAGCGAGCGCGGGCACGAAATTTCAGTTGAATTTGACATCAATGATTTGGCCACCTCCGAAGCGGTTGCTTTGTACCAGCCGGACTTGATTCTGGCACCGTTTCTCAAGCGTGCGATACCAGAAACGGTGTGGCGACGTTATCGCTGTCTTGTGGTTCATCCTGGCATCAAGGGTGACCGCGGACCATCTGCTCTTGACTGGGCGATCATGAACCAAGAGCACGAGTGGGGTGTCACCGTACTGCAGGCAAACGCGGACATGGATGGAGGTGACATCTGGTCGGCTGCTAGCTTTGCCATGCGCGAGGCGCCAAAAAGCAGTATTTACCGGCATGAGGTGACGGAGGCGGCGGTGGTGGCTGTCGTCGATGCCATCCGTCGTATTGAAGGCGGAACTGCCGCACCCGAGCCGTTGGATTATTCCAGTCCCGAGGTTTGCGGGCGGACGCGGCCGTTGTTGCGGCAGGTGCAACGCCTCGTCGATTGGCAGAAGGACGACACCCAAACGGTGATGCGCAAGATTCGCGCTGCCGACGGATTTCCTGGCGTGGAAGATGCGCTCTTTGGCCAGACCTGCCGGCTATTCGATGCCTGGGAAGAGGGTACGTTGCGTGGTGCCAGCGGCGCGATCATCGCGCGGCGCGATGGTGCGCTTTGCCGTGCGACGCGCGATGGGGCGGTGTGGATCGGGCATGTGCGGCTGATATCTCCTGGCGATGCGGGCCTCAAGCTGCCGGCGACGTTTGCGCTACGCGACTATCTGGAAGGTATTCCGATGGTGTCCCCGCCGGCCGACACGGAATGCGGCCCCGCGACATATCGCGAGATTTCCTATCGCGAGAAGAATGGGGTCGGCTATCTGGAGTTCGAATTCTACAACGGTGCCATGAGCTCGGAGCAATGTCAGCGGCTGCTGCATGCGTATCGCGCGGCCTGTGAACGGCAAACGCGGGTGATCGTGCTGCTCGGCGGAAGCGACTTCTGGTCGAATGGCATTAATCTGAATACGATCGAAGCAGCGGAAAGTCCTGCGGACGAATCATGGAAAAATATCAATTCCATGAACGATCTGGCGTGTGCGATCATTAACACGCAATCGCATCTTACGATTTCGGCATTGCGCAGTAACGCCGGGGCAGGGGGTGTCTTTCTTGCGCTGGCGGCGGACAAAGTGTACGTGCGCGACGGTGTCGTGCTCAATCCGCACTACAAGGGAATGGGCAATCTATACGGGTCGGAATACTGGACTTATTTGTTGCCCAAACGCGTAGGCAGCGAAAAGGCTTCGGCGATTATGGAGAATCGACTGCCGGTCGGCGCGCGTGCGGCGGCGAGATCCGGTTTAGTGGATGCACAATTCGCCGGTGACGCGGGTGAATTCCTGCGCGAAGTTCAAGCGTGTGCCGAGTCCTTCGCAGCAAGCGCTGAAATCGACGCTCTCCTTGAAGACAAGCGGCGCGCGCGTCGTGAAGACGAGGCGCTCAAGCCGCTGGAAAAGTATCGCGCCGAAGAACTGGCGCGCATGAAACTCAATTTTTACGGCTTTGACCCAAGCTACCATGTAGCTCGTTATCACTTTGTATTCAAGGTTCCGCATTCATGGACACCTTTGCACCTCGCACGGCACCGGAGGCTGGATTGGCTCCGCGAGATGCAAGTCAATACGGGTGGCGAGCAGGCGCAAAAAAGCGTTCCTGCGGTCAGCTAGATTAAGTACGGTTGCCAGACTTGCCAAGCGTGGTTTGCATAGCGGCTTGCGCGTGCGCGGTGGGGATTTGATTGCCTGGATGTTTGCGCCAGAACTCGGGAATGTCGGATCGGTAGCGACGCAACATCAGATTGACGACAAGCCCGGTCCAGCCGGTCTGGTGGGCCGCCCCCAAACCCTGGCCGGTATCGGCGTGGAAGTATTCGTGGAACAGCATCATATCGCGCCAGTGAGGATCGCGCTGGAAGGGGCTGCCCGGCGGAAAGGCAGGGATGAGTCCGTTTTCGCCGCGACGAAAGATGTTCACCAGACGGTCGGCAATGAGCTTGGCCGCCGCGCCAAGCGAAATTTGACGATCATGCAGACAAGGTGCCGCGACCGTGAACGAATCGCCGAAAAAGCGGTGGAATTTTTCCAGCGCCTGAATTAGCGCGTAATTCACCGGCATCCACACCGGTCCACGCCAGTTTGAGTTACCGCCGAACAGAGGTGAATCGGACTCGCCTGGCGCGTACTCAATAACCGCGTGCCCGACGCCCGGCAGCGTTCCGAGATCCCGGCGCGTCGCATGGATCTTGCTGACGCTGCGCACGCCAAAAGGGGAAAGGAACTGCTTTTCGTCCAGCACGCGTGGCAGGATTCGCAGAAGCCGGTCGTTTCCCACCAGGGCCAGCAGATGTTCGCCTCGAGCATTCTCGCGCTCTGGGCAGGCGCAAACTGTGTGCCGGTCCAACATTCCGTCTTCGTGCTCGCGCAGCATCTGGCGGAAGTGCGGCACTTTGGCAAGCAGCCGTCGATCGATTACCTCGGTGGCCATCAATGGAATCAGCCCGACAAAGGAAAAAACATCGATTCGGTGGCATTGTCCGTCTGGGTCCATGATCAGGTCCTTGAAGAATCCATCTTGGGGATCCCAAAGCGATGGACATTCGACTGCGTGCCCCGAAATGACGTTGGCGATCGAGAGAAACTGCGCGTAACACTGAATGGCGATTTCCTCGTAATCGGAGTCTTCCACCGCGAGTTCCAGCGCCATCACTGTCATATTGAGCGCAAGCATGGCGACGCCGGCGGTTGCGTCCGCCTGTTTCAGGCTGTAGCCAGGCGGGAGCGGTTTCGAGCGGTCATAGACGGAGATATTATCCATCCCCAGAAACCCACCCTCGAATATGTTGTTATCGTCCTTGTCCTTCTTGTTAAGCCACCACGTGTAATTCATAAGCAGCTTGTGCATCACGCGCTCAAGAAAATGCAGGTCTCCCTGACCACGCTGCACCCGTTCGGCGCGAAACACCTTGAGCGCCCCCTTGGCAAATACCGGGGGTTGACGTCCTCGAACGACCACTCGTAAGCCGCGATCTGTCCCTTGGGATGGAGGTAACGTTCCTTCAGCATTAGATCGATCTGGTTCTTGGCAAAATCCACATCGACGAGGGCGAGCACCGAACATTGATAGGCGAGATCCCAGGAAGCGAACCATGGGTACTCCCAGGTATCGGGCATAGAGACGACGTCTGCTGCTTTAAGATGTCGCCACAGATGATTGCGGCCGCGATTTCTCTGGGCTGGCGGAGGTATTAGGTCGCCGTCAAGCCAGCGCGCAACATCATAGTGATAATACTGCTTGTTCCAAATCATGCCGGCCAGGGCCTGGCGAGCGATGGCATAGTCTTCCGCCGAGGTATGGGTGAGAATGCTGCGGTAATACGCTTCGGCCTCCGACTCTCGCGCGGCGAACACAGCGTCCGAGCTTCCGAACGGGCGATCCAGGTGCCGCGCTGTCAGTACCAGCCGTAGTTCCGCCGTGGCACCGGCAGCAATTGTTAAAATATTCCAGGCCGCAAACTTGGTTCCGGTTTGTGACGGATTGACGGCACCGGTATCACCTGAAATCACACGCCGGTGAAAGGCGTCCTTGACGTAGGGAGCGGGATTTGTGGTTTCCCACAAGCGTTCGGTATTTGTCTCATTCTCCGTAAAAAGCAGCTCAGCCTGCTGTTCCCCGTATAGCCAGTAATTTCCGAGAGATGGATGATGTGCGGTGATGGACCAGCCGCAGCCAACCGATTTGGCTTCGGCCGTAATCCTCGGATGCGCATTGATCTTGTCACCCCATGCCCAGGTGTTGCGGAACCACAGGGTGGGCAGGACATGCAGTGTGGCGGGGGTCGCGGCGCGGTTGGTTATGCTGATGCGCAGATGTATTTCATCGACTGCAGCCTTTGCATAGCGCATCTCGACGTCCCAGTAGCAGTTGTCCGCAAAGATGCCTGTATCAAGCAGATTATACGACGGCTCGTGGCGGGTACGCCGCTGGTTCTCCGCGACAAGTTGGCGGTAAGGGTATTCGCTCTGAGGATACTTATAAAGGTAACGCAGGTAACTATGGCTGGGCGTGGCGTCAAGATAGAAGTAGTGTTCCTTGACGTCTTCTCCGTGGTTTCCCTGGTTGCCGGTAACGCCGAATGCGCGCTCCTTTAGGATCGGATCCTTTCCGTTCCACAGCGCTAGCGCCAAACATAAGCGTTGTTCGTCATCGCATATCCCACCCATGCCATCTTCGTTCCAGCGGTATACGCGCGAACACGCCTGATCGTGATCGAAGTACTCCCAAGCTGTGCCTTTGGCGCTGTAATCCTCGCGTACTGTGCCCCAAGCGCGCTCCGCAAGATAGGGTCCCCAGAGGCGCCAGTTCTCGTGCTCGTTGTGTTGGGCTTCCAGGCGTCTGCGTTCGGCCTCGGTCGGCAGATTATCATTCATGAATCAGCTCCTTTTCCAGTAGCATGACGCTGCTGCTGACGCAGCCCGCGGATGTCGGCTGCCTTGGTCGTGGTTGCGTGGAAAGGCTTATCCGCCTTCGCGAAATCCAGGATATAGTGTCACGCCGCCATCGACGTAAAGCGTGGCTCCGGTGCCGAGTGTAATCTCGTGAAGCCATGAATCGCTCAGGAGGCCGGCGATGTTGACCAGGATGTCGATGCTTCCGTAGGCCTCGAACATCTTTCCAAACATCTTTCGTGCCTGGTCTTCGCGACTCATGTCTGCCTGGATCGCCATCGCCTCCCGACCTGCAGAGTTTATGTCATCGACAATTGCGGCCGCGGCATTAGGGTGCGTAACATAAATCACGACCACCTTGGCTCCATCTGCAGCCAACGCGCGAGCCGTTGCGGCGCCGATGCCGGAGTTCGCTCGGGTGACAAGTGCCCTTTGACCGGCAAGAATCGCTTCGGCGTGTCTTGGCGTATCCATGTGCACCTCTCTTTTTTGCGGGTTCGGCGGAAAGTTTACTAGAGCTTTTCTATTGTAGGTCCGAGAGTGGACCACCCGGTTTGACCGCGTGACACGCGCATTGTTTCCGGTGAGGTGCAGGGGCGGAGGGAGGGCCGAAGGGGCTGCAATTGAGGCTAGATGCGCTGGCCGATCGGCGGCGTTTGCGGGAAGGTCATACCACGCTGATGATGGGAAACAAGGTAGGTTTTGCATGGCCATCCCGGGCCTGAAGCCAACATCGCCGTTTTGGACGGTGCTTTAATACTGGCCTTGGCTGCAGTGCGCACGATCTTTTTTCCGAAATTATTGTCGAGATGTCGTGGCGCCATGTCTAGCCGGTACATCACCTCTTGCGTCGGCCTTCCGCGAAATTCGCAATGATTTTCGGTTGGCGCGAGGCCACCCAGTGTCGGAGATTTTTACATCAGTTCAACGGTAGTTATCCCCGTCGTTAGTGTCTAGACGTGACCCTTCGCGAGTTCTGGCGGGATCGTGATTATATCTGTGGGACAGCATTGATCCCTGAAGTCCGAACCGGTAACGTATGTTTCAAATATCGACAGGGCTGACTACACCTCGTCCCCCGCGATTGAGGACGTGAGTATAGATCATGGTCGTACTTACGTCCTTGTGCCCGAGTAGCTCCTGGATGGTGCGAATATCATAACCGGCTTGGAGCAAGTGCGTTGCGAAGGAGTGCCGCAAAGTATGAGTCGTGGCGGATTTAACGATATTCGCATTGTATACCGCACGTTTGATCGCGCGTTGCAGGGCCTGAGGGTGCCTGTGGTGCCGGCGAACGATGCCGCTGCGCGGGTCGCTTGCGAGCTCCCCGCCGGGGAATACCCAAAACCACGCCCACTCTGTCCCCGCACTCGGGTACTTGCGGGACAGTGCTGTGGGCATTTCCACTCCAGGCGATTTAGTTGCCCGGTCTCTCCGCCACAATGCGCGTGCTCGGACCAACTGTTGCGTCAGTTCGTCGCGCAGCGCGTTGGGGAGCAAAGTAACGCGATCCTTGGCGCCCTTTCCGCCCCTCACTACTATTTCCTGGCGATCGAAATCGACATCCTTCACACGCAACTGAAGGCATTCCATGAGACGCATGCCGGTTCCGTAAAGGAGTCGTGCCATCAGCTGGTGCTCGCCGGAGAGGTGAGTTATAAGCCGAGTGATCTCACCTCGAGACAGCACTACCGGCAGGCGCACGGGCTCTTTAGCGCGCGTCACATTGTTGAGCCAAGGCAATTCAACTTCAAGCACCTCTCGATAAAGAAACAGAAGTGCAGCAAGTGCCTGGTTTTGTGTCGACGCTGCGACCTTTCCGTCAACGGCCAAGTGACTGAGGAACGCCTCGACCTCCGTCGCCCCCATCTCGCGCGGGTGACGTGCAGCGTAAAATCGGATGAACCGACGAATCCAGCCCAGGTAGCTGCGTTCGGTGCGCAGGCTGTAATGCTTGAGCCGAAGCTTGTCGCGCGTGACCTGGAGAAGGCCGGGTGGCCTAGACGATCCTTGGGCAGAAGAAGACGCCTTGTTGTCCATCATCGCCTCCTTGCGAATCAGATGGTTGGGGAAGTGGCGCCGATTTATATGGCGTTGGCTCGGGATTATATGGCATTTTTGCCACCGAATTATAGTTAGACTTTCATGTGGAGACCGCGCCTTTCGTCAAAGCCAATGGCCGCAGCGATATTGCTGATGAGCACGGCGCTGGTCGCGGGTATGTGGATAATACTTCTTCGGGGGTTAAGTCAGCCGTTCGGTTTTGTGAAGTACGCCTTTTCACCAAAGAACGAATATCGGTGGTCCTTTGTGCTCGTTACAGAATGGGGTCTAATCTCGTTACTCTTAGGCGCCGTTGTGGTGTTTACCCGCCGTCGCGCCATACTCAGGTCTGTACTTGTCGCTTGCGCCGTGCAGACGGTGCTGTTTGGGGTAACGGGTGGCTGGCTATTTGCGCTGTATGCCGCATTGCCTGCATGGGCGTTATATAAGGCGCAGCATGAAGTCTAATTATTCACTACAGCCGACGCCCAAAGCGCTGCGCGCTTTGGTTACCCTCGCTTCGCTCGGCGCGGCTGAGTTCAAACGTTAGCGTTCATGAAAACAAAACAACAACTAGTGCAGATTTTGCTAATAATTAGCCTTCTCTCCATCTCGATTGTTTACGGATCGTTAGCCGTAGTCGCCGTAATGAAAAGAGCAGCGCTATCTGGAAGAACAGGAATCCTATGGATGTTCTGTTTCGCTATAATCGTCGCTCTCTGGGCACGAAATGATGTCAGAGCAAGGGGGGAGAGCAAACCGTTCGAATATGCGTTCTTTGTGTTTTTGTTATGGCCAGTTGTCCTCCCGTACCATCTCATCAAGAATCGCGGAATCGATGGTCTAGTCATGTTCATCGGCTTTCTCGCCATTTTCGAGTTACCACATTTTTTGGCTTGGATGGCATGGGGTTACTTACGCTAACCACAGGCTGGTGCGGACGCTGGGAAATGGAGCCTTGTTTCCTGACACTTAGGCGCCTAGGCGCCGCACAGCTTCACCGTTAGAGCGCTTTTAGGAGGATCGGATGCTTCGTTCCATAATTTTTGCCTTACTTTGGGTTGTCTCAGTTTCTGTCAGCGCAGGCCAAGTTAAAACAACTGACCATGTTCCCACGAAAGATGAGCTTCGTGAGCAATACGCTGCCTACATCGCAGAGGCGACGAAGAGCCAGGAAGAGACACATGAAATGAATGAAAAGTTAATGGCGCGCACAGAAGGTTTGATTGCGCGGCAGGAAAAAGATATGACTCGTTTCGAGAAGATTTTAGATACGTGGGAGCGCCAACAAGCTCAATATCAAAAATATCTAGACTCGCTGGGTAGGAAATAGTGCGCCCTAACATATCGTTCGAGCCGACGCCCTTGACAGCGCCTTGCGCTGTCAAGGGCCCACCCGCCTTGCGGGCCGCGGCTCAACTCAAACGTTATGTTGCCAGGAGGTAGGGAAGCAATGGCTAAAGGCATGAAGGCGACGGTATCGATAGTGGCCTTAGGTCTTCTTCTGTTTATCGCTATGTATTTCTTGCGTGTGTATCTTGGTTTTCCTCCAGCATTGTTTGCGTCCTGTCTTCTTTCCGTATATTTAATTTATTTAACGAAAACTCGGTGGAAGAAGCTAAACAAAATACAGAAGATCGCGCTGATCTGGTATTTATTTGGAATATTCGGTCTAGCGATTGCTTATGGCATCGACTACTTGATTTTTCCCGTAAGAGTCACGTTTTTGTTTTTTGCCGCAGCAATCCTTCCACCATCAATTCTGCTTGCTTGGAGGAGAAACGGAGACAGGAAGTCCCGAAACACAAAGGAAGAGTAGGATTCAACATAACTCTGTTTTCAATCGGACGCAGGGTGAAGCTGGAGCACATGTCAAGCTATCATGACCTGCGCCGGTTAAAACCACGTTGGGCGTTATGAATAGGAAAGAGGCAATGTCTGCTATTACAGATTCTCTAAATAGGGGCTCCTGTACTCCCTGTACGTGGCGTGAAGATAGGGATGTATATATTCGGGAAAAGTCCGAAGAGCTTTTGAAGGTCGTTATCGAACCGATTCCTGTAACTATTCGCGGCGAAATATTCAACAGCGGAACTTTGGATGATTTTCGAGGAAAGAAAATATTCGGTGTTGCCCAGAGGGGAGATCACTGGTTGTTATATGCACCAGAACTTAATCGCTATTCTCTGGCATTTGGGCATGATCCGTGTTCGCTGACGATATTGGGATTCTCATCGGATGATGCACTTGCAGAATGGTTAGGATAGGAAAGAACATACAAACGTTCAACAAATCGCTCCTGCCGACGTCGGCGCTGGCGCGCCGCCGCGGCAGAGCTTAGACGTTATAAGGCAAAATGAACTACGTGCCGAACGACATTGGAGAGCTTCCGCTGCACGACGCCATCGTGCAAGAAATTCTTATCAACTGGCCTGAAAAGCGCGTAGTCTTAAAGCTAAAAGCATTCCTGGACCGCTCACGAAACGCGGTGTCCTGCGAATTAATCTTTGGGGGCGTCACCAAAGCCATTGTTCCGCACGAAGCTCCATGGGGTGAGTCATCCTGTATTAATGAGGCACGGTCAGATGGCGCGTTTTATAAAATCGAGATGCAAACAGGCGATATCGTGCAAATAGAGGCGTCTGATTATGCTTTCGAGCACTTTGCCTTATAACGGGTCGCTCGTGCCGACGCCGGGGACAACGCTCCATGTTTCTTGGTGTATCCGCGGCCGGCGCGGCACACCTCTGCGTTAGACGTGACTACTGAACGTCCTCCTAATGTGATGACAAAAGGCACACAGTCTGATAGACTGCAAAAATGAAGCCTTTTCGCTGGAGCCACGAGAAAAACGAACAACTTAAGGGCGAACGGAATATTTCCTTCGAAGCGATTGTTCTCGCTATCGAAGCTGATGGATTACTTGATATTGTGGCGCATACCAACCTAGGCAAATACCCGAACCAACGAATGCTTGTCGTAGCGGTTGAGCAATATGTATTTCTGGTTCCATTTGTGGAAGAAGCAGAGTACTACTTCCTCAAAACGGTTATTCCGAGCAGAAAGGCCACCCGAGATTACTTGAAAGGCGGTGATTGAAATGAAAAAGCGTAGGGAATCTCATGAAGAGCGGCTTTCTGAGGATTACGAGAAGGGACTTTTTAAGTCTATATCGCCCTCGAAGGCCGAACTGAAGAAGTACAAAGATGCGGCCAGGGCTACTTTTATCAAGGACCGCAGGGTGAATGTTAGGTTGTCCACACCCGATCTGATGGATATTCAAACTCGGGCGGCTGAAGAAGGTGTGCCATACCAAACGCTCATCGCTAGTGTGCTGCATAAGTTCGTGACGGGTCGTTTCACGGAAAAATCGTCAGGTCTAACTGTGCGCTCAAGGAGGCGCGCGAAACGAAAGCGCGCTGCTTAGCGCAGATGTTTGGCCTCTCGGGTTTCACCTTTACCAATATCCGCCTCACCACTATCCGCGAGCCATCCATGATCAGAGTCAGCATCCTGTACCCGAATAACAAAGGTTCACGGTTTGACATTTCCTACTATGTCGAAACCCACATGCCCCTGTCCATCAAACTCTTAAGCGCTCATCCTGGCTTCAAGGGGGTATCTGTTGAGCATGGTCTCGGCGGTGCGGTTCCTGGATCAGAACCGACATTCGTTGCCATGTGCCACTTCCTCTTTAGTTCCGTCGAAGATTTTCTCGCTGCCTTCGTGCCCAACGCAGAAGTGCTTCAAGGCGATATGCCAAACTACACAGACATAGAGCCAGTCATTCAATTCAATGAAGTACTCATCTCGCGGTAACAGCACATTGCGCGCATCGCGGTCCAATCCGTCATTCCACCGGACGCTGCGCGATAAAGCTGCGCAGCGTCAGTAAATTCAAACGTTAGGCCGACATCCACAGCAATGAGAGGAAAATGATGAGTAAGGTATTCGTCAACATCGGATTAAGCCTTGACGGCTACATGGCCCCAGAAGGAATTGAAGCATCCTCGCTTTTTCGAGTCACCCGGAAGTAGAGGTTGTGGGTGATTTTGCCATGGCATAGCGCACGGGCGGAAGGCCGCCCAAGGCGTGATGCGGTCGGCGATGGTTGTATCGTTGTCGCCAGTCCTCGGTCATGGCGCGGACCTCGGTGAGTGTGCTGAAGATGTACCGGTCGAGTACCTCCGTGCGGTAAGTGCGGTTGAAGCGTTCGATGTAAGCATTCTGGGTGGGTTTGCCAGGCTGGATAAACACGAGATCGATGCCATGCTGTTTTGCCCAGACTGCGAGTGCGTGACTGACGAGTTCGGGCCCATTGTCGAGCCTCAGGCGTTTCGGCGTACCACGTACTTCGATGAGCTCATCGAGCGCCCGGATGACGCGCACTGCCGGCAGGCTCGTGTCGATCTCGATGCGCAAGGATTCGCGGTTAAAGTCATCAATCACGTTGAAGGTGCGGAATCGCCGCCCCGACCAAAGCGCGTCACTCATGAAGTCCGCCGACCAGGTGTCGTTGCGTTCCCCCGGTATCGCGAGCGGCTCGCGGATGCGCTGCGGCAGGCGCTTCTTGCCACGGCGCGGGAAATTGAGCTTAAGCTCGCAGTACACCCGCCACAGCCGCGTCTTGCCCCAGGGCCGGCCTTCGGCCCGCAAGCTCTGTTCCAGGAGCGAGAAGCCCTGGCCGGGGTTGTCCGCCACATGATCCGAGATGGCCTCAATCACCGGCCCATCATCTCTTGCCACCGGGCGGTAGTACGGTGCTGAACGCGAGAGCTTGAGCGCCCGGCAGGCAGCGCGTTGGCTTACGCCGTGTTCTTTCTGCATCACCAGGCTGAGCGCCATGCGTTCAGCCTGGCTTAGAGCTTTTTTGCGATGACATCCTGGAGGGCATGGTGGGTAAGCGCGAGATCCGCGTACATGCGTTTTAACTTGGCGTTCTCTGCTTCCAGATCCTTAAGCCTTCGCAACTGCGAGACGTCCATCCCTGCATAACGGGCTTTCCAGTTGTAGTAGGTCGGTTCCGAAATGCCGTGCTTGCGGCAGGTCTCGGCGACTTTGGCGCCGGCTTCCACTTCTTTCAGGATCCGGACAATCTTCTCTTCGCTGAACTTGGACTTCTTCATGTAGAGCTCCTTGTTACGGTTGGAACTCTACTTCAAAATGGCTCGAATTGGCGAGGATGCTTCACCCCGAGCATAATTTGGGCGGAGGTATTATTTTGATCTGCGGCCTTGCGGTACCATTTCGCGGCCGCTTTGTGGTCGAGGGGAACACCTGCACCACTGTCGTACATGAATCCGAGACGGACCTGCGCATCGGCGTTGCCTTGATCCGCTGACTTGCGGTACCACTTGAGTGCGTTGATGTAACTCTGTGGGACACCTTTACCGTAAAAGCACATCTGCCCGATCTTGTCTTCCGCTACCCCATTGCCCTGTACGGCCAGGGCGCGCAGGATTGGTTCTGCTTTTTTGTAATTACCCGCCTTGAGTGCCTGGAGGCCGTCGGCAAGTGGGTCGGCATGCGTCACTCCCGAAACGCAAGTCAACAGTACCGTCAGTACCAGCACAGTTCTTGTTTTCATTGCTTCTCCTCCCAATTTGGATGACATGAAACTGCATCCCCGCAGCTACTCCCACAACCCCTCGAACCTCGCTGCTGCGGTTTCGGTATAGATAACCGTATTCTTGATGTCGACGTGCCCGAAGTAATCCTGAATCACCCTGGTATCCCGCCCCTTGTTCGCCAGGGTGTGGCCGCAACCCTGAAACTATGCGATCACGTACCTTTCTCGCCCGAAGCCAGCAATACACCCACGATGGTCGCGGTGATCACCACGAACCACTGAATGAATAGGATCGTAACGTCAACTCGCGTGCTAATTGCCCCGATGGCTGCTCGTTCCTTTGGACTTTCATGCCTCATAACCTTAGACATGAATTTGTCGATCGGCATGGAGGAGTAGTATTTGTCGTGCAGCGCGTGGGCAAGTTTTTCGTCGGGTACGGATTTGTAGGCCGGGTATTTTTCCTTGAACTCGGAGATCGTCAGAGCCTTATCGGGTACTTGGGGTGGATTGCTGATTAATGCATACCCCGCCGACAAAGCCTTACCGGGTTGCGCGAACACATAGGTCCAAGGTGGAAAAACGCCCATCAGAATTATTGCCAGGCCTCCTGCTGTCAAGATCCATTTCTGTTTGCCGTTGATCATTTGTTATTGTCCCAAAGGATTACTGCTTCCCGTTTCTTCGAAAACCCCACTTTCATATACTCCTCCGCTAGCAGACAACACGTACACCGACCATGGCGCCGGCATGTTTCAAATTGATAACGAAGGTACCGGAATCACCGGTGGTTCGGTAAGCTTCAATTTTCAATCCGGAGATTTGGAGCCGAGAGAGTACACGCTGACGCGCTTGCCTCCTATGCTGATTCCGGATTGAGGGAGACATTTCCGAAACTAGGCTTCATGACCACTTCTCTATTGTATGCGGCAAAATTACTGCAATCCGGCACCATTTGATATGACCGTAATTGGCCGGTCTGCGCCGCACAACCCCGTGCGCTACCGCTCCCGCCGAATATCAACGATATCTGCAAGCGGAACAAGCTTGAACTCGCGCGCATCCGGCTTGTCAGCAAGGCGCATGATTAAGGCCACCCGCGGGAAAACGTCGACAAGTCGCCATTGAATGTAGGTAGATCCAGATAACTGAACAGACGGAAGGTGCGACAGCCGTGGATTTGACGCCATGTCAGCACTAAATACGCCCATTAGAAGGGGGGTAGCCCCCCGACGTCCCCCCACATTTGAGTAGCACCCCGATTTAGAGTCCAATCATCAACCAGGACAGGAGATTGGACATGAAGAAGCGTTTTTCAGACGAACAGATCATCGGCTTTTTGCGCGAGGCCGATGCCGGCATACCGGTGAAGGAATTGTGTCGAAAGCACGGGTTCTCGGAAGCAAGCTATTACCTGTGGCGCGGCAAGTTCGGCGGGATGGACGTGTCCGATGCCAAGCGTCTGAAGGCCCTCGAAGCCGAGAACGCCAAGCTCAAGAAGCTCCTTGCCGAGGCCATGCTGGAAAAGGAGGTCACCCGCGAGGTCTTGCGAAAAAAGTGGTAACGGCACCACAGCGTCGGGCCGTGGTGCGGACCATGATGGACAAGGGGCTCTCTGAGCGTCATGCGCTGCGGGTCGTGAAGATGAGTGCCAGCAGTTTCCGCTACCAGGGCGCCCCGGATCGCAACAGGACGTTGCGCGCTCAGATTGTGACCCTGGCACAGCACCACCGTCGCTATGGTGCTGGGATGATCTACCTGAAGCTCCGCCAGGCGGGACTCCTCGTCAACCACAAGCGGGTGGACCGGCTCTATGCGCAGGAGAAGCTGCAATTGAAGCGTCGCAAACGCAAGAAGGTGCCGATTGGCGATCGGCAGCCTCTGGTCAGACCACAGCTTCCGAACGAGGTCTGGTCGATGGATTTTGTCTTCGACCGGAGTAGCGACGGGCGGGTCATCAAGAGCCTCACTGTTGTCGATGACGCCACCCATGAGGCCGTCTTAGTCAGACCGGAAAGGGCCATCGGCGGCCTGGCGGTGACGCGCATCCTCGAAGCACTCGCCATCAAGCGCGGCTTGCCAAAGGTGATTCGTACCGATAACGGAAAAGAATTCTGCGGTCGCACCATGCTCACCTGGGCGCATCAACGCGGTGTTGCCTTGCGCCTCATCGAGCCCGGCAAACCCAACCAGAATGCCTACATCGAATCGTTCAACGGCCGGTTCCGCGACGAATGTCTCAACGAACACGGGTTCCTCAATCTCGAACATGCCCGGGCCATCATCGAGACTTGGCGGCGCGAGTACAACGAGGAGCGACCGAAGAAGGCACTGGGTGGTCTCGCCCCGGCACAGTACGCAAGACAACTGACAGCAAAACCGGCTACAGTGACAACCGGACTCTAGATGGAAGTGCTACGCAGGATGGGGGGACGTCGAACCCACCCCACAACCCCGCCGGATCACTGCTCACATACCTACCAGTGCTCGGATCGTAATACCGATACCAGTTGTAAGATATTTGTATTTATCGAATGCCAAATGATTCCAGCGTCTTAATTGCATCCATCGTCTTAGATTCGATCAAATCACACGTACTTCTGTACCCAGAAGGACATTTTGAATTCGCATATACCTGAATCTTTTTGAGATCATGTAGATCTCCAGTGGCGCTGATATGCGACATAACAAACCGTTTATAGTCCTCATCACGAGACATCAACATCGTCAATTGCGGCAGTGTCTTCCAATTATTAGCAAGAAGCTTTATAACCGCATCATCAAACAATTCCGCAGTGCCCCCATTGTCACAATTCTTGAACTGGAGATAGATGCTATACAAAGTGTTCCACTGCTTCGCTTGTACGATAGCCTTGTCAGCTCTTGAATCCTGCTCAACTGTGCAAGCGTTTGAAACGGCGTTAGACCGAATCGGAAACGCTAGAAACAAGAAAATCAGTATCAAGGTAGTACATGGTTTTAGTGTCATCATCTGACCACCGTCAAAGTAGTGGGCTGGTCACCGTTTTGTATTAGCTGCCTAATCTTCCGGGTACCGTTGTCAGTCGTCCTTATACACCCATAAGTGGGGTGGCGCGGACCGCCGCTGTTGGCCCGCCCGGAATGAACTTCGCAATTCGGACATCCTGGGTGTGGGAAACGATAAGCGCCATTAGCGCCGTAGCTGCTATTAGGGTCCGATCCGTGATCAACTGAGCCTGCATAGGGGTAGGTGCCGGCTGGATATGGTCCAACGGAATTCGAATTCGTTGCTGGGTTTACGGTGTTGTTATATGCAGGATAGTCACCAACTTGTTGACCGTTGCCATTATAGATAGTCAACGTATGTGTATCGTTGTTGTATACAAGTGTGCTTAAACCCAACGGATCAACATAGGTAAGCGGGTTATTTAGAACGTAGGCGAACGTATTCAACCCACCCCACAACCCAATCGGATCACTCTGATCATACCTCCCGCTAGAGGGATCGTAATACCGATTCCAGTTGTAATGGAGCCCGGTCTCGGCATCGTAGTACTGGCCGGGGTAACGCAGGTCGACTTGTACCTGGTTGGGGTTGGGTGCCGTAGTCCCAAAGACCCCTTCCCAGCGCCAGACGATATTGCCGGTGCTGTCGGTGGCCAGGCGTGGGGTATCGTCATAGTCGGTATGCAGATAGGTGACGACCTCCTGGCCCGAGGTGTTGTCTTTCGTGATCATGGCGATGGGGGTGTCATCCGCCCACACATACGCCTTGACGAAGGTACCGTCTTCATGGGTCTCGTCGAGAAGATGTCCGGCCTGATCGTAGTGGTAGAGGATGACGCCCGCTCCGGAGAACTTCATGGTACGCAGGTTCTCGCTGTTATAGCCATAGGAGGCCGCCAGACTACCGTTTTCCATGAGCTCAACCATGCGCCCGGCATTGTCGTAAATGAAGTGGTGGCCGGCGGTGTCGATCTTGATCCCACCGATGGGGTTGAGGGTGACGCTGCTGCCGCCGATGCTCGCCAACTGGTTGGTGCCCGCGTTATAGGTATAGCTTGTGGTGGTCGACCCTTGAGTTTCGGCGGTGCGATTGCCATTGCCATCGTAGGTGAAGGTCTCATCCGCGGTGGTGGGGGCCGGTGAGCAGCTGGCCCCGGAAGCGGTGAGTACGGTCTTTTGCGTCAGGCGATCTAAGTTGTCATAGCCCAAGCAGTCCAACTGCGGGATGGTCTGCAGGCTCGTGAGATTGCCGTTGTTGTCATACCCGTAGACGCGGGTGTCGGTGCCCACCGTCTGGGTTTGGAGCCTGCCGGCGGTGTCGTAAACCCGGTTTTCGAGGAGCCCGTTGCCCCAGGTCTCGCTACTCACCTGGTTATCGACCCGGAAGGTTCGATTGCTTAAGAGCGTCGTCGTGGTGCCGTTCACGGTGGCGGTGACAGCGGTGATGCGCTCTTTGGCATCGCGCGTATAGGTGATGACGCGTCCATCGGGGTAGGTCTCGCTTTGCACCGCGCCCAGGGGGTCGTTGCTGTAGCTGGTGGTGTAGGCGATGTTATTCTGGGTGCGCACGTCCGAGTCGAGGTGGCCGAAGGCATCATAGGCATACGCCGAGGTGCCGGATTCATCGCTTACACCACACAGCCGCCCTTTGCCATAGGTACAGTTGTCGTAGGTGTAGGTCACGTTCTCGGCGCTGTCGGCCGGATAGGTGATGGTGGTAAGGCGATTTAAGGCATCGTACTGGTAGTCCGTGACGATGCCGCGGGCATCGGTCTTGGAAGTCAGATTGCCGGCATTGTCATAGGTGTAGGTCGTGACCCCGCGGTCGGGGCTCGTTTCCTGTAAGACATTACCGAGGTCATCGACCACATAACTGGTGGTGGTCCCGTGCGGGGAGGTTGCCGTCGTCGGAGTGGTCACTGACGTGGGGTGGTCGTTCACGTCATAACTATAGATCGTGCTGCCCCCGATCCGATCGGTGGTTTGAAACAGCCGGTTGAGCGCATCGTATTGGTTTTGCGTATTGATGTTGGTGGCCCCGCTCGCCACTTGGTCCGGGGAGACCACTGTCAGGATGTTACCCAGGGGGTCATTCTGGTAGGTGGTGGTGCCGTCGGGGGTAGAGATACTCGCGACATGGTTGAAGGCGTCGTAGGTCCAGCCTTCGGCCGTCGCGAGACTCCCATCCGGGTTATAGGTGTAGGTATTGGCGAGATTGCCCTTGGGATCGTAGTTATCCGTGATCTTATCGCTCAAGTTATCCGTCGTCTGGTAGAGTTCCTGGGCGGCGTCGTAGGTGTTGGTGAGCTTAAAGCCGGTCGTGCCGTCCCTGATGGTGCCCACTTGCCCCGAGGGCCAGAAGGTATAACCCAGAGTGTGGATGACCCCGGTGCCGGCATTGTCGATGCGCAAGTACGGCCGCTCGCGGCTGTCGTAGTACGAGAAGTGTGACAGTCCGTTGGGGTCGGTCTGTTCCATGAGATTGCCGGCGCCGTCATAGACGGGAAAGGTGGTGACCTGCGTGAGCGCGTTGGTGATGCTCGCCAGTTCCCCGCAACTGCCACCTGTGGTGCAGTTGTTATAGTTATAGGTCGTGACATTCCCATCGGGGTCGGTGAGGGTGGCGAGCTGGCCGGCTGGTGTGTAGGTCATCGATACTTCGCGGCTTTCCCCGACACCGGCAGGGGTGTAGCCCAGTTGCAGGATCGAGGTCGGCAGCAAGGGGTGGGTCGAGTCATTGTAGGCGATGGTCGTCAGGAAATACCCGCCTCCCGAATAGACGCTCGGCCTTTTGATCAGCGTCAGGAGATTTAGGGTTGGCGAGAGGTATCGGTAGGTCGTCGTGCGGGTGGCGATGG
This sequence comes from Pseudomonadota bacterium, assembly GCA_021783175.1. The sequence continues at coordinate 49,500 of JAJXUF010000011.1, forward strand.
TGGAAACGGGGTTGCTGCAGCTGCCACCCAGTCCTTCCGTCATGCTGATCATCTGGTTGGTGCTGTTGTAAGTGTATGTGGTGATGTGACCTGCTTCGTCCTCGTGACAGGTCAGGTTGTTGTTGCCGTCGTAAATCTTAGTCAAGGGTGTCCCGATGGGATTGCCGGCGGCATCTTCGTATTGCTTGCCCACGGCATTGTTGACGCCGAGATTCACGTTAAACGTTAGGACCTGCCGGTTCCCCGCTGCATCGGTGGCGGTCGTCTGGGTGGCCGAGTCATAGCTCAAGGTAAACTGCTGTTGTGGCACACTGTTCGTCGTTTGGGCATGTTCCGTGAGGATTGCTCGACCACTTGTGTCGTACCCAAACGTGGCGAAACGATTGCCGTTCTCATCGATGATGCCAGTCAAGGCATGGGGCAAGTTCGTGTTCTCGGTATCAGCCTGCTCATTGTAGAGATAGGTCTTGGACTTGCCGTCGGCGTAGGTGACGGTGCTCAGGTTGTTGTTGCCATCGGTGGTATAGCCGTAGGTCGTTTGATTCCCGTCGGGATCAGTCATCGTGCTTAGGCGGCCCTGGCTGTCATACGTGAAGGTCAAGCTGTGACCGAAGGCATCGGTGACCGAGGTCAAATAACCGGTGGTGGCATCGTAGTTTAGGTTCTGGCTCATGCCTGCGGCATTGGTGATGGCCGTGAGCCGCCCATTCGCGTCATAGGTCTCCACCGTGCCATCGCGTAGCGCATAGGTCCAGCCGGTGGTGGTCTGGGTGAGGACATCATTGACGTCGGAATCCGGGACATACTGGCCATTGACCAAAGTGAAATAGTAAACATCGCCGTTGGGACGCTTGACGGTCGCGGCCGTGATCGACCCGCTTGGAATATAATCGCTCGTGATGGTGGCGAGAGAAATACTGCGATCATAGGTACTGCGCCAATATTGCGCCGGCTTGATCAATTGGTTGTAGTCGCTGGAAATGCTGTTATATGTCCGCTGATAGACAAGTGGCATCGGTCCTGTCCCGACATAATCGGTCTCCACCTGATGCTTGTTGCCATTGGCAGCGTTACAAGGATTGCCGATTTCGGCGTCACAAGGAGGGTCTTGCGGTGGGGTGTTGGGGGAGCTGCTATCGCAGGGCTTGCATGGTTTGCCTTCTGGAGGCGCCTTGTCTTTCTGGGGGTTTTCTTGGTTACCCGAAATACAATCGAGTCCACTAGCCGGATCTGAGACGAGTCCACTGGGACAGACTCCTGCCAGAGTATCGGAAAATGTAAATCCATCAGATCTTGTGCCCACGACGCCCAAATAAGATGGAGCGCCGCCAATAATACTGATCCGATCTAGGGTGAATGTATACGGAAAGCCCGCGGCAGCGAGCGCCGCAGCAGCGTTGGCGAGATGCTCGTTGGCTGCATCCATAGGCGATGCACAATATGTATAACTCTCCGCGTCTTGCCAGCAAATCGGAATACTGGCGGTCGTGCCAGCCTGGGCAACCGGCACAAGGACAGGGCTCATGAAGAGCAAGCAAAGAATCATGCCCAACCTGTATCGCCGCGCGCGCTTGCTTATTTTTGTACGGCCTTCCGGCCAAACATCGACCTGGGCGCCGTTGGTGGCACCAATGGCGCTTGCTATCGAAGCCGTCATCATGTTGCTTCTCCTCTCGAAATCGATATTCGGTCACCGATCAGAGCCAGTCCATCCGGCATGTTGTTGTAGTCGCGCCGCGATGGTGCGCTGGAATACCCGGAATGGCGACTTGCGATTCGTCCATGCAGGCATGGCTGCAGTACGGTCGAAAACGTGAATAGCTGAGTTGACCAGCGACTTGTTGGAAGAGGGAAATTTGCCAGGCAGTGAGAAAAAACTTGACCCGCGAATGCAGCACGGGCGTGCACGACAATCCCGCCGCACTTTGAAGCATCTCGCCGCCCCCGGGGCATACCCTGTTTTTCTTCTGAACTTCCATGACGACCTTCTCCCAAATCGGTCGTGCCATTTTTGGCATCTCTGCAGCGGGGGCATCAATGGGCACCCGTCTATCAGTGTCTCTTCTTCTTGGAGGTACGCTACGCCTCCGTTTTGAAGAATGTCAAGTGGCATCACTGTGGCGAGCCTGGATAGCCACGCTGACACATCGAGATCGAACTGTTAGCACTGCATGAATTGGTGGGCACAACGGCTTGATTGGTATGGAAATTGTGTAGAGCCTTGAAAGATCTAATCTTCGACGCAATCAAACTTAATCCGCAGCTGCCATGTGTAATTAAGAGGCTTTCACTGAAAGTGCGGAGGCAGGCTGCGCCAAGCGGTTCATATTTCTCGGGCGTGATATAGGCGTACCACAGCTCGCCGTACTCCATTCGGTTGCTACCGCGCCGACTCTCCACACTTTGCAGTAAAAGGTGGAGAGTTAAGGCGGGCTCGGTGCGGTCATGGGTCATCGGCGCACGGCCGGCCATGAAGCGAGTTTCACTGCGCACTGGGTTCGCGCCGGTGCGGTTCCTTTGTTGGCCGCCTGCCTCCCATGCGCGTTGTCTGGCACGCGGGGTAACCGGCGCCGCCCTGGAAGTTGCCGTTCTTTTCCGGGATGCGCCGTATTACCTTGCCGCAGCTCGAACCGGCCGACGATAACTTAGAATTTCTCTATGAAAGAAAGCTTGTCGGCGCGAACAGGATTTTCCCATCGTCCCCCTTAACAGGATAGTCGGTTCAACTAATCTGAGAAATAGAAGTGGCTGCTGCGCGACACTCTCTGTGGTGGTCAAGGACTATGCAGCATACAACCAATAAATAACTACAAAATCGGACAGGGAAGTTTTCAGCTTCGACATGAACTTCCTGCTCCTTTTTGCACCCGAACTGGCCTGACAAAATCTGCCGGCTCCGGTGCGTTAACGAACCTCTGCGGTGGCAGCACCGTAACGCGGCTAGTCGCAGACCTTGCGGGGGGGTGTCAATTGAGCGAGGCAAGATCAATTGGGGAATCGACATGACAAAAAGAGTGCTCGGGCCGTCAATGACCCTGACAGTCTCCTTGGGGTGGTGCTTCTCGGTCCTGTTGCTGGTCGTGCTGTGCATGCGCATCGCGTACGGCGATGAGTTGACGGTCACCCCCTTAATC